>NZ_CM001484.1:602088-902088 GCF_000243395.2 Saccharomonospora glauca K62 | reverse complement strand
GGTTCTCCGCCACCGTCCTCCCCGTGACGGTGAGACAGTCGCCGTGGAGCAGTCCCGCGTCGAGCAACGCCTTCATCACCGCCGGGACCCCGCCGACCCGGTCCACGGCGGTCATGACATGCCGCCCGAACGGTTTCACGTCCGCCAGGTGCGGGACCCGGTCCCCGATCCGCGAGAAGTCGTCGAGCGACAGGGGAACCTCGGCCTCGTGCGCGAGGGCCAACAGGTGCAGCACCGCGTTGGTCGACCCACCCAACGCCATCACCACCGCGATGGCGTTGCAGAACGCCTCCCGCGTGAGGACGTCGCGTGCGGTGATCCCCCGGCGCAGCAACTCGACCACCGCCTCCCCGCTCGCGCGGGCGAAGCCGTCACGGCGGCGGTCCACCGAGGGTGGACTCGCCGAGCCCGGCAGCGACATCCCCAGGGCCTCGGCGGCACACGCCATCGTGTTGGCGGTGTACATGCCGCCGCACGCGCCCTCGCCGGGGCACACGGCGCGCTCCACCCGGTCGAGCTCCTCCCTGCTCAGCAACCCGCGCGCACACGCACCGACCGCCTCGAACGCGTCGACGATGGTGACCTCCCGGCCGTCGAGGCGGCCGGGAAGCGTGGAGCCCGCGTACACGAACACGGCCGCCACGTCGACACGGGCGGCCGCCATCAGCATTCCGGGCAGGCTCTTGTCGCACCCCGCCAGCAACACGGCGCCGTCGAGCCTCTCGGCCTCCAGCACGGTCTCCACCGAGTCGGCGATGACCTCCCGCGACACGAGGGAGAAGTGCATGCCGCGGTGCCCCATGCTGATCCCGTCGGAGACCGACGGCGTGCCGAACTCCAGCGGGTAGCCGCCGCCCGCGTGGACCCCTTGCTTGCTCGCCTCCGCGAGGCGGCGCAACGACAGGTTGCACGGGGTGATCTCGTTCCACGACGAGGCGACGCCCACCTGGGGCTTGGCGAAGTCGGCGTCACCCATGCCCACGGCGCGCAGCATGGCCCGAGCCGCCGTGCGTTCGGGGCCGTCGGTGACTTCGTGGCTGCGTGGCTTGCCCTCGGCCGGACGCGCCACGCCGGTTTCGGCCATGGGGTCATCATGAGCGCCGGGCCCGGCAGGCACAATTCGGTGTCGTGGCAGACAGGACGTCCCTTCATGACAAGATCGCCGGCGAGCTCGGCGTCCGCCCCGAGCAGGTCCGCGCCGCCGTGGCCCTGCTGGACGACGGCTCGACGGTGCCGTTCATCGCGCGCTACCGCAAGGAGGTGACCGGCGGCCTCGACGACACCCAGCTTCGCACCCTTGAGGAGCGCCTGCGGTACCTGCGCGAGCTGGAGGAACGGCGCACGGTGATCCTCGAATCCATCCGCTCGCAGGGCAAGCTCACCGAGGAACTCGAAGCCAGGATCATGGCTGCCGAGGAGAAGGCCCGCCTGGAGGACATCTACCTGCCCTACAAGCCCAAGCGGCGCACGAAGGCTCAGATCGCCCGCGAGGCCGGGCTCGAACCGTTGGCGGACGGCCTGCTGTCCGATCCCACCCAAGACCCGAAGACCGCCGCCGAGGCGTACGTGAATCCCGACGCGGGCGTCGCCGACGTCGACGCCGCGCTCGCCGGCGCGCGCGCCATCCTCGTGGAGCGGTTCGCCGAGGACGCCGACCTCATCGGTGAGCTCCGCGAGACCATGTGGTCGCAAGGATGGTTGACGTCGAAGGTCCGGGAGGGCAAGGAGACCGAGGGCGCCAAGTTCGCCGACTACTTCGACTTCGCGGAGCCGCTGTCGAAGCTGCCGTCCCACCGCGTCCTCGCGCTGTTCCGTGGGGAAAAGGAGGAGATCCTCGACCTCACCACCGAACCCACCGAGCCCGGCGGCGAGGCCGGCCACTACGAGACCCGCATCGCCGAGCGCAACGGCATCTCCGACGAGGGCCGCCCGGCCGACCGCTGGCTGCTCGACACGGTGCGCTGGGCGTGGCGCACGAAGATCCTGTTGCACCTCGGTATCGACCTGCGCATGCGACTGCGGCAGGCGGCCGAGGACGAGGCCGTGCGCGTGTTCGCCGCCAACCTGCGCGACCTGCTGCTCGCCGCGCCGGCCGGGACCCGGCCGACCATGGGGCTCGACCCCGGCTACCGCACCGGCGTCAAGGTGGCGGTCGTCGACGGCACCGGCAAGGTCGTCGCCACCGACACGATCTACCCGCACCAGCCGCAGGGCCGTTGGGAGGAGGCGCTGGCGACCCTGGAACGTCTGGCGCGCGCACACGCCGTCGAGCTGATCGCCATCGGCAACGGCACCGCGTCGCGCGAGACCGACAAGCTCGCGGGTGAACTCGTCAAACGACACCCCGATCTCGGCATCACCAAGATCGTGGTGTCGGAGGCGGGCGCGTCGGTGTACTCGGCGTCCGCCTACGCGGCGCGGGAGCTGCCCGACCTCGACGTGTCGCTGCGCGGCGCCGTCTCCATCGCCCGCAGGCTCCAGGACCCCTTGGCCGAGCTCGTGAAGATCGACCCCAAGTCCATCGGGGTCGGGCAGTACCAGCACGACGTGGCCGAGTCGAAGCTGTCGCGGTCGCTCGACGCCGTCGTGGAGGACTGTGTGAACGCGGTGGGGGTCGACCTCAACACCGCGTCGGCTCCTCTGCTGGCCCGTGTGTCGGGCATCGGCACCGGACTGGCGGAGAACATCGTCGCCCACCGCGACGCGAACGGTCCCTTCCGCACCCGGACGGCGCTCAAGGACGTACCAAGGCTCGGCCCGAAGGCGTTCGAGCAGTGCGCGGGCTTCCTGCGGATCCCCGACGGCGACGACCCGCTGGACGCCTCGGCCGTCCACCCCGAGTCGTACCCGGTGGTGCGGCGCATCCTCGACCACACCCGCCTGGGGATTCGCGAACTCATCGGTGACTCCCGCACTCTGCGCTCGCTGCAGCCGGAGACGTTCGTCGACGAGAAGTTCGGCCTGCCGACGGTCACCGACATCCTCGCCGAGCTGGAGAAGCCCGGCCGGGACCCGCGGCCCGAGTTCAAGACGGCGACGTTCGCCGAGGGCGTCGACACCCTGGCCGACCTCAAGCCGGGCATGCGGTTGGAAGGCGTGGTGACCAATGTGGCGGCGTTCGGCGCGTTCGTCGACATCGGCGTTCACCAGGACGGTCTCGTGCACGTGTCCGCCATGTCCCACGACTACGTCGCCGACCCGCGCGACGTCGTCAAATCCGGTGACGTGGTGACGGTCAAGGTGCTCGACGTCGACGTGACGCGCAAGCGCATCTCGCTCACCCTGCGGCTCGACGACGAGCCCGGCGCGGCCGGGGACGGCCGCAGGCCCAGCCGCCGGGGCGACGGTCGACGAGGTCAGGGCCGTGCCGGCAAGGGCAAGCAGGGGCAAGGCAGGCAGGGACGCCACCGGGACGGGCGGCCGCCCGCCGGGGGCGCGATGGCCGAGGCACTGCGCAAGGCCGGTTACCGAGTCTGAGTTCTCGGCGCGTGGCGAGCCGGGCGGCCTGGCCCGACAATGGGGCAATGACGTCGACCCCAGGCTTGAGCCCGGCCACTCGCGCGCGGCTGGAACGTGAGCTCGAAACGCTCCGCCAGCAGCGCGAGTCCTTGGCGCCGAAGCTCGGTGAGGACCCACTCGGTGACAGCGCCGACCAAGCGGATCTGCTGGAACGCGCGGAGGTGGTGTCGCGGCTGGACCGACGCATCAGCGAGGTCACCAACCTGCTGTACGGCGGTCCGGCCGCCGAGCAGGAGACCGGGCTCCCCTCCGGCACTCGTGTCACGCTGCGCTTCGACGACGGCAGCACCGAGGACATGGTGGTGGTTGGTTTCGCCGACGAAGCCGAGGACGACACGTCCGCGTTGACGGCCGACAGCCCGTTGGGGCACGCGCTCGTGGGCAAGTCGGAGGGCGACACGGTCACCTATCGCACGCCACGAGGTGAAGCCACCGCCCAGATCGTCAAGCTCCACCTCCCCGAGTGACCCGCCGTGTCCGCAGGTTGTGCACGCGTGTCCGCAGGTTGCGTACGCGTGTTCGCAGCGTGCGACGCGAACACACGTACACAGGCTGCGGACACGGCGGTTCGTCATACCCCGACGGTGCCGTCGACTCCCTCCCTCAGGAAGTCGGCGTGCCCGTTGTGTCGCGCGTACTCGTGGATGAGGTGCGACATCACGGGTCATAGCGACACCTGTTTACCCGATCGCGGGTCGTACCCCGTGACGTCGAGCGAGGCCGCCTCGCGCTCGATGCGCCGGGAGCGCTCGACCTCCGCCTCCCATGCCTCGAACGCCTCCGCCCGCGTCGCCGTGCTCGCGTCGTATACCACCTGGTAATCGTCGTCGGCCGACCACACCAGCGGAACGTCCTCGGCGTTGATCACCCGGCGGAACCACGCCCGTTCCACCTCGGCCATGTGCCGGACGAGCCCGAGCAGCGACAGCGTTGACGGCGGCATCGAGCGGCGGCGCAGTGTTCGTCGGACAGGCCCTCGCACTTCCACGCCGGCGTGGCGCGGTGATAGTCGAGGAACGCGCGTAAGGTCTCCCGTTCGCCTCCCCGCAACCGGGGGGCGCGGGACGTTGGATCGGCATGTCGATCCGTTGAACAGGCCGTTCGCGGAGTCCGACACGACCACGCGTACACGAGCTGCGACCACGCGTGCACAACCTGCGGACACGCGTACACAGGCTGCGGACACGGTTACTTGGTCTCGGCGGCTTGGCGGAAGGCGCCACGCGGTTCCTCGCGGGAGCCGAAGTTGACGACGTCGTGGCCGAAGGGCATGCCCACGGCCCAGTCGCCGAGCACCCGCACCGTGCGGTTCCACGTCGGGATCTGGGTGGCGTAGTAGGCCCTGCGCAGAGTCCACGCCAGGACGCCGTCCACCTTGTGGCCGAGCACCTCGCCCACGGCCTTGTTCTTGCCGAGCGTGACGAACTCGCCCCGGCTGTTGTACCGGAACGGCTTCCCGGCGCGCCCGCGCAACGTCAACAGCAGGTTCTCGCCGAGCTGCTGCGCCTGCCGCACCGCGTGTTGCGCGGTGGGCGGACAGGTCCCGCCCTTCTCCGGGTCGGGTACCGCCGCGCAGTCGCCAGCCGACCAGATGTTGGCGTGGCCGTCGACCCGCATGGTGTCGTCGACGACGAGCCTGCCGCGCTCGTCGACCGGCAGCCCCAACTCGCCGAGGATCGGCTGGGGTCGTGTCCCGGCGACCCACACGAGCGTGTCGGCCGGCAGTTTCGTCCCGTCGGACAACTGCATCACGCGGTTCTCGGCCGACTCCAGCAGCGTTCCGGTGCGGATGTCGATGCCTCGGGCGGTGAGTTCTGTCGTGGCGAGTTCCGCGAGGTCGGCGCTGACCGTGCCGAGGATGCGGTCCATCGCCTCGACGAGCACCCACCGCATTTCCGACCGGTCGATCTCCGGGTACCCCTCCAGGACGTCGACGGCCATGTCCTGAAGCTCGGCGATGGCCTCCACCCCCGTGTAGCCACCGCCGACGAAGACGAAGGTCAACGCGGAGCGCCGGAGCTTCGGGTCGGGGGTCGCCGAGGCGATCTCCAGTTGCCTCAGCACGTGGTCGCGCAGGTGTGCCGCCTCGGCGAGGGAGTTGAACCCGATACCGTGTTCGGCCAGCCCCGGCACGGGCAGGAGCTTGGACGTCGCACCCACTGCCAGGACGAGTTCGTCGTAGTCCAGCTCCAGCTCCGGCCCCGCCATGGGCCGTACCGTGGCGGTCGCGCGGACAGTATCCAGGCCGGTCAACGCACCGGAGACGAACCGCGCCTTCCTCAGCACCGCCCGCAGCGGCACCACCGCGTGTCTCGGTTCGAGGGTTCCGGAGGCCACCTCGGGCAGCAGCGGCCGGTACACCATGTAGTTCTCGGGGTTGACGACCGTCACCTCGGCCTCACCGGGCCGTAGTCCCCGTTGCAGCCGCAGCGCGGTGTAGAGGCCGACGTAGCCGCCCCCGACGATCAGAATGCGTTTCGGCACCCGAACCTCCCGTTCGACCGTGGGTCAGTCGCCCGTCAGGTAGACGATCAGGTAGGTGAGGAAGAACCCCGCGATGAGCGCGACGACCACGATGACGGTGACGAGCCACGCGATGGACATCTTGCGGCTCGGTCGTGGTTCCCGGTGGGACAGTCCGGACGTCTGTCCCGAGTCCGGTGGCGTGTCGCCGGGGCTCACGCCGCCTCCCGGTTCGAGGCCGGGGGTGGTCCGCGGATCGGGGTCGGGGTTCGGTGAGGTCATGTCTTCCCCTCCCTCCTTGCGGATCGGCTGCGGACCGTTCCCGGATACCCGAGCGGGCGAGGGTCAACCCGGCGTTTCACGCGGGTGGACACCGGGTAGGCGGGACCACGAAGGGAGGCGCACATGCACCGGGAGAGCGACACGCACGGCCCTCGTGAGGACGAGGAGCTGAAGGCCGAGATGCAGGGCATGTTGAAGGCCAACCGCCCGAACCGTGCCGAGGAGTGGCGCGATCCGGAACCGCCCGCCGACGACGACCCCGCGACTCCGCCCTTCGGCGAGGAACCCGAGTCCTGACCTCGACGTCGGGGAGCGCCGTCGACGCGGTTGAGCCCCGCCCCGAAGACGTACCGCCCACCACGGGCCGCCACCACGGCGGATCGGCACCGTGGTGGGCCGTTTCCTAGTCGAGACCCCTGACGATGGTGGGTTCCAGGTCGTCGTCATCGTCGAACGCGGCGGCGTCGACGCGCCCACTCACGGTGGAGGCTCCGGAGGTGGCGTCGCCGGGGTCGGCGTCGTTCCGGGTGGGGTCGATGTCGATGTCGCGCATCGCTCGCTCCTCTCGCGCACGCTGAACGATCTTGCGGATATACCCGGTGGGGAGGCGGAAAACACGTTCGCCTCGCGTTCCCGATCCGTTGGAAATCGGCCCGTCCCATCCGGCTCCGCAGCCTGCATCCGTGTGATTGCCGGGCACGTCGCGCGCGCCGCCCTCGTCCGCATAGTCCTATGTGGATTCACAACCGTCCGTGTTTCACGGCTTGCGGCGGAATCGACGGACGGGATTCGGCCACCCGGAAGGACCAACCGGTAACAGCACGGAGTGAATGCCGCCCACTCGTCTGGCAATGACCACCTCCACGGGTGACCATGGGTGCATGGTGCTGGACAACCGGTCGGCGTCGTATCCGGAACCGGGCACGTCCCGGTCTCTCTCCGTCGTTCCCGGACACCCGGAACGCGTGGAGGCACTGCGAGCCCAATTCGCCGAGCAGCCTCCCGACCTCCCGGTGCGACTGGCCAAGCGGACCTCGAACCTCTTCCGTTCCCGATCGCGCCGTGACACGCCGGGGTTGGACGTCTCGGAGCTGACGCACGTCCTCCACGTCGACCCCGTGGCGCGTACGGCCGACGTGGAAGGCATGGTCACCTACGAACAGCTGGTCGACGCGACCCTGCCCTACGGACTGATGCCGATGGTGGTGCCGCAACTGAAGACCATCACCATCGGGGGAGCCATCACGGGTCTCGGCATCGAGTCGTCGTCGTTCCGCAACGGCATGCCCCACGAGTCGGTGCTGGAACTGGAGATCCTCACGGGGTCCGGCGAGGTGGTGGTCGCTCGACCGGACAACGAACACGCCGAGCTGTTCTTCGGGTTCCCCAATTCGTACGGCACTCTCGGCTACGCGCTGCGGGCCCGTATCGAGCTGGAACCGGTACGGCCCTACGTACGGCTGCGGCACCTACGGCACACCGATCCCCGCTCCTACTTCGCCGAGCTGGCCAGGGTCTGCGCGGAAGGCACGGCGGACTTCGTCGACGGCACGGTGTTCGGTCCGGACGAGCTGTACCTGACGCTGGGCACGTTCACCGACGAGGCCCCCAAGCTCAGCGACTACACGTGGCTGGACATCTACTACCGGTCCATCCGGGAACGCGACATCGACTACCTGCACACGCGGGACTACCTCTGGCGGTGGGACACCGACTGGTTCTGGTGCTCCCGCGCGCTGGGCGTGCAACACCGTCCGGTGCGGCTGCTGCTGGGGCCGCAGCGATTGCGGTCGGACGTGTACTGGAAGGTCGTGGCGTTCGACCGCCGGTACGACCTGTCCAATCGCGTGAACCGGTTGCTGGGCAGACCACGCCGGGAGCCCGTGGTGCAGGACGTCGAGATACCCGTCGACGCCGCGCCGGAGTTCCTCGACTTCCTGCACCGCGACATCCGCATCAGTCCCGTGTGGATCTGCCCGGTGCGACAGCGGCATCCCGACCGGCAGTGGCCGCTCTACGAACTCGACCCACACACGTTGTACGTCAACTTCGGTTTCTGGGGCACGGTGCCGGTGCGGAAGGACGCGCCCCGCGGCGAGCACAACCGGGCGGTCGAGGCGAAGGTGACCGAGCTCGGGGGCCGGAAGTCGCTGTACTCGGAGGCGTTCTACGACGAACGGACGTTCTGGCGGCTGTACAACGGAACGGCCTACGCGCGGCTCAAACACCGCTACGATCCCCGAGGTCGCCTGCTGGATCTCTACGCCAAGTGCGTCAAATCCGAATAGCGCCGAACGACACCGCCCCGACGACGGGGGAAAGGAGTGTGAGTCGGATGGGCAACGCGGCACCCAGCACCACGTGGCATCAGTTGTCCCCGCCACCGCGTGGCGAGGGACGGAGGACCACGCGAGCGCCGAGGAGTTCGGACTCGACGGTGTGTTCACCGATCGCCCGCCTGCTGCCCCCCGACTCTCCCGTGGCCGTCACCGCGTACGACGGAAGCAGCGCGGGTGATCCCTCCGCACCTCTTCGCATCGAGGTGCGCTCGCCCCTGGCGCTGTCCTACCTGCTCTCGGCGCCGGGCGAGCTCGGTCTGGCGCGCGCGTACGTGACCGGCGAACTCGGCGTCACGGGAGACCTGTACGAGGTGCTGCGCGCGGCGAGGAGCGTGGTGGAGGGGCTCCGGCCGACCCAGGTGTGGGGACTCGTGCGCGACCTCGGTCCCCGCTATCTGCGCCGGGTGCCCGTGCCCCCGGAGGAGGCACCGAGCCGGGTCGGGAGGGTGCTGCGCGGACTGCGGCACTCGAAGCGGCGCGACAGCATGTCGATCACCCGGCACTACGACGTGTCGAACCGGTTCTACGAACTCGTGTTGGGTCCGTCGATGGCCTACACCTGCGCGTGTTACCCCTCCGACGAGGCCAGCCTGGAGCAGGCGCAGTTCCACAAGTTCGACCTCGTGTGCCGCAAGCTCGGCCTCCGGCCGGGCATGCGCCTGCTCGACGTCGGCTGCGGTTGGGGCGGCATGGTGGCGCACGCGGCCGAGCACTACGGGGTGCGGGCCGTGGGGGTGACGTTGTCCCGCGAGCAGGCGACGTGGGCACAGCGGGAACTGCGGCGACGCGGGCTCTCGGACCGCGCCGAGGTGCGGCACGGCGACTACCGCGACGTCACCGAGACCGGGTTCGACGCCGTGTCCTCCATCGGCCTCACCGAACACGTGGGCGCTCGTAATCTGCCCGGATACTTCCGGTTCCTGGCCGCCCGGCTCCGTGAGGGCGGGCGGCTGCTCAACCACTGCATCACCCGCCCCGACACCCGGACGCGGCATCGCACGGGCCCGTTCATCGACCGCTACGTCTTTCCCGACGGCGAGTTGGAGGGCGTGGGCACCATCGTGTCGGCCATGCAGGACAACGGCTTCGAGGTGCGACACGAGGAGAACCTCCGCGAGCACTACGCGAGGACCCTCGCGGCCTGGTGCGCGAACCTCGACGCGAACTGGGAGGAGGCCGTGCGGGAGGCCGGCATCCGACGGGCGCGTGTGTGGGCGCTCTACATGGCGGCGTCCCGGCTGGCGTTCGAGCGCCGTCACATCGAGTTGCACCAGGTGCTGGGTGTGAAGACGTCGGCGTCGGGGGTGTCGTCCATGCCGTTGCGCCCGGACTGGGGAGTGTGAACCTCCCCCGTTTCGCCTCTTGTGCCGCCTGCCACCGCTCGTCACAATCGTGAATCTCATTCACATCTACGACGAAGTAGGTAGGCGCGATGCGGAAACGGGTTCGACGGCGGACCACCGCCACCGTCGCGGCGGCACTCGCCATGGTCACGCTCGCCGGGACGACACCGGGACACGCCCAGCAGGCGACCACCCCACCCGCCGTCTCCCACGGCGTCGCGTCCGGAACGAGCTACCTCGTCGGGCGGGGGATCGCCGACGTGACCGGCGAGATCGCCGAGGTCGGCATGATGGGTTACGGACGCCTGGACCAACAGGCCGAAGGACTCCACACCCGACTGCGCGCGCGATCCTTCGTCATCGTCGACGCGGCCACCGACGAACGGGTGCTGCTGGTCGTGCTCGACTCACCAATGATCTTCTCCAGCGTGCACCGGGAGGTACTCGCCAGGCTCGCCGACGAGTACGGCGACCTCTACACCGAGCAGAACGTGCTCCTCACCGCCACCCACACCCACTCGGGACCCGGCGGGTACTCGCACCACCTGCTCTACAACCTCACCACGCTGGGCTACCACGCCAAGACCTTCGAGGCGATCACCGACGGCATCGTCGAGTCGGTGCGCCGGGCGCATGAGGACCTCGCCCCGTCGGAGCTACGGCTCACCCACTCCCAACTGACCAACGCGAGCGCCAACCGGTCGAAGGAGGCGTTCGACCGCAACCCCGACGCCGAACGCGCGTTCTTCCCCGACGCCATCGACCCCCAGACCACCCTGGTGCGGATCGAGCGCGGGGACGACGTGGTGGGCGCGATCAACTGGTTCCCGACACACAACACGAGCATGTCGGGCGACAACCGGCTCATCAGCGCCGACAACAAGGGCTACGCCGCCTACCACTGGGAACGCGAGGTGAAGGGGGTGGACTACCTCTCCGACGACACCCCCGACTTCGTGGCCGCGTTCGCGCAGACCAACGCGGGTGACATGACCCCGAACCTCGATCTCACCCCGCCGTCCACCCCGGAGGACCGGCATCGCACGCACGAGATCGGACTACGGCAGTACCGGGCCGCCTCGGGCCAACTCGACGATCCGGGCACCCACCTGCACGGCGGCCTCGACGCCGCCACGGTCTACGTCGACCTCTCCGACGTCACCGTGCGCCCGGAGTTCACCGCCGACGGCCGGGAACACCGCACCTGCGACCCGGCCGTCGGAGCCGCCATGGCGGCGGGCAGCACCGAGGACGGTCCGGCGTTCCCGTTGTTCGCCGAGGGCGACAACCCGGTGCTCGACGCGGTGTCGGACAAGATTCTCTACGAGGTCTCGCCCGAACTGAGGCAGTGCCAGGCCCCCAAGGGGGTGGCGGTGCCGATCGGCGCGATGAACGACCTGTACCCGTGGGTGGCGGAGACGGTGCCGGTGCAGCTCGTTCGCATCGGTTCGCTGTACCTGGTGGCCATCCCCGGCGAGGTGACGATCACGGCGGGCCTGCGATTGCGCCGGACCGTGGCCGAGGTGGTGGGGGCGGACGTACGCGACGTGCTCGTCGCGGGGTACAGCAACGGCTACATCCACTACGTCACCACCCCCGAGGAGTACGACGCCCAGCACTACGAGGGCGGCTCGACGCTGTTCGGCCGCTGGGAACTCGACGCCTTCCGGCAGACCGCCCACGACCTGGCCACCGCGCTGCGCGACGGGGAGACCCCGCCCGTGGGCACCGCGCCTCCGGACCTGTCGGACCGACAGCTCACGCTGCAACCCGGCGTCGTCCTCGACACTCCCCCGCTGGGCAAGCAGTTCGGTGACGTGCTGACCCAACCGAGGTCGGTCTATCTTCCCGGCGAGCGGGCCACGGCCGTCTTCGCGGGCGCGCATCCCGGCAACGATCTGCACCGAGGGGCCACGTACCTGGAGGTGCAACGGCTCGTCGAGGGCCAATGGCGGCGAGTCGCCGACGACGGGGACTGGTCGACCACGTTGCGCTGGAAACGCCGCGGAGTGTCCGCTTCGGAGGTGACCGTGTCCTGGGACGTGCCCTCGGACACCCCGGAGGGCACCTACCGCATCCGCTATTACGGAGACGCCAAGAGCCTGTCCGGAACGGTACGGGAGTTCACCGGCACGAGCGCGGAGTTCCGGGTCGTGACGTCCGACGGGTGAGCACGGGCGGCTGCTCCGTTCGTACCAAGATCATTTCGCGGAGCGGGGAACGGTGCTACGTTCGGTGGCCGATCGGCTACTAGATCTTGAAGCGACCGACCCGACGTGGCTGCCGAGGAGTGCCGCATGACACCGCGTGTGTCCTGGCTGGACCGTACGGCCGAGACAGTACGAGCCCTGCTCACCGACATGGCCTCCGACCCGAACGGTCAGTACGAACCGTGCGTCTACGAGACCGGACGACTCGTCACCCTGGCTCCCTCGCTGCCACACCACCGGGAGCGAGTGGACTTCCTGCTGCGCACGCAACGGGAAGACGGCCACTGGGGCGGTCCGGGTGAGTACGACGTCGTCACCACCCTGAGCGCCACGGAGGCACTGCTCACCGAACGGGGACGGCCGGGCGCCGACCCGGAGGTGGGCCGGGCAGCCGACCGCGGTGTGGAGGCCCTGTCCCGTCGGCTGGCCCTGGCGGGCGCGTTGCCGGACACCGTCGCCGTGGAACTCGTCGTCCCTGCGCTGCTGTCCGAGATCAACGCGCACCTCACGCGGCTCGGGCGGACCCCACTGCCCGAGCCCCCCGGCACGCGACCCGACCTGCTCGACGCGATCCGTGACGCGTTGGCGCAGGGCCACGACCTGCCCGAGAAACTGTGGCACTCCCTGGAACTGTTCGGACCGGCCGCGCGCGGCGCCGCCTCCGTACGGCCCGTCGACGGTCGCCTCGTGGGCTGCTCCCCCGCGGCCACGGCGGCCTGGCTGGGCGACGACGTACTGCGGGAAGGGCAGCACCCCGGCGTGGCGTATCTGTTGTCGGTGCAGCACGACAACGGCGGCGTCCCCGTCGCCGCGCCCCTGACGCTGTTCGAACGCTCGTGGATTCTGTCCACACTGCTCGAAACCGGAGTGCCTCTCACGGCTCCACGGTCGGTGACGGACGAACTCCTCCGAAGCCTGCACGACGCGTTCGGCGACGACGGCGCGGCCGGGGGCGCGGGACTGCCCGTCGACGTCGACGACACGGCGGTCGGCCTGCACGCCCTGGCCCTGCTCGGCAGCCCCCGCTCGCCGGACTGCCTGCGGCAGTTCTACCGGGAGGACCACTTCTTCTGCTTCCCCGAGGAACGCACTCCGTCCACCAGCGCCAACGCCCACGTCGCGCAGGCACTGGGCACCCTGCTCGCCCTTCCACCCGACACCTCTCCCCTCGACGACTCCCGACGACAGTGGTGCTCCGACAGCCTCGTCACCGTGGTGGGATGGCTCGTCGAAAACCAGCTCCCGGACGGAAGCTGGACGGACAAGTGGCACGCGTCCCCCTACTACGCCACCCTCTGTTGCACGGTCGCGCTCGCTCGTCACGGTGGCGCGGCCGCTCGAGCCGCCCTGGGACGTGCCGTGAGCTGGGTCCTCGCCACCGAACGCGAGGGCGGCGTCTGGGGCCGGTGGTTCGGCACCCGCGAGGAGACCGCGTACGCGGTGCGGACACTCCTCGTCGCGGGCGCAGAGGACGACGAGGCCGTCGCGCGAGCCGCCGCGCGCGGGGCGCGGTACCTGCTCGACCACTGGGAGGACGCCAGTCCTCACCCGCCGCTGTGGCACGACAAGGACGTCTACACGCCCACCCGCATCATCCGCACGGAGATGCTGGCGGCCCTCTACGCGGCACACACCGACCCCCGCACCGCGCCGATGTTGACCGAGGACGACCTGACGGTATCGACGAGAACGGTATGAATCGCACCGAATTGCGGATGGCGCTGCGGACACTGCCGTTTCTGGACGCCCACCGGACCGATCCGGCACGACACGTGCGGCTGGCGGACGATCCGCCGAAGCTGCTCGTCTGGGAGCCCGAGACCATCGGCACGCTGTTCGGCGCGGACTCCGAACTCGACCATCCGGGCAGCCGCAGCCTCAAACCGCTGTTCGGCGACCACTCGCTGCTGTGGGTGGACGGCCCCCGGCACACCGCCTACCGGAAACTGCTCGGACCGCCGCTGCGCGGACGCCGGCTGACGGCCTACACACCGCTGATCTCCGAGACCGTGCACCGGGCGGTGGACTCGCTGCGGGTGGGACGGACCGTGGCGCTGGCCGACTGGACCCGGCACGTCGCCCTGCGGGTCATCGCCCGGCTCGTGCTCGGGGACGTGGACGATCGCACCGGCACGATCCTCGACGACTTCACCACCTGGATCGACGACGCGCTCGGCTCCCGGCCCCGCACGTTGGCGCATCGTTTCCTGCGAGGCGGACTGCCCCGTTCCGGACCGGACCTGGACGCCCGGCTCGTGGCGTGGGCCCGCGAGGGACGCGGCCACGAACCACCGACGCTGGGTTCGCTTTTGTTGAACGCCGAGGGCCCGCTGTCCGGACTCGGTGACGACTCGGCCGAGCTGCGGGATCAACTCGTGTCGCTGCTCTTCGCCGGGCACGAGACCACGGCATCGGCGGCGGCGTGGACCCTGTACTGGCTGGCCCGTGACGAGTCGTTGCGCCGGGACGTGCTCGCCGAGCTCGACTCCACCACCGACGACGCGCCCCCGGCCTCGGCGGTACCGTTGCTCAACTCCGTGATCTCCGAGGCACTACGGTTGGCTCCCCCGGTGACGGTCGCCGAGAACCGGCGCCTGCGCGAGCCCACCGAGCTCCTCGGCCGAACGCTGCCCGCGGGAACCACCCTGACGACGAGCATCTACCTCGCCCACCGGCAGGACGACGTGTTCCCCCACCCGCTGCGGTTCGACCCCACGCGGTTCCTCGGCCGCAAGTTCTCGCCGTCGCACTACCTGCCGTTCGGAGGCGGCAGCAGGCGGTGCCTCGGAAGCCAGCTCGCGCTGCTGGAACTCCGCGTGATCACCGCGACGGTGTTGCGGCGCCGCGAGTGGCGCCTCGTGAACCCCTCCGCCGGGAAACTGCAGTTGCGGGGGCACGCGATGGCGCCGTCGTCCCGGCTGCGCGTGAAGGTCACGGCATGCCACGACTGACGGCACGAGAGCTCGCGGCCGTTCACCGGCTGGAGTTCCCGTTCTGGCTCAATACGCTGTGCCAGGCATTGTGGGGCGTGTGTTTCGCCGCGGCGGCGCCCGCGGACGTGTTGACCTGGCCCGCGCTGGCCGCCGTCGCCGCCGCGATCTTGCTCATGGAGGCGGGCCTGGTGCTCAACACCGCCGCCGACCTCGACAGCGACTCCCGCCACGCCGAACGCTCGCGGCTCGCCTCCGCCGCGCACCGGCTCGGCAGGCGGGGCGCGCTGCGGCTCGCCGCGGGCGAAGCCTCAATGGGACTGCTCCTCGCGCTCGCGGTATCCCTCCATACCGGGCATCTCGGCGTGGTGCTGGCTGCCGCGGGAACGGGCGTCGCCCACGTGCTCTACAACGTCGAACCGGTACGCCTGAAGTCGCGAGGGCTCGCGGGCGCCGTGGTGTTCGCCTGCGGCGCCGTCATGTTGCCGTGTCTGCTCACGCACTCCGCACTGCGTGCCGACGTGCCGACACCGACCGCTCTGGTCTTCACCGGGCTGACCGTGCTGGCCGTGGGGCGCGTGGTGTGGTGGTCGGTTCCCGACCGCGACGCCGACGCCGCGGCGGGGCAGCGAACGACGAGTGTGCGCCGTGGTGCCGTGGGCGCGTTGCACGTGGCCCGTCTGCTGCTGTCGCTCGGTCTCGCGGTCCTCGTGTGGGGACTGTGGTGGTCGGCCGGGGCGCTCGCGGCGGCCGTGGGCGCGGCGGGGCACGCGGTGTTCACCGCCTCGACCGTCACGCTGAGCCGCCGGGTCGCGGCGGGTGCCTCGGTGAGTTCCCATCGGCTCCGCGTCACCGCCATGCCGATGGTGCTGGTGGCGGACCTGGCGATCGTGGGTATCGCTCTGGTGAGGTGAAGCCCCCGGGCTCAGCCCTTCCGCCCCACCCCCGCGTACATGCGCACCTCGGCCGGGTTGCGCACCGTCTCCGTGTTCGGTTCGGGACGCCACAACGGCGCGGGCACCACACCCGGTTCGACGAGTTCGAGCCCGGTGAAGAACTCCGCCACTCGCTCCCTGGAACGGAGGTTCACTCTGGGGAACCGCCCGAACTTCAGGCTCTCGAAGATCTGGAAGCCTTCGAGCACCTGGTCGTCCTCACCGAAGTGGGACATGGCCAGGTAACTCCCCGACGGCATGGCCTCCACCCAGGACGCCACGAACCCCTCCGGGTTCTCGGAGTCGGGTATGTGCAACAGCAATTCGGTCATCAGCACCGCGAACGGCTCGGTGGGGTCGAGCACCGCGCGCACGTCGGGGTGGTCGAGCACACCGGCGACGTCACGGCAGTCCGCCACCACGAACCGCGCATTCGCCGAACCTTCGAGCAGTGCCGCGGCATCGGACGCGATCGAGCCGTCGATGTCCACGTACGCCACCCTGGACTCGGGGTTCACCTCTCGCGCCGTGTGGTGCACGTAGCCCTGGTCGGGCAGCCCCGAACCGAGATCGAGGAACTGGGTGATCCCCCGCTCCGCGAGAAAGCGCACCTGGCGCCGGACGAGCGCACGCTGTTCGCGGACCAGGTAA
The DNA here is from genome assembly GCF_000243395.2 of Saccharomonospora glauca K62. Lineage (NCBI taxonomy): Bacteria > Bacillati > Actinomycetota > Actinomycetes > Pseudonocardiales > Pseudonocardiaceae > Saccharomonospora > Saccharomonospora glauca. The sequence goes on along the minus strand of NZ_CM001484.1, from coordinate 885,416 downwards.
GGGATGTGCGGACCGCACAACTCGATACGCCGTGCCATCTCGCCGTCGTCGGGCCTGTGACGATCGCCGCCCAACCACAAGTGCCTGATACGAGCAATGTTGGGGACGACCTCACCGGCCGCCCCGTCCGGGTCCAGCGCTCCCTGGGGCATTGCCACGTCCGAGCACGCCTCCTCAAGATCCATCGGCACCACGCGCGCCGAGGTTTCAGTCCCCCGAACCGACAGCCAAATCCTACTGGTTGGAAACTCTTCACGTATTCAACCGAACGCTCTGTGTCACGATCACGGAAAACCCACACTTTCCTGAAACAGAGCGGAAAATTCCGAAACGAGTCCACAGTGGCGCGTCAGACTGCGGCACACCGCGTCAGTCCACAATGGCAGGACGTGATCTGCCGCACAGTTCGGGGGCCACGTCCCCGAGGAGCCCGAACCGGGGCCAACTACGATGACGCGGGTGAAGCACCTGCATGCGGGCAAGGTCCGCGATCTGTACGAGGACCGAGGTGAGTTGTTGCTCGTCGCCTCCGACCGCGTGTCGGTGTACGACGTGCCGCTGCCCACTCCCATCCCCGACAAGGGCAAGCTGCTGACACAACTGTCGGTGTGGTGGTTCGAGCGGTTCCGCGACCTCGTGCCCAACCACCTCATCTCGGCAACCGACGTCCCCGCCGAGTTCGCGGGTCGGGCCGTGCGCTGCCGCCCGCTCGACATGATCAAGGTCGAGTGCGTGGCCAGGGGCTATCTCACCGGCTCGGGACTGGCGGAGTACCGACGCTCCTCCAGCGTGTGCGGGGTGCCGCTGCCTCCCGGTCTCGTGGAGGGCAGCAAACTTCCCGAGCCGATCTTCACTCCCACCACCAAGGCCGACTCCGGCCACGACCTGCCGATCACGTTCGACGACGTCGTCGCGCAGGAGGGTCGCGAGACCGCCGAACAGCTGCGTGAGTTGACGTTGCGCATCTACCGCGAAGGCGCCCGCTACGCCGCCGAACGCGGCATCATCGTGGCCGACACCAAACTGGAGTTCGGTTGGGACGCCGACGGCCGACTCACGCTCGCCGACGAGGTCCTGACCTCCGACTCCTCCCGCTTCTGGCCCGCCGACGAGTGGGAACCCGGCAGGCCGCAGTACTCCTTCGACAAGCAGTACGTGCGCGACTGGGCCACCTCCACCGGCTGGGACAAGACCCCGCCGGGACCGGCACTTCCGCCCGAGGTGGTGGAGGCCACACGGCGACGCTACATCGAGGTGTACGAGCGGCTCACCGGTCGAACCTGGAACGCCTGATCCCCGCCCGCCCCGCACCGGGCCGCGTCAGTCCAACCGTCGGTGCCGGGGCGCGGTGTCGTTCCACCGGGTGACGTGCAGGCACGCCGCCGCCGCGAGGCACACCGCCCCGAAGAAGATCAATCCGAAGTTGAGCGTCACCGCGCCCAACAGGATGAGGCCGAGTGCCAGGGCGTCGATCGTGTACCGCAGGGCGCGGGAGCGCGCCCACCCACCGGGGCCGCCGACCTGTCCGAGAGCCCTGGCAAGGTGCGGGTCGTCGCGCTCGAACCACTCCTGGATCCGTTCCAGCTCCCGCCGTTCGTGGTGGCTCAACATGACGTACTCCCGAGAAAAGACGCTCAGTCCCCGTTGGCTTTCGAGCCGGCCGCGTGCGGGAGCCGCCCGCTCCCGTCATAGCCGAGTAGGTCGGGTGCCGCGACAGCGGTGAGCATGGTGGTCGCCACCCCGCCCACGACGTGCCGCATCCTTTCCGCACGCTCCACCGCCGTCGACGTCGTGACGGCCGCATACGGCGCCGGCCCGCCCGCATGTCCACCCAACGGCCGGGACGTCCACCCTTCGTAACGGCCGCGCGTCCTCCACGCTCGCCGAAACGCGCTCGTCACCGGGCCCATACCGCGGGGCTACCCCGTTCCGGCGATGACAAACAGTCACCTCACCCGGCGTCGTGCACTCGCTCCCATCCGGGTTTTGATCTCTTCGACAGCGGTTACCCGGCCCGAAGTTCGTGGGGTGTCGCTGGAGGTGTCATGTCCGAGACCGCCGTGAGGTTCACCTCGGGCACTCTCCGTCGCGCAGCCGTCATCGCCGCCCAGTTCCTCGTGCTGTTCGCAGCGCTGTGGGCCCTGCGAAACATCACCAAGCACCTCAGTTACGTCCTCATCCCGCTGTTCACGGCGTTACTGCTGACGGCGATGCTGGAACCCGTCGTCGGGTGGCTCACCAAACGCCGCTGGCCCCGCTCCCTCGCCGTGCTCACCGCGCTCGTCCTGGGGTTCGTCGTCGTGGGCGGGATCGTCGCCTTCGTGGTGTTCTCGATCATCGACTCCTACGACGAACTCCGTTTGAGAGTGCTGGAGAGCATCGAACGCGTCGAGTCCTGGTTGGCGCAGGGCCCCTTCCCCCGCAGCGGTGAACTACTGGGCCGGGTACAGGAGTGGCTCGGCGGCAACCAAGGCCAGGTGATCACCCAGGCGCTCACGGCGTTCAGCACCGTGGGGGCGTTCCTGGTCGGCCTCGTGATCGCCCTGGTGCTGTTCATCATGTTCCTCTACGCGGGTCCACGGCTGTGGGCGGCGACGCTGCTGCCGTGGCGGCCCAGCACCCGTGCCGTCGTGGACGACGCCGGGCGTCGGGCCTATCGCGGCGTGGTGCTGTACGTGCGGGTGACGGCACTTGTGGCGCTCATCGACGCGCTCGGCATCGGCATCGGCCTCGCGGTGGTGGGGGTACCGCTCGCCGTGCCACTCGCGGCACTGACGTTCATCGGCGGGTTCATCCCGTACATCGGCGCCGTGGTCTCGGGCTTCCTCTCGGTGGCCGTGACGCTCGTCAGCAACGGGCTCGTGGCCGCGCTCATCATCCTCGGCGTGGTGCTGGCGGTACAGCAGCTCGAAGGCCAGGTGCTGCACCCCCTCCTGCAGGGCAACTTCAGCAACCTGCACCCCGCCGTGGTGCTCGTGGCGCTGGTGATCGGGGGCGCGGAAGGCGGCATAGCGGGAGCGCTGTTCGCGGTTCCCGTGGTGGCCGCGGTCCGCGGCGTGGTCCTCGCCGTGGCCGAACACAACGCGGCGCGGGAACAGCGGGAACAGCGGGAGCGGGCCGGACCCGAGACCGAACCGGACACCGAACCCGAGCCCGGCGACACCGAACGTTGAAGGCCCCCGTCACGCCAGCCGGCGGGTCTCCTCCACGCGCCGGGCGAGGACCATCTCCACGGCGTTGAGCAGCAGGTAGACGGTGGACGCCACGAAGGAGCCGACGAGCCACGCCACCGTGGCGGGCAACCAGGCACCCACCGCGGCCGTCGCCCCCAGGGCCAACCCCACCGACAACACGGCGATGGAGCTTCCCAGCGCGATCACCTTGGTCTGTTCCTCCCCGCCGAGGGAACGACGGAACACGTTCGTGGCGACCGCCTCCACGACGAGGAAGCTGAGGACCGCGCCGAGAGCGAACAACATGATCTGCAACGGATTCGGCGACGAGTGCTGCGCCGACAACATGGCCAGCGCGCAGGTGATCATCACCGAGTAGCCGAACGCGCCCGAGTTGTTGCGAAGCGACGTCCGGATCTCCTTCGTGTACAGCCCCGGTGCGGCAGCCATGGTCCGCCCTCCTCACACCTGTTCAGTGCGCGTCGAGGAACTCGTCGTCCTCCGCCCTGCTGCGCAGCACCGCCACGGGACAGGGCGCGTGGTAGAGCACGGCGTGGCTCACCGAACCCAGCAGCGCTCTCGTCACCGGCCCCCGGCCGTGACTGCCGACCACGAGGAGGCGCGCGCCTTCCCCGCGTTCGAGCAGCGCGTGCGTGGGCCGGTCGGTGACGGCCTCCCACTCCACCGCCACGTCCGGATACCTGCGCGCGGCCCGCTCGAAGTCCTCTCGCGCCGCCTGCTGCACGGAGTCGTCGACGTGGTAGAGCCCGGCTTGCGCGGGAGGCGCGGTGGCGTAGATGTCCAGCGGCCACTCCGTCCACGAATGCACCGCCCGTACCCCGACACCGTGCCGCTCGGCGAAAGCCAGCGCGAACTCGACGGCTCGGACACTCGTCCCCGAACCGTCCACACCGACGATCACGGGAGCCTCCGGGGGCGCGGGCTCGCCCCGCACCACCACGAGGGGTGGCGAGAGGAACCTGGCGAAGTAGGCGACCGTGGACCCCAGCAGCATCCGCGACAACGCTCCCCGCCCCGACGCGCCCGCGACCACCATGACCGGTGCGATCTCGTCCGCGAGCCGCGTCACCGTGACCTCGGGAGCCCCCTCGGGGACGGCCGTCAGCACGGTCAGTCGGGGATACAGCGACCGGCAGTCGTCGGCGACCCGTCCCAGCTCCCGCCGAGCGGTCTCGACGATCTCCTCGTCCTCGACGTTCCCCGCGTCCGCTCCCCGAGGTGCCCGCGACGCGTCCCACTCCAGCGACCACACGATCACCAACGGGCGTTTCGCGGCCGCCGCTTCCCCCGCGGCCCACCACACGGCCCGCCGACCGCCGTCGGAGCCGTCGAAGCACGCCAGTATCGCGCCCCGTGCGTCAGAGGCCGACCACGCCGTCGTCATGTGACCTCCTACCGAGTAGCTCCGGTCCGGCCGCGCCGTCGCGTGTCGGTGTCGAACCCCGACGCGGCGACCGACAGCGCCGACCCGGCCTCGTCGTCACGGTAGTCGAGTACGAACGACGTGACGATCAACGGAACTCCCTCGACCGGCCCGGCGCGGCCGTACCCCGTGGAGGTGGCTCGCTCGCGAAGGCGACACCGAGTCACGTCGAGCCCCCTCCGACGAGCTCGACGTCGTCGACGACGAACGGCGTCCCCTGCATGCAGGTGGTGGCGACATCGGGCCGCACCGTCCCGCGTACCGTGACCTCCAGCCCCGACCGCACCTCGGGTCCCGTCTCCAGCAGTAGATACTCTCGCCCCTCGGCCGCCAGTACCAGGCAGTTCGGCTCCACCCCGCGCGTGACGGTGCCGCGCAAGGTCACCTCGGCCCCCGGCGTGGACCGGGTCTCCGGCCGCTCGGGAGTGGTCGCGGACGGCCGGCCGGGGGGCGGGGCGTCCGGGCCGCCGGAGTCGGAGCAGGCGGCAAGGCCCACGACCGAGAAGGCGAGTAACGCCACGACGACCACGCGCACGGCCGGCTCACCTCCCGTCGTTCGACACGGCGACGCCCACCGGATTCCCGGACCTCGGCGCGATCAACCCTGCCACGCCGAGGTCCGGACTCGGTGGCTACTTCACCGCGCCCATCGACAGCCCCCGCACCAGGTGCTTCTGCGCGATCCAGCCGACGATCATCACCGGGAGGGAGGCGAGCAACGCGGCGGCGGACAACTGCGCCCAGTACAGGCCCTCACTCGTGATGAAGCCCGCCAGGAAGACCGGCACCGTGCCCGCGCGGGCCGCCGTCAGGTTGATCGCGTAGAAGAACTCCGTCCACGCGAAGATCACGCAGATCAGTGCCGTGGCCGCGATACCGGGCGCCACCACGGGCAGTACCACGCGGCGCAGCAAGGTCGGCAACGACGCCCCGTCGATCCGCGCCGCCTCGATCATCTCCTTGGGCACCTCCAGCAGGAACGACCGCATCATCCACACCGCCAGCGGCAGGTTCATCGCGGTGTAGAGGATGACGAGTGCCCACACGTGGTCGAGCAGCCGCACGTTCTGCGAGATGACGTAGAGCGGGATGATCGCCGCGACGATCGGCAGCATCTTCGTGGACAGGAAGAACCCGAGCGCGTTCTCGGTGCGTTTGATCGGCGCGAGCGACAGCGCGTACGCGGCGGGGATGCCGAGCAGGAGCACGAACACCGTTGAGGTCACCGTCACGAACGCCGAGTTCGCCAGATACGGCAGGAAACCTCGCTCGACGACACCCGCGAACTGCTCCCAGGTCGGGGTGAACACCACCGAGGGCGGGTCGGTGTAGGCGTCGGCCTCCCGCTTGAACGCCGTTATCACCATCCACACCACGGGGAACACGAACAGCACCGCCACCAGCCACGTGAACGCGGTCAGCGACGCGCGGGACAACTTCATTTCACGCCTCCGCTCACGTCGAACGACCGGAACATCAGGCGCAGGGCGAACGTGGCGATCACCAGGGTCAGCACCACCACGATGACGCCCATCGCCGACGACTGGCCGATGTCGAAGCCCTCGAAGGCCCGTTGGTAGATGTAGAACGGCAGGTTGGTGCTCGCCGTACCGGGCCCGCCCTGGGTCATGAGGTAGATCGCGTCGAACGAGTTGACGATGTAGATCGCGCCGAGCAGCGCCGCCAGTTGCAGGTACCGGGCGAGCTGCGGCAACGTCACCGAGGCGAAGATGCGCCACCGCCCCGCGCCGTCCATCTGCGCCGCCTCCAGCACTTCCTTCGACTGCGCCTGCAAGCCCGCCAGGATCAGCAGCGTCATGAACGGCGTCCACTGCCACACGATCTGCGCCATCACCGACGCCAGCGGGAACTCCGACAGCCAGTCGACGTCCGTGCCGAACACGAAGTTCACCAACCCGTACGTCGGGTCGAACATCGTGGTCTTCCACAGCAGCGCGCCCGCCGCGGGAAGGATGAGAAACGGCGTGATGATCAGTGTCCGCACCACCGCCCTGCCCGGAAACGCCCGGTCGAGCAACAGCGCCAGGCCGAGCCCCAGCACCATCGACACGAACACGCACACCACCGTCAGCAGCAGCGTGTTGAGCATCGCGCCCCGGAACTGGCTGTCGGTCAACACGTCGACGTAGTTGTCGAACCCCACGAAGTGCTGCGAACCCGGTCGCACCAGGTTCCACGACTGGAACGAGTAGATCACGGTCAGCAGGAACGGCACCTGCGTCACCGCGATGGTGAACACGAGCGCGGGCAGCAGCGGCGCCCGCCGTTTCCATCCGCTCCCCCGACGCCGCGCGTTCCGGTGCGGCGGCGCCGAGGTGGTGGTCTTCTCGGACAGTGTCGTCGTCATCGGGTCTCCCGGTACGACTCGCCGACGGTCTCGGCATAGGACTGGGACTGCCGCAGCGCCTCGTCGACGGTCTGCTGTCCGGCGATAGCGGCGGAGATCTGCTGACTCACCCTGGTGCCCAGGTCCTGGAACTCGGGGATGCCGACGAACTGGATGCCGTCGTAGGGCACGGGGCGCGTCATGGTGTCGTCCTGATTGGCGTGACGGATGCCGTCGAGCGTCGCGTCGGCGTAGGCGCTCGCGGCCCGCCGGTACTCGGGAATCTCGTACGTCGACTGGCGGCAGCCCGGTGGCACGCGGTTCCACCCGAGTTCCTCACCGACCAGACGCACGTAGTCCTTGTCGGTCATCCAGCTCAGGAACTCCCACGCGAGGTCGGCGTTGTCGGTGCTCGCCGGAATCGCCAGCGCCCACGTGTAGAGCCACCCGCTCGCCTCCGTCTCGACGACCGGAGCGGCGACGTAGCCGGACTTGCCGACCACCTTGCTGCTGGCGGGGTCCTCGTTCGTGCCCGCCATGACCGTGGCGTCGTACCACATCGCCGCCTGTCCCTGCGCGTACCGCGTTCCGCACTCGGAGAACCCCGCGCTGGACGCCCCCACTTCCCCGTACTCGCGTACGAGGTCGACGTAGAACTTCGTCGCCTCACGGAACTCCGGGGACGTCAGTTGCGCGTTCCAGTCCTCGTCGAACCACCGCCCGCCGAACGTGTTCACCACCGTGGTGAGCGGTGCGAGACTCTCGCCCCAGCCGGGCTTGCCGCGCAGGCAGATCCCGGCGATGCCCGCCTCGTCGTCGTCCAGCACCGCGGCGAATTCGGCGATCTGCTGCCACGTCGGGTGCTCCGGCATCGTGAGTCCGGCTTTCGCGAAGAGGTCCTTGCGGTAGGCGAGAAACGACGACTCGCCGTAGAACGGCACCGCGTACATCGAGCCTTCGTACGACAGCGACTCACGGATGCTGGGAATGAAGTCGTCGGCGTCGTAGTCCGGGTTCGCCTCCAGGTACGGCCCGAGATCGGTCAACCATCCGTTGGCCGCCCACTGCGGCGTCTCGTAGTTGCTGATCATCACGACGTCGAACTCGCCGCCCTGCGTGGCGGTCGACGCCGTGATCTTCGCCCTCGCCTGGTTCTCGGGCAACGACACGAATTTCAGCTCGACACCGTGTTCCCGCTCGAAACGGTCGGAGAGCGTGATGGCGTCGTTCATCTGAGGATTGGCCACGATGGCGATGACGAGGGTTCGTTCGCCACCCGCGAGCGCACCCGCGCCCGCGCACCCCGTGAGGGTGAGCAATACGGCTAGCAGGAGCAGGGGCACGCGGCTCCGTCGACGTCCGCCCGGTGCTCGCAGCATCGCTCACTCCCCTCCCGGCACGACCTGGATCTTCAGTCCCGCGCCGCTCCGCATGAGGTCGAGCGCCTCGGGGAAACGCTCCAGCGGTAACGAATGAGTCACCAGCGCGTCGCTGTCGACGGCGCCTTGGGCGACCAGGTCGAGCGCCGCGCCGTAGCTGTGCAGGACCGCCATCGATCCCACGATGGTGATCTCGTCGTTGTAGATGCGGAACGGCGACAACGACACCCGGTCCTGCTCCGGCGCGACGCCGAACACCAGCAGCCGCCCGCCCCGGCGCAACTTGTCGAACGCCGCCTCGATGGCGGGAGCGGCACCGGTGCAGTCCACCGACACGTCGAACGTCTCGCCGTCCAACTCCGCGGCATCGGCCGCGACCGCAGCGGCGCCGAGGGACTTCGCGCGCGGCAGGCGGTCGGCGTTGCGATCCACCACGGTGACGTGGGCACCCGCGCGCTGGAGCAGCTGCTGCATGATCAGCCCCATCGTGCCCGCGCCCATGATCAGGAAGCGTTCCCCGGCCTCGACCCCGACCCGTCGGACGCCGTGCACCGCGCAGGACACCGGCTCCACCAGCGCTCCCTGCGCGTAGGTCATGTCGTCGGGCATGCGGTAGCAGGTGTCGGCGGGAACGGCGACGTACTCGGCGAACGCGCCGTTCACGGTGTCGCCCGTGGCCGCCCAGTTGTCGCAGAGGTTGCCGTGCCCGGCCCGACAGGGGCCGCAGTAACCGCAGAACAGGGACGGGTCGACGGCCACCCGGTCACCGACGGCCCAACCGCCGGGCGCCTCCGGTCCCACTTCCACGATCTCGCCCGAGAACTCGTGCCCCGGCACGATGGGGTAGGGGGTCGGCGGGAAATGACCGTCGGCGATGTGCACGTCGGTTCCGCAGATGCCGCACGCGCCCACCTTCACGACGACGTCTCGGGGGCCGGGCTTCGGGTCCGGCACGTCGCCAACCCTGACGGTTCCGGGTTGGTCCACGACAGCGGCACGCATACAAGCCACCTTCCATCCGCTCATATGAGCGGATATAGTATGCTCTCGACTCAGATGTGCAGGCATTGAACGACTTAATCGGACTCTTCGTCAACACTGATCCAATAAACCGGCTTTATAATGCTCATGTGAGCGCACGGAACCGTTCCTGGCCCTTACTCGACACGATCGAGGCCGCCACCATCGCCTACCGCTTCTACGTTCGCGGCGAAACGAAACTGGACATCGCCAACGACCTGGGGATAAGCCGCTTCAAGGTCGCTCGTCTCCTCGACAAGGCCCTGGAGAAGGGCCTCGTGCGAATCGAGTTCTCCCTGCCGGCCCCCATGGAGATCGGGGTGTCGGAGGAACTCCGTGCGGCGTACGGACTCCGCAACGTCCTCGTACTCGAACGAGCGAACAGAACCGAGTCCCGTCCCGAACTACGCCAGCGCATCGGCGCGCTCGCCGCGCAACTGTTGTCGGACATCGCCACCGAGGACGACGTCATCGGGCTTTCGTGGGCGCGGTCGGTGAACGTCATGACCGAGCACATCCGAGCGCTGCCCCGCTGCCCGATCGTCCAACTCTGCGGCGTGCACGCGAGAACCGATCGACGCGACCGCTCCGTGGAGACCGTCTCCCGGCTCGCGGGAGTGTCCGGCGGCGAGGCATACCCCATCTACGCGCCGCTCGTGCTACCCGATCGGCGCACCACGAACATCCTGCGCAGGCAACCGGGCATCGTCGAGACGTTCCGTCGTTTCCGCGACCTCACCAAGGCGGTGGTGAGCATCGGCGCCTGGCAAGCGGGAGAGTCCACTGTGTACGATGCGTTGCCGGAGGCCGAACGCGACTCCATTGCGCGCCGGGGCGCGATCGCCGAGATGACGGCCCTGCTGTTCGACGCCGACGGCAACGCACTCGACACCGGGCTCTCCCACCACGTCCTGGCCATCAGCCACGAGGAACTGCGGCGCGTGCCGGAGGTGATCGCCATCGGCTACACCACGCCGAAGGCGGAGGCCGTCGACGCGGTGCTGCGTTCGGGCATGGTGACCACTCTCGTCACCGACCACGACACGGCCCTGCGGGTCCTCGAACTGGCCGAACGCCGCCCACCCCGAACCTGATCCCGGCCCCTCGAGCAAACGAACCCGACCCGTTTCGACCTTTCCGCCACCTTGCCCTTCGTGTGATCACGTCGGTACCCTGGGCAGTCGTGCATGTGTGAAAGCGCTTTCAGGCCGCCATCACAGCGAGGTGAGCGAATGCCGAAGCTCGGACGACGTACCCTGACCGCCACCTCTGCCGCCGCCCTGTTCACGGCACTCCTGCTACCGCAGGCGAGCGCGCAGACCGACGAACCCATCGCCGACCCCCTCCCCGACGCGAAGGTCTCGGGCCTGGGCATCACGGTCGAGAAACTGTTCACCCTCCCGGAATCGGAACCGGAGGTTCCCCCGACCGACCCGCGTATCCAACGGTGGGCCCGCATCAACTACCTCGGCGAGCTTCCCGACGGCTCGGGCCGGTTCTACATCCCCGACCTCAACGGCCCCATGTACGTGGTCGACGACGGGGAGATCCACGAGTACCTCGACCTCAAGGCCGAGTTCTCGCCGGACTTCTGGGCGAGCCAGGGCATGGGCAGCGGGGCGGGTTTCATCACGTTCCACCCCGACTTCGAGGACAACGGCAAGGTCTACACCGTCCACACCGAGGCCCGTGACGCGTTGACCGACAAGGAACCGGACCTGCCCAACCGGCACGAGTCCGTGGTGCACAGCGTCATCACCGAGTGGACGGCCGACGACCCGTCCGCCAACACGTTCAGCGGCACCCGGCGCGAGATTCTGCGCCTGTCCTTCCCCACCTTCATCCACGCCGTCCAGCAGATCGGCTTCAACCCCACCGCGAGGCCCGGCGACCCCGACTACGGGCTGCTCTACCTCGCCGTGGGTGACGGCGGCGCGGGCGTCTACAGCGACGTCCCCCAGGACCTCTCGGTCCCGGCGGGCAAGATCCTGCGCATCGACCCGCTGGGCGACGACAGCGCCAACGGCGAGTACGGCATCCCCGAGTCGAACCCGTTCGTCGGGCGCGACGACGCGTTGGGCGAGATCTACGCCTACGGACTGCGTGACCCGCACCGCTTCAGCTGGGACTCGCGAACCGGGAAGATGTACCTGGGCAGTATCGGAGAGCACCAGGTCGAGTCGATCTACGAGGTGCGCGCGGGCGACAACTTCGGCTGGAGCGAGCGCGAGGGGCCGTTCGTCTACAAGTGGGCCTCCGAGGGATGCGCGGTCTACCCGCTGCCGCCGAACGACCGTCGTTACGGCTACACCTACCCCGTCGCGGCGTACGATCACGACGCGCCGGAGGGCTACTGCAGCGACGTGGGTCGCGCCGTGATCGGTGGCTTCGTCTACCGCGGTGACGACGTACCGCTGCTGCGGGGCAAGTACCTATTCGGCGACGGCGTCGACGGCCGGCTGTTCTACACGAACGCGCACCAGATGCACCGGGGCGTGAAGGACCGCACCGACCTCGCACCGCTCTACGCGATGCGTATCTACGACGCCGACGGCGACGTGCTGACGATGCGGGACCTGGCCGGTGACGAGCGGGTGGACCTGCGGTTCGGTACCGACTCCGAGGGCGAGCTCTACATCCTCTCGAAGGCCAACGGCACGGTCTGGAAGGTGACCGGCGCCCAGTGGAGGAAGCCGTGAGAGCGACCAGGGGCGCGCTCGCACTGACCGTCGTGCTCGGGACCGCCTCCGTCCTGCCGGGGCTCGCGTCGGCGGTCCCCGGCGACGGAGGCGGCACGGAAGCGGTGTTCCCGCCGCTGCGGGCGTCGCTCGTGGCCCACTACGACTTCGAGCACCCGCTGCCGGGAGACCCCGCGAAGGAGGTCGACCTCGGTCGCTCGGGCACGACGCTGGAGCTGGTCAACGGTGGCGCCGGGATGCGGGTCCGCGACGGAGCGCACGCGGGCAGTCGCCGGTCCCTCGAAACCCGGCAGGTCTCCCCCACCGAGGCGGGCAACGACGACTGGAAGGCCGGGGTGTTCGACGTGGACGGCGTCGAGAGCCTGCGTGCCTTCGGCTCCGCCACCGAGGCCACGGTGGCGGGCTGGGTGAAGGTGACCGGCGACCTTCCGGCTCCCGACTCCACGACCCCCGAGGAAGGCGACCGCTACAACGCCGTGGGCCTGGCCGGGGTCCTGTCGGGAGACTCGGATGGCCACGGGGTCCGAGCTCTGCTGGAGCTCATCGAGGTGGACGGGGAACTCCGGCTCGTCGCCCTGGGCCGCCGCCTCGACGGCGGGGAGTCGCAGACGTTCGCCGCGGCACAGGACTGGCGGACGTTGCTGCCCCGCGGCGAATGGGTGTTCCTGACCGCGACGTTCGACTTCGACGACGGGACGATGGCGCTCTACCGCAACGGACGTCCGCTGCCGGGTTTCTACACCCGCGACGACGATCCCTGGGAGGTGGAGGGCCCGCCGGAGCCCGACCGGACGTCGGACACCGCACCACGCGGTATCAAGATCGGAGGAAGCTACCCACAGAACACCGAGGAACGCAATCCGTGTGACTGCCGGTTCGACAGCCTCATGTTCTTCGACCGAGCACTCACCCCCGCCGAGGTACTCAAGCAGTACCACTGGATGACCCGCCGCTGAACCCCCACATCGTGTCCGCAGGCTACGTACGGGTGTTCGCACTTGTGGTACGCGTGTTCGCGCCGCACGATGCGAACACCCGTACGCCAAGTGCGGACACGCGTGCACAACCTGCGGACACGGTGGCGGGGTGGTCCCCGATACAGTGCGGGCCATGAGACGTGGGCGCAGACCGCCTTCCCCCTTGCCGCAACGCGACGGGCTCGATGCCGCCCGCATCCGGCTTCCCGCCCGCGGGCCCTGGGAGACGGTGCGCGACTATCTCGTGGTCAAGCTCAACCGCCTGGCACCCGAACGCATCGACGAGATGCTCCGGCAGGGGCGCTTCGTCACTCTCGACGGCCCCGTCGCACCCGACGCGAAGTTCCTGCCGAACGCCCTCGTCTGGTTCCACCGCGAGTTGCCCGACGAGGTGCCGGTGCCGTTCGAGATCGAGGTCGTGTACTCCGACAACGACATCGTCGTGGCCGACAAGCCGCACTTCCTCGCCACCACTCCGCGCGGCGGCCACGTGCGACAGACGGCGTTGGTACGCCTGCGCCACGCCCTCGGGATCACCGACCTCACGCCGGTGCATCGGCTCGACCGCGTCACCGCGGGCCTGGTGTTGTTCGTGACCCGGCGGGAACTCCGCGCGCCCTACCAACAACTCTTCCAACAGCGCCTGGTCCGCAAGGAGTACGAGGCGATCGCGCCGTACGACCCCGACCTGGAGCTGCCGCGCACGGTGCGCAGCCGCATCCTCAAAAAGCGCGGCGTCCTGCAGGCCCGCGAGGTGCCGGGCGCGCCCAACGCCGAGACCCACGTGGACCTGCTCGACCACACCGACGAGCTCGGCCGGTACCGGCTGCGGCCCACCACCGGCCGCACCCACCAGCTTCGCGTGCACATGACGAGCCTGGGCGTGCCGATCCTCGGCGACACCTTCTACCCCGAGGTCCGCGAGACCGCGCCCGACGACTTCACCCGGCCGCTCCAGCTGCTCGCCAAGGTCCTCGAATTCGACGACCCGCTCACGGGCGAGCGACGTCGTTTCGAGAGCCGACGGAAGCTGGCGGCGTGGTCGGACTTCCCGGCGTGGCTGTCCGGGCGGGCCTGAACGACCCGCCCGGCCTCGTCACGGTCGTTCGATCTGGCGACCCACCACGTCCGGTCCGGGATGCGCGGCACCGGAACCGTCCCGCCTCGGGTCCACCTCGGGCAGCTCGACGGCCTCGCCCCGCTTCGACGAGCCCACGGGTCGGGGTCCGACCCACGCGAGCACGAGTCGGTTCTCGCCCTTGAGGAAACGGTGTGCGCGCACCCCACCGGTGGCCCGGCCCTTGGCCGGGTACTGCGAGAAGGGCGTGACCTTCACGGTCTCGCCGGTGGCCGTCACCACCAGGGGCTCGCCGTGCTCGGGATCGTCGGTGCGCACGGCCCCGAAGAACACCACCTCGGCGTCCTTGCCCAGGTTGATGCCGGCGACCCCACCACCGCGCAGTCCTTGCGGCCGCACCAGCGACGCGTCGTACCTCAGCAGCGCCGCCTGCGACGTCACGAACGTCAACGTCTCCGCCCCGTCGGTGAGCCACGTGGCACCGACGACCTCGTCACCGTCCTTGAGGCTGATGACGTCGAACTCGTCGGCACGCACCGGCCAGTCGGGAGCGCAGACCTTCACCACGCCCTTCCGGGTACCGAGGGCGAGTCCCGGCGAGCCTTCCGCCTGCTCGCCGAGCGGCGCGAGCCCCACCACCCTCTCGTCGCCCTCCAGGGGCACGAGTTCGCGCACGGTCATTCCGCCGCGCAGCGACACGGTGCCGGACGACTCCGGCAGCACGGGCAGCGGCAACACGTCGGTCTTGAATGCCCGACCCCGGTTGGTCACGAGCAGGACCTGACCTCGGGCCGTGGTGTGCACCATTGCGGCGATCGCGTCGTGCCTCGCCCGGCCGCTGCGACGACGTCCCTCGACGGCCTCCTCCGACTCGGCCGCCGTCCTGGCCACAAGGCCGGTGGCCGACAGGATCACCTGGCACGGGTCGTCCGCCACCTCCAGCGGACCCGCGGGCTTCGAGGCCTCCAGCACTTCCTTGAGGTCACCGTCGATGAGGGAGGTACGGCGGGGCCTTCCGAATTCCTTGGCCACCGCGGCCAGTTCCTTCGAGACGACGCGCTTGAGCACCTTCTCGTCGTCGAGGATGGCCGACAGTTCGGCGATCTCGTCGCGCAGTCGCTCCTGCTCGGCCTCCAGTTCGAGCTTGTCGTACTTGGTGAGCCGGCGCAGCGGCGTGTCGAGGATGTAGGCGGCCTGGGTCTCCGACAGCTTGAACCGCTTCATCAGGCCCTCCTTGGCGGCCTGCGCGTTCTCGCTGCCCCGGATCAGCTTGATCACCTTGTCGATGTCGAGCAGGGCGATCAGCAGGCCCTCGACGAGGTGCAGGCGCTCCTCGCGCTTGCGACGCCGGTAGCGTGTGCGCCGCGTGACGACCTCGTATCGGTGGGCGAGGAAGACCTCCAGCAGTTCCTTCAGCCCCAGCGTGCGCGGCTGCCCGTCGACCAGCACCAGGTTGTTGATGCCGAACGACTGCTCCAGCGGCGTGAGCCGGTAGAGGTCGGCGAGCAGCGCCTGCGGGTTGACGCCCACCTTGCACTCGATCACGAGCTTCGTGCCGTTCTCGCGGTCGGTGAGGTCCTTGACGTCGGCGATGCCGGTGAGTCGCTTGGTCTTGTTGACCTCGTCGGTGATGCGTTCGATCACCTTCTCGGGTCCGACGCCGTAGGGCAGTTCGGTGACGACGATGCCCTGCCTCCGGCTGCCCTCGATGGGACCGGTGGTGACCTTCGCGCGCATCCGCACGACCCCGCGCCCGGTCTCGTAGGCCTTGCGCACCTGGTCGAGGCCGAGCAGTTGCCCGCCCGTGGGCAGGTCGGGGCCGGGGACGAACTCCATGAGCTTGTCCAGCGAGGCGTTCGGGTGGTTGATGAGCCACCGAGCCGCGGCCACGACCTCGCCGAGGTTGTGCGGGATCATGTTGGTGGCCATGCCGACCGCGATGCCCGACGTGCCGTTGACGAGCAGGTTCGGGAACGCGGCGGGCAGCACCGACGGCTCGGCGAGCGATCCGTCGTAGTTCGGCCGGAAGTCGACGGTCTCCTCACCGAGCTCGCCCACGAGCAGCATCGCCTCGGGCGACATGCGGGCCTCGGTGTACCGCGAGGCGGCCGGGCCGTCGTCCGGGCTTCCGAAGTTCCCGTGCCCGTCCACCAGGGGCACGTTCATGGAGAAGTCCTGCGCCAACCGCACCATGGCGTCGTAGATCGCCGTGTCGCCGTGCGGGTGGTAGCGGCCCATCACGTCGCCCACCACGCGGGAGGACTTCACGTACGCGTGGTTCGGCCGGTACCCGTTCTCGTGCATCGAGTAGAGGATGCGGCGGTGCACCGGCTTCAGGCCGTCGCGTGCGTCGGGCAGCGCGCGGGAGTGGATGACCGAGTAGGCGTACTCCAGGTACGAGTCCTCGATCTCGGTCTTCACCGGGTTGTCGAAGACCCGCGCGCCCGCTTGGTCGAAGGCGGAGGGGTCGACGCGGGTGGTCGAGTTCTTGCGCCGTGCCATGACTTAGTCGTCGCTTTCCTGTCCTCGTCAGATGTCGATCGCGGCCTGGTCGACCCGCGCGGCCGAGGTGATGAGCCACTTGCGGCGGGGTTCGACCTTCTCGCCCATGAGCAGTTCCAGCGCGGCCTCGGCGGCGTCGGCGTCGTCCAACGTGATGCGCCGCACCGAGCGCGTGGCCGGGTTCATCGTGGTCTCCCACAGCTCGTCGGCGTCCATCTCGCCGAGCCCCTTGAACCGGGGAACCGGTTTGACGACCTGCTTGCCCGCCTGCTCCAGCTCGGCGACCTTCGCCTCCATCTCACGCTCGGTGTAGGTGTAGAAGGTCTCCGGGTTGCGGCCCTTCGTGACGATCTTGTGCAGCGGCGGCATGGCCGCGTACAGCCTGCCCTCGGAGATCACCGGGCGCATGTACCGCGCGAAGAGCGTGATCAGCAGCGTCCGGATGTGCGAGCCGTCGACGTCGGCGTCGGCCATGAGGATCACCCGGCCGTAGCGCATCGCGGAGATGTCGAACGTACGGCCGGTCCCGGCGCCGAGCACCTGCACGATCGAGGCGATCTCGGCGTTCTTGAGCGCCTCGCCGAGGTTGGCTTTCTGAACGTTGAGGATCTTGCCGCGCAACGGCAGCAACGCCTGGTACTCCGACACGCGCGCCATCCGCGCCGAACCGAGCGCGCTGTCACCCTCCACGAGGAACAGCTCGCTGCGGGCCACCCCGGTGCTGCGGCAGTCCACGAGCTTCGGCGGCATGGCCGCGCCTTCGAGAGCGGTCTTGCGGCGAGCGGCGTCCTTCTGCTGCTTCTGGGTCAGCCGCACCCGCGAGGCATCGACGATCTTCTGCAGGACCGTCTTGACCTCGGCCCGCGTCCTACGGTTGTCGGCCCACGCCTTGAGGTGTTTCTCGACGAGTCCCTGCACCACCTTGGTGATGCCCGCGGTGGACAGCTCGTCCTTGGTCTGGGAGGTGAACTGCGGTTCCGGGATACGTACGTGCACGACCGCGGTGAGGCCCTCGCACACGTCGTCGAGGATGGGCAGGTCCTCCTTGGCCTTGAGCAGCCCGCGGGTCCGGGAGATCGCGTCGTGCACCGCGCGCACCAGTCCGCGCTCGAAGCCCTTGCGGTGCGTTCCACCGTGGACGTTGCGAATGGTGTTGGTGAAGCACTCGACGGTGCGCTCGTAGCCGGTGCCCCAGCGCAGCGCCACCTCGACCTCGGCCCGACGCTCCACGTTGGACTGCATGACACCGTTGGCATCGGCGGCGTTCTCCTTGTAGGTGCCCTCGCCGGTGATGACCTGGGTGTCGCACACGGCGCGGTCGCCCGCAGGAGCGAGGAACTCCACCATGTCCGCGAGGCCGTTCGGGTAGTGGAAGGTCTCCTCGTTGATGGCCGAGTCGGTGGCGGTGCGCAGCACGTACGTGACGCCGGGCACGAGGAACGCGGTGTGGCGCAGCTTCGTGCGCACCAGCTCCACGTCCAGCGCCGCACCCTTCTCGAAGTAGCGGGCGTCGTGCCAGTAGCGGATGGTGGTGCCGGTGGACTCCCCGCGCTTCATCTTCCGTACGAAGCGCAGCCCGGACTGCGGCGTGAACTTCGCCTTCGGGCCGGGGCCGTCGAAGACGCCGGGCACGCCTCGGGCGAACGACATCTCGTGGACCTTGCCGCCCCGCCGGACCGTGACGTCGAACCGCAGCGACAGCGCGTTGACGGCCGAGGCGCCCACCCCGTGCAGGCCACCGGAGGTCTTGTACCCGGAGCCGCCGAACTTGCCGCCGGCGTGCAGGCGGGTCAGCACGAGTTCCACACCGCTCAGTCCCGACTTGGCGTGGACGTCGGTGGGGATGCCACGACCGTCGTCGGCCACCTCCACACTGCCGTCGGCGTGCAACGTCACCACGATCTTCGTCGCGTGACCCGCGACACCTTCGTCGGTGGAGTTGTCGACGATCTCCGTGAACAGGTGGTTGACCCCGCGACTATCGGTGGACCCGATGTACATGCCGGGCCGCTTGCGCACCGCTTCGAGACCTTCGAGGTGCGTGAGGTCATCGGCCCCGTAGAGGTTCTCAGCAGAGGCAGTCACGTGGTCGCTCTCCCAGGTCGTGATACGCGGAATCGTGACGGACGCGCCGAGCAGTTTCGGTCAACTGTTCGAGTGCCGCATCAGCGTAGTGCAGGGTAACGACAGCGGCGACGCGCGTGTGGTGCAACGCCGGTGTGTCCGGTGTCATTCCCGGACGAACTCCGCCCGCACGCCGAGCAGCCTCACGGGACGGTCCACCGTGAAGCGTCCGAACGCCTCCTCGGCGGCACGTACCAGCACCGCGGCGTCCCTCGTGGGCACGGGCAACGTCACACCGTGTGTCTGCGTGACGAACGGTGCGAAACGGACCTTCACGGCGACGCGTGCGGCGAGCCGCCCCTCGGCGGCGACGTCGTCCGCCACCCTGGCGGCCAAACGCGCGAGCTGGACGCGAAGTTCCCCCACGTCGGCGACGTCCCGCTGGAACGTCGTCTCGCGCCCGCGGGACTTCGGCACGTACGGCGTGGCCGTGACCTCCCGGTCGCCCAGGCCGTGAGCCAGGGCACGGAAGTACGGCCCGAGCGTGGGACCGAATTCCGCCGCCAACACGCCCCGGTCGGCCGCGGCCAAGTCGTCGACGGTGGTGATGCCGAGTTCGGCGAGCTTGTGGCGAGTCCTGGCCCCCACGCCCCACAGCGCGTCGGGAGGTCGATCCCCCATGACCTCTCCCCAGTTTTCCCTGGTCAGGCAGTACACCCCGCCCGGTTTGGCGAAGCCAGTGGCGAGTTTGGCGGTGTGCTTGTTGTCGCCGATCCCCACCGCGCACGACAATCCCGTACGGTCGGCCACCGCCCGCCGGACCTCCCTCGCCAGCGACCACGGATCGTCGGTTCGCGCCCCGAGGAACGCCTCGTCCCAGCCCGCGACCTCGACCACCACCGGAAATTCCCGCAGCACCGCCATCACCCGCTCGGAGACCTCCTCGTACGCGGGCGGGTCGGAGGCGAGGAACACCGCGTCGGGACAGCGGCGGGCGGCCGTGCGCAACGGCATGCCGGAGTGCACGCCGTACTCCCTGGCCTCGTAGGAGGCGGTGGCCACCACCCCGCGTTGGGTCGGATCGCCCGCCCCTCCGACGACGACGGGTCTGCCTTTCAGCTCGGGATGCCGCGCGACCTCCACCGCCGCGATGAACTGGTCGAGGTCCACGTGCAGCACCCAGTCCGTTGTGGACACGTCAGGCAGTATGTGCCTCCCGCGCCGAGTCGGCCAGCCCACGCGAAAAAGGTGGGTAGAACGGCGGGTCGCCGGGGTACCCGTCCGGGTGAGGTGGACAGCGGACGAGGGAAGGAGACCCATGGCACAGCTCGTCCGGGAGCTGACGCCCCGGGGGGCCGTCGCCCCGGTCGGCGATGCTCCCGTGCGCGACGCCGCCCGCAGAAGGCGCGACGACCTCGACGAGGACGTGACTCACCCGGACGACGAGGTCGGTGACGGTGGCGTCGGGGCGTTCCGGGTCCGCCGGACGCCGAGTGCCCGCCGTGGCACGGGGCAGCCCTCCTCGCGAGGGAGGTCTCCGCGGCACGAAAGGACCGCTGACCGAGGTCGGGTGCGGAACAGCACTCGGGAAATCGGATGCGGCGGCCACCGTCCACGCCGTACCGTCGTCGCGTGTCGAACCGTGAGCTGATCGTGCTGGGCACCGGGAGTCAGGTGCCGTCCCGCGCGCGTAACCACAACGGTTACCTCCTGCGCTGGGACTCGATGGGCTTGCTGTTCGACCCCGGCGAGGGAACGCAACGGCAGCTGATCTTCGCCGGTGTGCCCGTGAGCGCGATCAACCGGATCTGCCTCACGCACTTCCACGGCGATCACTGCCTCGGGGTGCCCGGTGTCGTGCAGCGCCTGTCGCTGGACGGCGTGGAGCGGGTGCACGCGCACTACCCGGCGTCCGGGCGGGCGTACTTCGAGCGGCTGCGCCACGCGAGCGTGTTCCACGAGACGACCGAGCTGGTGGAGCGGCCCATCGGCGGGGACGGCGTGGTGGCGGACGGCGAGTTCGGCGAGCTGTCGGCCCTGCGTCTCGACCACCCCGTCGAGGCGTACGGATACCGGCTCGTCGAACCTGATGGGCGGTCCCTGGTGCCGCGACTGTTGCAGCGTCACGGCGTCCACGGCCCCGACGTCGGGACCCTGCTGCGGGAGGGCTCGCTCACCGTCGGTGGGAACACTGTGACCGTCGAGGACGTGAGCGTGCCGCGCAGCGGGCAGAAGTTCGCGTTCGTGATGGACACCCGGCTGTGCGACAACGCCTTCGCGCTCGCCGAGGACGCCGACCTGCTGGTGATCGAGGCCACGTTCCTCGACTCGGAAGCGGACCTGGCCGAGCGGTACGGGCACCTGACGGCCCGGCAGGCCGCGCGGGTGGCACGAGAAAGCGGCGTCCACACGCTGGTCCTGGCACATTTCTCACAACGATATTCGAATATGGCCGAGTTCCGCGCCCAAGCGGCAGAGGTATTCGACGGCGAACTCGTCATCGCGCATGATCTCGCGCGAATTCCGGTGCCGCGGAGGTCACGCCCGGAATAAGCGAACGACGACAGCGCGTTGCCTCTACGGGCTCGCCGACCCGAAAGCCCGAAAAGATCGAGAAAGGAGGCGGCACGCCTATGACGAATAGTGAGTGGTGGCACAGTGCCGCCTGCCGCGACGAAGATCCCGAACTGTTCTTCCCCATCTCGGACATGGGACCGGGCGCACAGCAGACCGCTCGCGCGAAGGCGGTGTGCGCACGGTGTCCCGTTCGGGACGCATGCCTCAACCATGCCTTGGAAAACGGCTTGGACCACGGCATATTCGGTGGTCTGACCGAGCACGAACGGCGCGCCCTCGTCCACCGGAATCGCCGGGCCGACCGAGTCGAGGACGAGGCCGCCTGACGTTGTGAGGCACGTCATCCGGCAAGCGGAAACACCGACGCCCTGATCGGTGTTGAATCCGGTGCCGGTGCGCATTGACTGTCCCCGGGCCCCATCTCAATTGCCTTCGCGGAATACCGTTCGGCTGGAGCCGCGTCGCGCCTTTCGCCGCGAGGCGACGAATGCGTACCGGTGCTTTCTCCTCCAGGCACGCCCCCGGTTTCGGCCGGGGGCGTGCCTGTTTTCTCCCGTATCCTCCCCACTCGGCTCCCCGGTACGCGGCCTTCCGCCACGGGAGTGACCGCGTGGCGTCACCACCTCGACACCCTTGTACATTACGGTCGGGACACAGCGGGATAACGGATCTACTCGACTGGAGCACGGGAGGGCACGTGCCGACGGAAAAGTCCCACCTCGAACCCCACGACGATCCCCAACGAGACGGTGACGCGGCGCCCGATTCGACGTCCGCGTTCACCGCGGCCACGGGCCGGGACCTGGAGGCCGACCACGGCAAGCCGCGCTACCTCGCCTACCAGAGAGAGCTCATCCGACCTCACTGTGGACGTACCGTGCTGGAGGTCGGTGCGGGGCTCGGCGAGTTCGCCTCCGGTTTCACCGGCTTCGACCGCTACGTCGTCACCGACGTCGACTCCGGCGCCGTGCGAAAGCTGAAGGAACGGTTCCGCGACCGGCCCGAGGTGGAGGTACAGCAGTACGACATCGACGGCGGCACCAAGCTCGACCGGCCGGTGGAGACGCTGATAGCGATCAACGTCCTGGAGCACATCGAGGACGACATCAGCGCCCTGCGCCGGCTTTCGGAGTCGCTGACCCCGAAGGGCAACATCGTCCTGTTCGTCCCCGGCTACCAGCAGCTCTACGGCGAGTTCGACCGCAAGGTGGGCCACTTCCGTCGCTACACCCCCACGACCGTCGCCGCCACCGCGCGGGAGGCCGGACTCGTGGTGGAGACCGCCCGACCGGTGAACTTCCTGGGCGCCTTCGCCTGGTGGGCCGCCGTGCGCAAGGGCGGCACCACCTCTCCGAATCCACGGCTGGTCTCGCTCTACGACCGTTTCGTGGTCCCGGTCACCAGGGCGATCGAGAAGTACCTGCCCGTGCCCTTCGGCCAGTCGGTGCTCTGCGTGGCCCGCAAGCCCGGTTGACGGTCCCCCGCGACCGTGCGGGCAAGGCCGGCCGTCAGGTCGCCGACACGACCGGCCGCCCCAGCGCCCGGTACGTCCAGCCGTGAGCACACCAGTCGCGCGCGTCGAGGACGTTGCGGCCGTCCACGATGTTGCGCGCGTGAACCACCTCGCTCAGGGCACGGGGCGACACGTGACGGAACTCGTCCCACTCCGTCAGGTGCACGATCGCGTGAGCACCGACCGCGGCGTCCGTGGCCGAGTCGGCGTACGACAACTGCGGGTGTGCCTTGCGCGCCTTGTCCATGGCTTGCGGGTCATAGACGACCACGGTCGCGCCCACGTCGTGCAGCGCCGCGGCGATCCACAGTGCCGGTGAGTCCCGGATGTCGTCCGAGTCCGGTTTGAACGCGGCACCCCACACAGCGATCCGCTTGTCGGCCACGTCCCCACCGCAGGCCTCCACGGTCAGGGACACGGCACGACGACGGGTGGCGAGGTTGATCGCGTCGATACTCCGGAGGAACCCCAGCGACTCCAGCCCGAGTTTCTCGGCCGTCGCCGCGAACGCCCGAAGGTCCTTGGGCAGGCAGCCCCCGCCGAAACCGATTCCGGGGCTGAGATAGCCGCCGCCGATGCGTCGGTCGTGAGCGAGGGCCTCCGCCAGCTGTTTCACGTCCGCCCCGGTGACCTCGCAGACCTCCGCCACCGCGTTGAGAAACGAGATCTTCGTCGACAGGAACGCGTTGGCGCTGACCTTCACCAGCTCCGCGGTCGCGTAGTCGGTGACCACCACGGGCACCCCCGCGGCGATCACCTCGGCATACACGCGGCGGAGGAGCCGAAGGCCCTCGCTCTCGGGTTCCCGGCCGGGCCTCTCCCGCACCCCGAAGACGATCCGGTCCGGACGGAGCGTGTCCCGGACGGCGTTGCCCTCCCGCAGGAACTCGGGATTCCAGATCAGTTCCGGGTCGGCTCCGGCCGGGGCGTGCGCGGCCAGCAGCTCGACCACGTCGGCCGCAGTGCCCACCGGCACCGTCGACTTGCCCACGACGACGCAGCGGCCGACGAGATGAGGGGTCAGCCGCTCGACCGCGGAGAACAGGGAGGACAGGTCCGCGTCCTCGGAGTGCGCCTGCTGGGGAGTTCCCACGCACAGGAAGTGCACGACGCCGTCCGAGGCGGCCGCGCCGAACTCGGCGATGTCGGCGTACGACGTGGTGAAGCGCAGCCGCCCGGTGGCGGTGTGGGTGGACACGAGCTCGCTCAGCCCCGGCTCGTAGAAGGGCAGCGAACCGGCCGACAGCATCGCGACCCGCTCCGCGTCGGAGTCCAGCCCCAGCACCTCGAAACCCAGCTCGGCCATGCAGGCGGCATGGGTCACGCCCAAGTACCCGAGACCAATGACGGTGATGCGCATCGCGACGTGTTTCCTTTCCCCTGAGGCGAATCGACCTCACGCCCAGCTCTCACGCGGGCCGCCGGACCGGGAGCCCGTTCGACCGCAGCTCCGTCACCCGTTCCGCGCGGCGGCGATCGTCAACCGCAGCCCCTGCTCCAGGCCCACCGTGGGGCGCCAGGACAACGCCGAGGTGGCCCGCGTGATGTCGGGACACCGCCGCTGGGGGTCCTCCGGCGGCAACGGCACGAAGACCATGTCGTCGGGCTTTCGCCCGCAGAGCGAGAGCACGGTCCGGGCGAGTTCGAGCACGGTGATCTCGTGCGGGTTGCCGATGTTCACCGGGGCGGACTCGTCGCTGTCCAGCAGCGCCAGCAGACCGGCCACCGTGTCGTCGACGTAGCACAACGAGCGGGTCTGCTCGCCTTTCCCGGCCACGGTCAACGGCTCCCCGGCGAGGGCCTGCCGGACGAAGGTCGGGACGACACGGCCGTCCTCGCTGTCCATGCGCGGTCCGTAGGTGTTGAAGATGCGGGCGATCCGCGTCTGGAGGCCGAACGTCGCCGAGTAGGCGGTCACCAGTGCCTCGGCGAAGCGTTTCGCCTCGTCGTACATGCTCCGGGGCCCGACGGGATTGACGTTGCCGTGGTAGTCCTCGCGCTGCGGGTGGACCTGCGGGTCCCCGTACACCTCGGACGTGGACGTGAGCAGGAAGCGCGCACCGTGTCGCCGCGCGACGTCGAGGCTGTGGCGAACCCCGGTCGACCCGGCCGCCAACGTCTCCAGCGGGTAACGCCGATACGCTCTCGGCGACGCGGGCGACGCCAGGTAGTACACCGCGTCCACCGGCTCCGGGATCTCGAAGTCGGCGGCATCGGCCTGGAGGAACGTGAAGTCGGGGTGGTCTTCGCACTGCGCGAGGTTCTCGACGCGCCCGGTGAGCAGGTTGTCGACGCAGTAGACCCGATCGCCTCGTGCCAACAGTCGGTCGACGAGGTGGCTGCCGATGAACCCGGCCCCTCCGACCACGAGGGCACAGCGCTGCGATTGTTGGTGCATCACACCGTCACCTTCTTGATTGCTGACTGCCGTTGACGAAGCCGCGATCGAGTGCCGGACGTTCCCGTCAGTCGACGTCGCCCGCGGCGCTCACCAGGGCGTCCCGCATGGCCGCGACGATGGACTCCGGCTCCGGCAGGGCACTGGAGGCTGCCTCCACCAGGACCTCGGCGCGCTCAACGCCCAGCGGGTAGATCGTGATCCACACGCTCGCCGCGGAAGGGATGGGTTCCTTGCTGGGTGGCTTGAGAGGCTCCAGTTCCTTCCCCGTCAACGAACGGCCACGAACCTCCCGGTCGAGCACCAGCGGCGGGGACACGGGCACGTGGTCGATGGCGAAGCGCCGCTGGGTGAACAGCCCTTCCTCCCGCAACGTCTCGCCGAACAGCGGAGGCGACTCCCTGCCGAGGCGCCACTGATCCTCCAGCGTGCGGTCGGCGGGGACCGCGGGAGTCACGTGCGCCTCCGTGAGGGGGCCGAAGACCCGGAAGTCGGCGCGCCGGGTCCGTCCGTGGTGCATGGTGATGGAGGGCTGTGGTCCCCGCGAGTTCCGGGTCGCGGCGAGGATCGCCGCGGCCACCCAGATTTCGGCCGGGTTGGTGCCGTACCGCTGCGCCAGCACATTGGCGGCACGGGTGGCGCGAGGCTCGACCGGGAAGACGTGATGAGTGTCCAACAGGAACGCGCGATCGGGGTCCGGGCCGTCCTTTTCGAACAGGGTGGGCGGCCCCGGCGGTGTCGTGTCGGCCAGCAGCTCCCGCCAGCGGTCCAGGTTCCGGCGGCGCGTGGGGGCGTCGGGAAGCCGGTCGAGGAAGTCCGCGAACCCGCCCAGCGGGCGTAGTTCCAGCGGCTTGCCGGCACGCAGCAGGCGATGTGCCATCGCGAACCTTCTGACGAGCAACGCCAACGACCAACCGTCACCGACGGTGTGGTCCACGACGATGGTGAGCAGGGTGTTCTCACCGTCCCGCACGACCCGCAGCCACGCCGTCGGCGCTCCGGGAGCGCAGTGCCGTCCGGTGACGAGCGGGTCGACCAAGGCGACGACATCGGGGTGCAACGCCCCGTCGGCGAAGGCCTTCGGAACCGAGTGGACGTCGAACCCGGCGGGCACGGGCGCGAGCCGCTCCGTGAGGACGCGATCGCCCACCCGACGCAGCCGGAAGTTCAACGTGTCGATGTCGGCGGTGGCCGCCCGCCACGCCGTCCGGAGCTGGTCGAGGTCCACCTCCGCGGTCACCGTGTAGATGTCCCACAACGGCTCCTGCGGATGAGAGACGAGATAGCCCTGCTCGTCGACCTCTCCGAGCTGCCCGACCCGCCTCTGGAAGCCGTAGGCGGGGCGACTGAACGGTTCTTCGCTCACACTGTCCCCTTGGTCGATGTCGTGGGTGCCCGACGCGCGGGCACCCACGACACGCGTCATCTTGCTTGTGCAAGAACGGCTTTCAGCCCGTTCAGATGGCCTTGCTCTGCATCGATCCGTCACCTCCCCTCTCCTCCGCGTCCCGACCGGGGTGGCCGGACACCTGGGTCTCGGAGCCGTCGGCCGCGTCGCCCTCGATCGAGTAGGTGCGACGTGCCACCGCGGCGATGTGCTCGCGTCCCTTCCGCGACACGCCGACCGCGGCCAGCCGCCGGTCCACGAGCTTGGCCAGCTGCTTGGCGGCCAACGGATTGGAAGCGCCCGGCCGGTCGTCGATGTGCACCACGTGCGGGACGGCGAGCTCCATGGCTTCGAGCACGTGTTCCTCGAACCCTCGCTTCACCCAGCGGCGGGCCGCCTGGGTGCCGTAGGCGATGTGCCGGGACTCGTCGCGCATCATGCCGATGAATCCGGCCTCCACCTGCGGTAGCTCCGTGTGGGCGCGAAGCGCCCTGAGGACCGCCTGCTGGCCGTTGATGGCCATGACGCCCTCGGTCAGGAGGTGGAAGACGGAGACGAGCCGCAGCCAGGTATCGATGTCCGGACGCCGCAACACGTCCTCGGCGAACGCGTCCTCGATCCGCTGCAACGCGCGGTAGGCCGGCGTGAGCTGCTCCCACAGCTGCGGCAGCCGCGCCTTCAGCCCTTCCGTCCCGTCCATGAGCTCGCGGTCGACGAGGTTCATGAACGCCACGTGCCGAGCCTCGTCGGCGCTCTGCGTCGCGAGGAACACCAACTCGTCCTCGTCGGGCGCACCGGCCATCACCGCCGCGAGCCCGTCCACCGCGGTGTACTCGCCGACGTAGAAGGACGTGAACAGCCGGAGGAGCACCTCACGACTGGCCGCCGGAACGCGGTCCCAGTTCGCCCTGTCCTCGTCGAGTCGCAGGTCGCCGACGGTCCAGTGCTGCTGCTCCCAGCGCCGGTACAGCTCCTGGGCGTCCACGCCACTCGCCACGACCCTCTCGGCGTCCGCACGGAGCGCGGAGACCGGAACCTTCCCGGCGTGAGCCGCGCGATCGGCCCTGCTCCAGCGATCGATCACGCTGTCACCTCCCTGATCGACACCTCGTGTGGCCAGGCGTCGAGCTCGGCGGCCGACACCGGCCCCCGACGCCGCCATTCGCTCCGCGCGCCGTGCTCGGCGACGAGTTGGAAACCGCTCCGCCGCAGGAGGTCCTTCGCGGGTGAGTTCCGCTCGGTCGCGGTGTAGTGGGCCACGAACGTCTCGTTCGGCCGTCCCAGCAGCGCGGCGGTCAGGAACACCGGTCCCACGTCGAGCGCGAGAACCCGGCAGGAGACCGCGAGCGCGCGGACGACGCCGTCACCGATCACGCACGCCCCGACGATTCCGTAGTTGGCGAGGTCGTCGCTGACCTCGAGAACACGGAGTTCGTCGCGACTCGCCGCCTCCGCGAACTCGTCGGGCCCCGGCGGCGGTTCCCCGAGGGTGAACTGTGTCGTCCGGGTCACCAGCTCGGCGACGCGAGTCAGTTCCGACTCCCGTGGCGGTCGGACGTCGACCCGGACGTGCAGGTCGCGGATCAGGCGGCCGTAGTCGCCGTCGGCCGAGTCCGCCATCCTCGCCACGGTGAGCGCGGCCCTCGTCGTCTCGGTGCGGTTGGCGGCCTCCGGGGTCACGGTGCGCACCTGCAGTCCCGGCTCGGTGAGCAACCACCGCCGGAACTCGCTCACCGGCGCGTCGACGACCCGCACCGGAGGGCCGAAACGTCGGATCTCCTCACGCTCGACGTGGAAGTCGTCGAGAACCGCGACCGCTTCCGGCGCTACCTGCAGCTCCTTGCACAACTGGTGCAGCGACGCCGATTTCGGCCCCCACCCGATGTAGTGCGCGACGAAGTCGTCCGGGCTGAGCAGGTCCGTAGACGGCAGCCTCCGCCACGCGGCGAGCGTGGCGTCCGCGTCCCCCTTGCTCACCGACGCGAGCAGCACCCCGCGCTGCTTGACGATCCGCAGGGCCTGGTGGATGCCTCGGTGCAGCCACGAGCTGGTCGTGTCGGCCATGGACCAGTCGAAGTCCATGTCGGCCAGGACACCCGGCCACAGGGTGTTGTCCAGATCGACCGCGAGGCACTTGATGCGGTCGGCAGCGGTGTGCGCGGCGTAGGACGCGTAGTACTCCTCGGCGAGGACCGAGCTGAGCAACGGCGTCTGGTTGGGTACGTCGAGGTCCGGGCTCGGCGTGCCTCCGTGGTGCGCGAACGGGAACAGGTGGTCGTCGAAGAGGTGCCGCGCGCCCCATTCCCGGACGAAGCGGTCCTCGTCGACGAGCACGACGTTGTCGTGCCGTCGTGCGGCGCGGTCCAACTCCTGGTTGAGGAAACCCACGCTGTCGCGAAGGTGCCACTCGTGCAGGTACTCGAAGCGCCCGAAGGCCGATAGTCCGGGGCCGGACACGTTGTGCATGAGCACCAGCCGGTCCCCTGCCGCCTCGGCGGTGGTGGCCAACAGGTTCGCGAGCAGCCGAGCCAGGGCGCGGGTGCGGGTCGCCCTGGTCCGCGGCGTCGCCGCGTACCCCAGGTCCCACAGCCCCCGCAGCAACGTCTCGACGTACGGCATCACCACGACGACGTCGGGGTCCTCGCGGCGAATCGTGTCGACCAGGTCGTGGACCGACGCGCCGGGCCAGCTCGTCCGCACCGTCGCGTCGTAGCCACCGAGGCGGAACCTCCGTTCGACCGCGGCCCGCGCGAACTGAACGACGCACCCACCGAGCAACAGCACCCGCAAAGGACCTCGCCACGGGGCGGGAACGGCGCTGTCCTCCAGGTGGTCGATCTCGCCGTAGGCGGAGGATGCTCGTTCCGGCGGCGGGGTCTCGGCCACCCGGATCAGCCGCTCGATCTGCTCGTCGGCCTCGGTCTCCTCCCGGTCGACGAGCAGGCCGGTCGCGACGAGCAGGTCGACGAGCTTCTCGGCCTCCGCGCGGTCCCCGCCGTGTCGAAGGACCAGGTCCTCGGCCGAGACCGGGGACTCGGCGAACGTCAACAACTCCGCCGCTCGCTCCGGCAGCACGTGTCGTTCCAGGCCCACGACGTCGACCGCGACGTCTCGGCCCGCGAGTCTGGCCACCGCCCATTTCCGGCTTCGACGCAGGCGTTCGCGGTCAACGGTCGGCATCTGCGCTCTCCTCCGGGGATTCCGTCAGAGGCATCTCGATCGTGCCCGGCCGCAGCAGCGTCACTCCGCACAACAGGACCGGCACCGCGATCAGCGCGGCGATCACCAGCGCGCCTCCGGTCACCCCGGCACCGGCGAGCAGCACCGGGCCGGACAGGCTGCCCAGCATGCCGAACACGTCGGTGAGGGGAATGAACGACGCGTAGAACCGGCCCGTCAGCTCGTTGGGCAGGCGCTTCTGGACTTCGGCGAAGTAGACGACGGTCGCGACGGACTCGAGGAATCCCGCCGCCACCATGCAGACCAGGGCCAGCGGCAACACCCCGATGAACGGCAGCACGAGCCAGGCCAGCGCTTCCAGCACGTTGCCGAAGAAGTACAGCGGACCGGGACGGAAGCGGCTCAGCCACGCGCTGAGCAAGGCGCCGAGCACACCCCCGGCTCCCATCGCCGACACCAGCCATCCGTTCGCGCCGGGGGAACCGGCGAAGTTCTCCTTCGCCAGCCCGACGACGAAGACCTCACCGAGGGCCACCGCTCCGACGTACGTGAAGGCCGTCAGGACCAGGACCCGCAGCATCCGGTCGCCCGCCACGGCCCGGACCAGGACGGCCGGTCCGGTGACGAGCATCTTCCGGAGCTCGCTTTTGAGTCCCGGCTTCTCCTTCTGCTCCGCCTCCGCCTGCTCCGGTTCCCGAAGCGGTCGGGCCGGCAGCCCCCACACCGACGCGGCGGCCAGCATCGCGAGACCGCCCTGGATCGGGAAGGACACCTCGACCCCCACCGAGGCGATGATCACGCCCACCAGCAGCGGCCCCACGATGGAGCTCAACCGCTCGGCGGTCACCAGCAGGGCGTTGCCGGGTGTCTCGTCGCCCTTGGCGATGACGAGCGGGCGCAGCGCCATCCGCGCGGGAAGGCCGAACATGTACACGACACCGGCCGTGAACATGAGGATCTGCAACTGGACCAACGACTGGGTGAGCGGCACCGAGGCGAGCAGCACCGCGTTCATGACCGCCGTCACCCACGCGACCTTGCGCGGCTCCCACTTGTCCACGATGTGGCCGACGATCACCCCGAAGAGGATGTTGGGGATCAGTCGCGCGGCCAGGGTCAGCCCGGCCTCCCAACTCAGTCCGTACCGGTCGATGACGAACAACGGGATCGCCACCACCAGCATGGACCCCGAGAGGCGGTGGAAGAGGATCGACGCCGTCAGCCAGGCCAGGGGCCGGTTCTCCCGCAGCACCGCCCACGTGGACCTCGAACGTTTCGGTGGACTGTCCGTGTTGGTCACCGGATCGACCCCCCGGTGGCCGTCTGCTTACGCAGGTCAACCCTGGGTGTGGCGCTGTCGAGGGAGTCGGCGTTGGAGTAACCACCCATCGTGTAGCGCAGCGTCGCCTTCTCCGTGCACAGTGGCCGGACCCCGCGGCGAGCCATCGACAGCGCGTAGGCCATGTCCTCCGTGATCTCCAACTCCTGTTGCCGAGGCGTGAACCGCTGGGGGAAGCCGTGCTTTTCGGCGTAGGTCCTGCGGATGAGGAACTCGCCGGTGTCGATGCGGCCGAGCACTTCGTCCCCCGCCCACAACCGGTCGCGCACGACCGCCGACCCCGGCTCGAAGACCCCCAGCTCCGCCAACCTCCGGTAGGAGTCGCGGCGGCCGTCCGGCTCGGGATACCAGGGGTCGACCCCGTCCGGGACGAACGGAACGTCGTTGTCGTCGACGAGCAGGCGCCAGCTGTGCGCCACGGGTACGTCCGGGTTCGCTCGCAACAGCTCGACCAGGCTGCTCAGGTGGTCGACTTCGAAGGCGTTGTCGTCGTCGAGATGGCAGACGAACTCTCCGCTGCCCGCCGCGACTCCGGTGTTGCGGAGGAACGCCAGCCGGGCCGGCAGGTACGGCTGAAGGCCCTCGGGCAGATCGGCCGCGGTGACGTCCAGGAAGCGGGCGTGGTCGAACGACGCGACGATCTCCGCCACCTCGTCACGACAGCCACGGGCGGCGCAGTCGTCACCGACGACGACGTGTTCGACCGCGACGCGTTGGGCGGCGACCGAACGCAACGCCGCCCGCAACCGGTCGAGACGGCCGATCGTCGGCGTGACGACCGTGACTTCGGGGTTATGCATGGCCACCTACCGGAGCAGAGTGTGGAATCAGTTCGGGCACGAGAGCATGATCGTGGCGGACGCCGTGGGTGGGCGGGCCCACCACCGCGCAGGCGTAGTTGCCGCTGAAGCCGAACGCGTTGACCAGGACCGTGCCGTTCGAGGCGAGGGCGTGGCGACAGGCCTCGATCAAGCTCACGGCACCCGCGCCGTGCAGCAGGTGTCCGGTCGTGGCCTTGCTCGCGCTGACGACCACCGTGTCCGCGGGGATGCCACGGTCGGCCAGCAACCGCGATATCGCCTCCTCCTCCGCCGCATCGCCCGCCACCGTTCCGGTCGCGTGGGCCTCGATGCGGTCGGGGGCCCGGACTCCGGCCCGGTCCAACGCATCGACCATCCGGTCGTACACCGCCTCGGGCCGCAGCCCGGCACGCGGCTCGGCGGCCACCCGGCAGGAGATCGACTCGATCCTCGCGAACGCCGCCGTGACGTGGTCCTCGACGGTTCTCTCGCCGTCACAGACCACGGCGTACTGTCCCGATCCGAGCGCCGTGCCGTCCCGGTCCGGGGCGAACGGGCGTGCTCGACCGGTGCTCAACGCCCGCAGCACCCGCATGCCGGCCCGGTCGTAGCCGGTCGGCCCGATCATGCCGGTGACGACGACGCGGTCGGCCCGGTTCGCCCGGATCAGGGCCTGCCCGTATTCGAGGCCGAACAGCACGGAGGCGCAAGCGTGGTTCAGCAGCACCGGGTCCGCGCCCCGCTCCCGCAGCGAGGTGAGCGCCAGCTCGCCACAGAACGTCGCGAGCTCGTCGTCAGCTCCTTCCACGTCGGACGTGGTCCCTCCGTGTCCGACGACGACGTACTGGGTCCGAGCGGGGTCCTGCTGCCCGGCCTGCCCGAGCGCCGAGCGGCACGCCGTCCACGGTGCGGCGGCGTCGATCGGGGCGAGTGCCAGTCCGGTCACGTACATGCCCGCACCACCTCGCGGAGCGCGTTGCGATCCAACTTCCCGGACGGCAGCAACGGCAACTCGTCGACGAACCGAAGCCGGACCGGGCCGAGACCACTGGGCAGGGCCTCCACACAACGACGGCGTAGTTCGTCGGCGTCGGTGCCGTTCGACTCCGCGCGCACGAACGCGTGGACCCGATCCCGCGTCGCGTGTTCCTCCCGCACGGCCACGACTCCGGCGTCGTCGACGCCCGGCACCGCACGCAGAGCGTCCTCCACCGCGATCGGGGCGAAAGTCCTGCCGTGGACGATGATGACTTCCTTACGGCGTCCGACGACCTTCAGATAACCCTGGTCGTCCACCGAACCGAGGTCGCCGGTGGCCAGCCAGCCGTCCGCGTCGGTCTGCGGGACGACGTTCCCGTCGCGCACGTACCCGAGCAGCACACTCGGGCTGCTGACCATGATCTGGCCGTCGTCGATACGGACCCGCACCCCGGGCAACGGTCGCCCGACGGTCCCCTCCCGGTAGAACTCGGGACAGTTGACCGCGACGTTGGGCCCGGCCTCGGTCAGGCCGTAGCCGTCGAGCAGACGTTGGTCGCACACCGCGCGTGCCGCCTCGACCAACGACGGTGGCAGGACGTCGCCGCCGACGTTGAGCAGCCGGAGCCGGTCGATCCCCGCCGCGACGGCGTCGTCCCGTCGTGCCGCCGACAACAACATCGCGAGCATCGAGGGCACTAGGTCCACACTGGACGGTTTGTGTTCGACGAGTCTCGGAATGAAGGTCCGAAGCGGACTGGTGTGCTCCAGCATCAGGCCGACGCCGTAGCGCGACCACAGTTCCACGACCGAGGCGCCGTAGGCGTGGGCGGTCTGCAGCGGCAGCAACATCACTTCGCCCGCCTCGAAACGCAGCCGTTCCTGGAGTGCCGACGCCTGGAAGGTGATGGCCTCCCGCCCGTGCGCGACGGCCTCCGGGTGTCCCGTACTTCCCGACGTCGCCGCGAGCCGTGCCGTGCCCGGCAGGCGCCGAGGCCGAAGCCCCGGCGCACGACGGTGGACCACACCGTCGGCGTCGATCAGGGCGGCGGCGTCCATTCCGGCATACGCAAGGGTGTCCTCGCCCAGGACGTGGACCAGGTCGAGCTCACCGACCACCGTCCTGGCCACGAGACCCACCGGGGGTTCGGCGGGCAACTGGACCACCGACCCCGACGGCAACCCCCGCAGTCCCCGGTGGATCACGGCCGCCAGGGAGGTCAGTTCCGTCTCCGCCACGCGCACGCCGTCGACCCACAGCGGGCCGAAACGAGCCGTTCCCGTCTCGGTCATCCGGCCAGCTCCCTGTGGACTCCGGGGCTGACGTCGTGGTCGTCGACCTCCACCACCACGAGCAGCGGCTTCCGAGGCTCCACCCGGCGGGTCCCGACGACCTCATCGAGGTCGCCTTCGGCGCGGACCGTGACGACGGTCATCCCCAGCGACCGAGCGATGTCGCGAATCGGAAGCGGATCATGCACCACGGTGAGGTCCCGTTGCTTCTCCTCGCGGCCCGCGCGTGGCCAACCCCAGCCGCGGTTCGACAACATCACAACGACCGGGCTGGGGTGGACGTGCAGCAGGGTGGGCAGCGCGGTGATCGAGATTTCACAGGCGGAGTCACCACACACCACGAGAAGGTCCCGCCCCGGCGCGGCCGTCGCGGCGCCGATGGCCGCGGGGACTCCGAAGCCCATCGTGGTCTGCTCACCCGGGGTGACCACCGGCGTGCCTTGGCGCACGGCGATCGCGGAACGGTCGAAGCTCCACATGTCGTGCAGCCCGTTCTCCTGCACCAACACGGCGTCCCGCCCGAGCGTCGACCAGATCGTGCGCAGGGTCGTGGCGGCCAGCGACTCCCGCCTCGGCGGGATCTCGCACGACGCCCAGTAGGGGCGTTCCCCGACTCCACCGTGGTCGAGCAATAGCCGGAGGGTCTTCCCCGCGTCGCCCCACACGGCGACCTCGGGCCGGACGGCTCGACCGAACGCCGAGGGATCGCGATCGATCTGCACCACCGGCAGGCAACGGAGCCGTGGCCATCCCATGCGGACCGTCTCCTCGAGGGCGCTGCCCACGACGAGGAGCGCGTCCGCCCGCGCGACGACGTCGGCCGTCTCGCGGGAGGCGTAGAGGCCGGCGTTGCCCAGCGAGGCCGGGTGCGTCTCGTCGATGACCCCACGACCGGCGGCCGTGGTGAGCACCATGGCTCCCCAGCGTCGCGCACAGGCGACGATCTGCTCCCCGGCACCCCGGCTCCCGCCACCGGCCAGGATGAGAGGCCGCTCGGAGCGGGACAGCAGGGCGACCGCCCGCCGGATCGTGTGGTCGTCGGGGACGCACGTCAGGGGCTCCGGCGGGGACACCCGCTCGACGTCCTCGGCGGCAGCGAGATGGTGATCGACTTCGATCACGGTGACGCCCGGTCGCTGGTTGAGGCTCAGGTGAAGGGCGCGTCGCACCGCCCAACCGACCTGGGTGGGCTCGCCGAGCTTGTGGTACCAGGACACCAGCGGGCTCACCAGCTGCTCCTGAGGGGTCACCTGGAACCCACCACGAGCGGCTTCGGCCGGGTTCGTCGAGCTGGTGACCACGATCATCGGCACACCCAGGCTCGACGCCTCGAGCAGCCCGGTCAGTGAGTTGGTGAACGCGGGGCCGGGAGTCAACGCCAGGACGGCGGGCCCACCCGACACCTGGGCGTGGCCGATGGCCGCCAGGGCCGCGGCACGCTGGTCCCTCACGACGACGGCGCTGAGCCTCGGTTCGGCCCTCGCGGCGTCGAGCAGTTCGGGTTCGTCCGCGGGAAGGCCGAAGACGTGCGTCACTCCTGCGTCCGCGAACATCCCGGCGAGCTGCCGCCACACCGCCTTCATGCCTCGCCCCCGTCGTCACCGGGCGACAGGCGGACGCCGTCGACCACGAACCGCTCCGGACCACCACTGACCGTGATCACCGAGACCGGCGAACCATGACGGCTCCAGCTCTCGGCAACGCGGCGAACCTGCTCCGGACGAGCGGCCGCCAGGATCGTCGCCGGGACGTCCTCCCGCTGGGCGAGCACCGCCAGCAGGCGGGCGGGCTCCAGGCGAAGCGAGTGCAGCGGCCGCAGTGACCGGCCCGACCGCACGCGGTCGACGAACTCCCCCAGGGCCGTGCCGCAGACCCCGGTCGCGTCCAGAACGACTCGTTCGCCTTCCCGCCGCCCGAGCTCGTCGGCGACCTCGGCGACGGTGCGGGCGAGCGGGTCGCGCGAGGCGTCACTCGGTCCGGACGGCGATCGGTCGACCACCGCCACGACGTGGTTCTCGGTTCGGGGGCTCACCGTCGGCCACCGCGTGCTGCTTCGGCGGAGATCAACAGCGGTCTCCCCAGGACTTCGTCACCGCACTGCACGGCTCCGGCCTCGACGCCGTAACCGCCGAAGGGTCGGTTTCCGTCCTCCACATCCAGTGGCGCCGCCTCGGGAACGACCACAATGGTGCCGATACGACGGTCGATCAGTTGCGGCTCCCCGAACACCGAGACGTAGCTGCCCTGTCGTTGCTGGTCCGGCCGGTTCAACCACGTCCGGACCTGCGCGGGGTCCTCGTACTCGACCAGGCAGAAAACCGGGGCGAACATCTCGACCGGCGTGAAGTCCGGCTCCCAGTCGAACATCAGCACGGTCGGCTCGATCATTCGTGCGTCGACGTCGCACTTGCCGCCGTAGACGACCGCGTCCCGGTTGAGTTCGATGAACGAGCAGGCCGATTCCAAGGCGTCCTCGTAGACCACGCCGTCGACCATCCGCCAACTCGTCGCGCTGTCGAGGCTACGACGGCGATCGAGCATCGTCCGCAGGCAGGCGAGCAGGTCCTCTCGCACCTCGGTATGGACGAACACGGCGTCCGGGCACAGGCAGTCCTGGCCGCCGTTGAACAGCCGTGCCGCGACGAGGGCACGGGCGGCGCTTTCCACATCGGCCTCGGGACCGATCACGAAAGGTGTGGGCGAGGAGGCGAAGGTCAGTACCTTGGGGCCGGGGCACAACGCGGCGCGCACCGAGGCGGCATTGGAAGCCGTCCCCGTGAACACGACGAGATCGACGCTCGCACTGTCGTCGACGAACTCGCGCTGCGAACATTCCCAAAGCCGTACTTCTCCGGCGGCGTACGGACTCAGAATTTCGTGCACACGCGCGGTTTCACGTCGCACCCGAGATGATGGTCGAATCGTAATGGTGTCCGTGTAGAGACTCGGCACCAATACGTACAGAACATAGGAGTAGATCAGGTTGTTCGACGGGTAGAAAACGTTGATCCGACTCAGTCGCTCCGGGTCCTCCCGCAGGATTTCGTCGGGCGCACCGGCGAGCGTACGAATCGACCGCAACAATTCGTCACTGATGCTCGGCCGGGTCGCGATGTCGGACACCGCGTCGACGAGTTTGTCCCGAGCTCCGAGAAATCCCTGCAGCATCCGGAAGCTCTCAGCCTCCAGCGAGCACAGTTCATGGCGCGCGGAATCATGCCACATGATCTACCCTCAACATATCCCACAGGCCCGCGATGGACGGCCAATGTCGCACGCCGGAATTCCAACGAATCGACCGCATCGAAACAAAGAAATCAATCGACGACACGCATGATCATCGAAATACCGCCGAGCGGGACGACGACGCCGCATGATGTGAACCAGACAATCGCAATCCTCTCCGACAAACCAACGGCCCCGGGATCACAATTTCGACCACCGGCGCAAAAACCGCGAGGCTTCGACACGCTAGCACCGGAACGGGAGAACCAATAGACTGTGCTCCTCGTCTCAGTGGGCTTGACCTCGCGCCGCAGTCACCCCGAAGGACCAACGGACCTCGCCGCCGCATTCCGATGAGAACGAACGCGGCTTTCCGACATCATCGCAGTTCACGGGCGGTTTCCACGCTCATTCGATCCCTAGTGGACAGTCTCTGTGGCATATCCGCCCCCGGCGGCGAAAGCGGCCTTCCCACCTCCGTGGCGGGGAGGCCGGTTCGAAGAATTCGAACCTCACTTGTGGAACGTCCGCACCGCGCACCGTTTACTTCACCAGGCGAGACGGCCCCACCACTAGGATGCAGCGACTATGGGTGCCGAACTGGTCGCGAAGCAAATTTCAGCAGCTCACGGCGATCGGGTGCTGTTCTCCGAGCTCGACCTCGTCGTCTCCGAAACCGACGTCGTCGGATTGGTCGGGGCGAACGGAGCGGGGAAGTCCACGTTGCTGCGCATCCTCTGCGGAGACCTCGCGCCGCAGTCCGGCCTGGTTCGGTGTCACCCGGCCGACGCCAACATCGGCTACCTGCCTCAGGAACCCGAACGTCGTCCCGGTGAGCTGGTCCGGGACTACCTGGCTCGACGCACCGGCGTGGCCGAGGCACAACGCCGACTCACCGTGATGACCGAGGCGCTGACCAACGGCGAATCCGGCGCGGAGGACGGCTACGCGGCCGCCCTCGACACCTGGCTCGCCCTCGGCGGCGCCGACTTCGACGACCGCGCGACCCAGGTGCTCGGCAGCACCGCACCCGGCATCAGTCCCGAGCAGCCGATGACGAGCCTGTCCGGCGGCCAAGCCGCGCGGGTGGGCCTCGCCTCGTTGCTGCTCAGCCGTTACGACATCTTCCTGCTCGACGAACCCACCAACGACCTCGACCTGGAGGGGCTCGAAAAGCTGGAGGAGTTCGTCAAG
This sequence comes from Saccharomonospora glauca K62, assembly GCF_000243395.2. NCBI lineage: Bacteria > Bacillati > Actinomycetota > Actinomycetes > Pseudonocardiales > Pseudonocardiaceae > Saccharomonospora > Saccharomonospora glauca. The sequence continues at coordinate 846,849 of NZ_CM001484.1, read as the reverse complement.
GGCCTGCGGGTCGGCAGCGTCGTGGTCAGCCACGACCGCGAGTTTCTCGCCCGGACGGTGACCCAGGTTGTCGAACTCGATCCGGTACAACAGGAGGTCCGAGTCTATCGCGGGGGATACCAGGCCTTCCTCGAAGAGCGCGCGATCCTGCGGCGGCGGGCACGCGAGAAGTACGAGGAGTACGCCGCGAAGGTGTCCGCGCTCCAGGCGCGCGTACAGACCCATCGCCAGTGGATGGAGAAGGGAGTCCGAAACGCCCGCCGCAAGTCGTCCGACTCCGACAAGATCGGTAAGAAGCACCGCGCGGAGTCGAGCGAGCAGCAGGCGTCCAGGATCCGGCAGATCGAACGCCAGATCGAACGTCTGGAAGAAGTGAAGGAGCCGCGCAAGGAGTGGGAGCTACGCATGAAGATCGCGCACGCTCCCCGCGCCGGAGCGGTCGTCGCCCGGATGCGCGACGTGGTGGTCGACCGCGGCGAGTTCACCCTCGGACCGGTGAACCTGGAGATCAGCTGGGCGGATCGAGTGTCGATTCGCGGGGCCAACGGGGCGGGCAAGACCACCCTGTTGTCGACCCTGCTCGGCCGGACCCGGCCGACCCGCGGTGAGGCTATGCTCGGCTCCGGGGTGATGGTGGGCGAGGTGGACCAGGCCCGGCGCCTGTTCTACGGCGAGAAGACGCTTCTCGACGCCTTCTGCGCCGAGGCGGGCCTCGTCCCCGAGGAGGCCCGGACCCTGCTGGCGAAGTACGGGCTCGGCGCGGCACACGTGCCCCGCCCGGCGAGCAGCCTCTCCCCCGGCGAACGCACCAGGGCGGCCTTGGCGGTGCTCCAGGCCAAGGACGTGAACTTCCTGATCCTGGACGAGCCGACCAACCACCTCGACCTGCCGGCGATCGAGCAACTGGAGTCGGCGCTGTCGGCCTACACCGGCACCCTGATCCTCGTGACCCACGACCGGCGATTGGCGGGAGCCGTCGACACGAACCGGAACTGGGAGCTACGGAACGGCCAACTCCTCGAACGCTGAAGACCGCGCGCCGGCCGGGCTACATCGACCGGATCTTGGCGTAGCGCACCAGGGCGGGCAGCTCCCGTGCCAGCACGCCCAGCACCACGGCGCCGAACGCTCCCGCCAGCACCCGCACCACGAGCTGGCGGGCTCCGGGACGCCTCTTCATCACTTCACGTGTCATCACACCCTCCCGGACAGTTTCAACAGGGACTCGATCGCTTCCTCCGGGGAGCGGTACGCGTGGCGTACGCGGTAGTCGTCCAACCGCCGGTACACCGACTCCGCCACCCTCACCCAGCGATAAGAGCCGAAGTACGTCTCGCGCATCCGCTGCCAGCACTCGACCGGCAACCGGTACTTCACCTCGCTGTCCCACGGCAGGCGCGCCGCTTCGAGCCGGCCACCCCGGCTGTGGAACACCGTGCCGCTGAACTGGAACCGCAACGGCACGTCACCGCCGGACAACGCCGAGAGGTAGCTCACCGACGCCAGTTCCACGTCCTGGCCGCAGGGAACGGGCACCTCCACCTCGGTGTGGTCGGTGAAGCCGGGCACGTGCACCACCGGTCGCGCCCACACCAGCTCGCCGATACCGGACGCCCACTGGTCGGGGGTCCCGAACACGCCACGCAGCCGCGCGCGCTCCTCCGCGGTGTAGTCGCGCAGGGTCGCGACGATGCGGACGGACACCGCCAGCGTCAGCGACCGCACCGATTCGACTCCCCGGCAGCCGACGCACAGTCGGAACCGCAGGGTGGGAACGGCGTCCAGCGGCGCGGTGTCCACGCCGGTGATCGCCCACGACAACTCGGGGGCGGACAGCGCCGTGCCTGTCATACCTGTCGTGTCGGTCATGTCGGTCACGGCGGCGAGAGGTTCGGCATTCCGGGCAGGATGGGATTCCGGGCACGCGGGCGGATGCCCGTGGACCTCGCGGCCGTCGATCTTCCGTCGGGCAGGTGGCCCGGCTGCTTGGCGTAGTTGCCCCTGCTGTTTCCCTGCTTCACCCCACGCGTGTGCGAGGGCAGGTCGACCCTCACGTCGGGCTTGCCGAGAATCAGCCCGGAGCGACGCCGCTCCGCAATTCGGCGAAGAAGCGATCGATCTCGCGCCATACCTCGTCACCTCCTGTCATTCCGGTCCAGTTACCGCGTACCCGCGCGGTGAGCCGATAGCACTCGTCGATGCCGACGAGCCAGTGCTCGCCCGCGGCGCGGTGCACGAGCAACGCCGTCACCTCCGGGACGAGGCGTGCCAGCTCGGGCCGTCGGCGGACCAGGTGTTCCCATGCCTCCCGCTCCACGTCCGTGCCCACCACGCCGAGTGGACTCGGGTAGTGGGCCGTCACGCCGTCGTCGTGGGGCACGAGGAAGGCCAATCGCACGGGCACCCCGAGGGCCGCCCATCCGACGTCGTCGAACGGGTCGTCGGCGAGTCGTTCCCGCAACTCCGGCACGGTGCGGTAGCGGCCGGTGTCCGTGGTCCCGCGATCGAACAGCAACGCACACGCCCGGCACGCGCACGCCAGCCGCCGCACGGACAGCTCCAGCAGATGCCGGTGCCCGGCGGGCAGGGCCTCGCCGCACAGGTCGCACCGGTGCCCTTCCCCGCGAGGCTTCTCGGCGACGGCCGCCGTCCGGGCCAGTGCCCGGAGCCGGCCGAGGGGCAGCGGCTCGGTCATCGCGCCCGCACCGCCGTGAGCGGGACGAACGCGGGCTCGCTCCGGTGCCGCACGCGCACGTCCGTCACCTCGGGCGCCACGGCCCGCACGACGGCCTCCACGGTCTCGGTGGCGTCCGAGACGCCGCTCCGAGCCACGCCCTCGATCGCCACCGTGACGCCGTCGTCGGCGTAGTCGGTCAACTCGGCGACGATGCGGGGCCTCAGGTCGGCGAGTGCTCGCCGGATGCGGGTCTCGGGCTCGTGCGGATGCAGGTCGTGCACCAGCAGGAGGTGCCCGACGAGTTCGTCGTCGGCCAGCGCGTCGGACACCTCCGGCGCGGCCTTTTCGATGAGGGCGGTGACGCGCGCCAGCGCCTCGCCGTAGACGTCGACGAGGGTCCGGACCGCGTCGAGCGCCACGGCATCGGCCCGCTCGGACAGTTCCGCGAGCCGACCGTCGAGTTCCGCGAGCGTCCGGCGGACCCGCTCGACGTCCCACATCCCACGTGCGGTCATCGCCGATCACTGCCCCGGATGCGCCGCGCCGAACGTGGGCGAGGCGACCTTCTTGAGCACCTGCCCCTCCCCGAGGTACATGTGCACGCCGCACGGCAGGCAGGGGTCGAAGCTGCGCACCGTGCGCATGATGTCGATGCCCTTGAAGTTCTCCCTGCCGTTCTCCTCGAAGATCGGCGTGCCCTGCACCGCGTCCTCGTACGGCCCCGGCGTGCCGTAGACGTCGCGGGGACTGGCGTTCCACGGCGTCGGCGGATAGGGGTGGTAGTTGGCGATCTTGCCGTCGCGGATGACGAGGTGGTGCGACAGCACGCCGCGCACGGCCTCGTGGAAGCCGACCCCGATGGCCTCGTCGGGCACGTCGAAGTTCTCGAACACCTTCGTGTTGCCCGAGCGGACCTCCTCCAGCGCCTGCTCGACGAAGTGCAGGGCCATGCCCGCGGCGTAGGCCACGAAGTACATGCGCGCCCGGTCGCGTTCGAGCGTGTTGGCGTACCGCGGGGGCCGCCACTCCAACCGCAGTTCCGGGGACTGCGGGGTGGCCGGGAGGTCGATCCGCACCGCCCCGCCGGTCGCCTTCACGTACGGCGTGTCCACCAGACCGTTCAACGCCGTCGACCACAGCCTTGCCAGCGGGCCGCCACCGGTGTCGAGGGCCAGGTGTTCGCCGCTGCCCGGATCGAACCAGCGCGGGCTCATCACCCAGCTGTAGTTGCCGTTCTCCAGGTCACGGGCCTGAGGGACGGGCAGCGTGGTCTGGTTCCACGGGTGTCGCTGATCGACCGGGTTGCCGAGCGGGTCCCGCTTCACGAAGGTCTGCTCGTTCACCCAGTCGTCGTAGTAGGAGCTGCCGAGCAGGATGCGCATGCCGAGGTTGATGTCCACGAGGTTGTTGGTGAGCAGCTCCCCGTCCACCACGATGCCGGGCGTGACGTACATGTCACGGCCCCAGTTGGCCATGTTCTCGTAGCGGTAGTCCACCGAGTACGGGTCCTGGAAACAGCCCCAACAGCCCAGCAGGATGCGCCGGCGGCCGACCTCCTCGTAGCCCGGCAGCGCGTCGTAGAAGAAGTCGAAGACGTCGTCGTTCATGGACACGGCCTGCTTGACGAAGTCCAGGCAGCGCAGCAGACGCGACAGGTAGTCGGTGAACACCTGCGGGGTGGCCACCGTCCCCACCCCGCCGGGGTAGAGCGTGGACGGGTGGACGTGCCTGCCCTCCATGAGGCAGCACATCTCGCGCGTGATCCGGCTGACCTCCAGGGCCCGCTTGTAGACCTCACCCTCGAACGGGTTGAAGGCACGCATGATGTCGGCGATGGTCCGGTAACCGTGCACCTCACCGCGGGGGGCCTCGGTCGTCTCGGCGCGTCTGAGCAGACTCGGGTTGGTCTCGGCGACCATGCGTTCGCAGAAGTCGACGAAGACCATGTTGTCCTGGAAGATCGTGTGGTCGAACATGAACTCGGCCGCCTCGCCGAGATTGATGATCATGTCCGCCAGCGGCGGCGGCTTCACCCCGTAGGCCATGTTCTGGGCGTAGATCGAGCACACGGCGTGGTTGTCGCCGCAGATGCCGCAGATACGGCTGGTGATGAAGTGCGAGTCGCGTGGGTCCTTGCCCTTCATGAACACGCTGTAGCCGCGGAACAGCGACGAGGTGCTCCGACACTCGACGACCTCGTTGTTGGTGAAGTCCACCTTCGTGTAGATGCCGAGGTTTCCGATGATCCGCGTGATCGGGTCGAAGTTGACCTCGACCAGTTCCCGCTGGGTTGTGGCGGAGACCTCGCGCTGCGTCTGGGACATGGGTGAGTCGCTCCTGGTGGTGTCAGGCTCGGGGGTAACGGGGCCGGTAACCGGTGGTGAGCTTGTCGCCGGGGTGTCGCCACTTCGGCTCGGTGTTCGCGCTGGCGTTGGTGATGCCGCGCATAGTGCGCACGAACGGGCCGTAGACGCGCAGCAGCGCCGACGACAACGAGCCACCCGGTGGTTCGTCCATGAACGGCATGAATTTGTCGGGGAATCCGGGCATGGTGCAGCCGATGCACACCCCGCCCACGTTGGGACAGCCACCGACGCCGTCCATCCAGCCGCGCTTGGTGACGTTGCAGTTCACGACCGGACCCCAGCAGCCGATCTTGACCTGGCACTTCGGCGAGTTGTAGTCGTGGGCGAAGTCGGCCTGCTCGTAGTAGGCCGCGCGGTCGCACCCCTCGTGCACGGTCTTGCCGAACAACCACTGCGGGCGAAGCTGGTCGTCCAGCGGGATGGTGGGCGCGAGCCCCGCCGCCTGGTGGAGCACCCACAGCAGGGTCTCCATGAAGTTGTCCGGCTGCACCGGGCAGCCCGGAACGTTGATCACGGGCAGTCCACCCGCCGACCGGAAGTCCTCGCCGAGGTAGTCGACGAGCCCCATGCACCCGGTCGGGTTTCCCGCCATCGCGTGAATCCCGCCATAGGTGGCGCAGGTGCCGATCGCGACGACTGCCCACGCTTTCGGGGCGAGTTCGTCGATCCACCGGTTGAGGGTCTTGGGCTGGCCGGTCTCCGGGTCGTTTCCCATCGCCGACCAGAAACCGCCTTCGGCGTGGACGTTCTCGTTGGGGATGGACCCCTCCACGACGAGGATGAACGGCGCGTCGAGTTCACCGTTCGCGGCCTGGAAAAACGGCTTGAGGAAGTCGTCTCCGGTCTCGTAGGCGAGCACCTTGTTGTGCAGGTGCACCTTGGGAATGCCGGGCACCGCCCGGAGCACCACGTCCTCAATGCTGGGCAGGGACGCTGCGGTGACGGACACGGTGTCGCCGTCGCAGCTCATCCCCTCGGAGGTCCAGAGGATGTGCACCTCGTCGACGCCGGTGGCACTGGCCTGTGTGCTCATGAGTTCACAGTGGGCTGGGAAGGCGGAGATCGCACGCCGTCGAGCTCGTCCGGAGTGGACATGTTTGGACGGAGCCGAAGCCGGGTAGCAACACTGGTTTTGCCTTGTAGGACAGCGTGTTCTTGGTTCCGAACATCGATTTGTGCCACTCGTGCCCGGACCGTAACTTCTGGTCACGTCCCCGGTTCGCCGCACGCGGACCGTCCACAGTGATCGCAAACGAAGGCCCGGACGACCATTGCCTGACCGCCATGTCCCCCACACCGTCGTCGACGCCGCCCTGGAACGTCGTCGACGCCCAATGGAAACGTTGCTGCACGAGGCCGAGCCCGTGGCCCGCGCCTGCCACGCGATGGCCGCGCGGTTCCACCGCGGCGGCACGCTCATCGTGTTCGGCAACGGCGGCGGTTCGACCGACGCGCAACACATCTCCGTGGAGTTCGTCCACCCCGTGATCGTGGGCAAGCGGGCGCTGCCCGCGCTGGCGTTGACCGCCGACATCGCCACCATGACCGGCATCGCCGCCAGGGTGGGATTTAAGGAGGTGTTCGCCCACCAACTGCGGCACCTGGCCCGCGAGGGTGACATCGCGCTCGGGCTGTCGGTGGACGGCGAGTGCGCCAACGTGGTCCGCGGTTTCGAACAAGCCCACGAACTCGGCCTGCTCACCGTCGCGCTCGTGGGTGGCGACGGCGGGGCCGTGGCGCGTAGCGCGGCCGTCGACCACGTGCTCCGAGCCGACTCCGACGATCCCCGGATCGTCAAGGAGGCGCACGTGACCATCTACCACGTCCTGTGGGAGCTGGTGCACGTGTTCCTCGAACACCCCGGCGTGCTGACCCCGGAGGCCGTGTCGTGACCACGCCCGCGGACGACCGTCTCACCTGCACCGACGAGGTGTGCGTGACCTGCTCCGACACCGCCGTCGTCGTCCGTGTGGTGCGGCTGCTCGACGACGACCTGGCCCTGGTGGACACGGGGTCCGGCCACGAGGAGATCAGCGTGGCGCTGGTCGATCCCGCGTGCCTGCGTCCGGGTGCGGAACTGCTCGTACACGCCAAGGAAGCGATCGGGGTGCCCCGATGACCGACGCGATGAGTTCGCTGTACCCGTTCCTCTACGACGACACCGCGGCGAGCGGTGCGCGCTCCGTGGACGCCGTCCTGGCCGAGGTCCGCCGCTCGACCGAGGACAAGGTGCGGGAGATCATGGAGCTGCGGCGGCGCGTCCATCGCGAGCAGGGCGAACTGCTCGCGGCGTGCGGGGCGGCGATGGCCGAGCGGTTCGCCCGTGGCGGCCGGTTGTTCTCCTTCGGCAACGGCGGCAGTTCCACCGACGCGGCCGACCTTGCCACCCAGTTCCTCGATCCGCCGCCGGGAACCCCGCCACTGCCCGCCTTCGCCCTCACCGCGGAGGCCGCCGTGGTCACCGCGTTGAGCAACGACGTGGGGTTCGACCTGGTGTTCTCCCGGCAGATCGCCGCGCTCGGCCGTCCCGAGGACCTGGCCGTGGGGCTGTCCACCAGCGGCAACTCGGCCAACCTCCTCGCCGCGTTCGACGAGGCGCACCGCATCGGGATGCTCACGATCGGCATCACGGGCGGCGAAGGCGGTCGGATGGCCGAACTGGACTCGATCGACTTCCTCTTCCGGGTGCCGTCGTCGTCGGTACACCGCGTGCAGGAAGCCCAGACGACGATCTACCACGTACTCGCCGAACTCGCGGCGGAGGGGGCGCAATGACCGACGGAACAGCGCTGGAGGGAGTCCGTGCCGTCGCCGACGCCGTGCTCTACGAGGGTTACGTGCTCTACCCGTACCGAGCCTCGGCGCGGAAGAACCACGTTCGCTGGCAGTTCGGGGTGCTCGTGCCGCCGTCGTACGCGGCCATGGGCACGGGCGAGCACACCTCGTGCCGCACGGAGTGTCTCGCCGAGATCTCCCCCGAGGCCGAACTGCACGTGTGCCTGCGGTTCCTCCAGGCGCAACGCCGCACGGTGGAGATCGAGCGGGAAGACGCACCCGGCGGCTACCGGGAGGTCGACGCCCTGATCGTCGGCGAGGACGAACTGCTGCCGTGGGACGAGGCGGTGGAGTGCGAACGCGACGTGACGCTGCCCGTCCGCGACCTGCTCGAATCCGAACACCGCCTGCCGGTGATCGTCCGTGGCGGAGAACTGATCACGGCGGTCGACGGCGGCCGGGTGGTGCGGCGCAAGCAGCCGTTGACGGCCGAACTCCGGTGCCGGGCCGAGCGACTGCCGGGACTGGTGCGACTGCACGTGACGGTGGTCAACACGGCCACCGTGGACTGCTCGGGGTACACCAGGGATGAGGCGCTGCGGCACTCGCTCATCGCGGCCCACACGATCCTCACCCTGCGGGGCGGCCGGTTCCTGTCCCTGCTCGACCCGCCGGAGGAGGCGAAGGAGTACGCGAAGGGCTGCGTCAACGAGCACACGTGGCCGGTGCTCGTCGGTCCCGTGGGCAGCGACGACGTGATGCTGTCGTCGCCGATCATCCTGTACGACCATCCGAAAGTGGACCCCAGCAGCCACGGCGACTTCTTCGACGCGTGCGAGATCGACGAGATGCTGACCCTGCGCACGCTCACCCTCACCGAGGCCGAGAAGCGCGAGGCTCGGGCCACCGACGAACGGGCCCGCCGCATCATCGACCGCGTCGAGAACCTGCCCCACCAACCACGGGAGTCGATGCACGGCCGCGTCCGCGTCGTGCACGTCGGCGACACCGAGATCGGCACGGGAAGCAAGGTGGTGCTGCGACCGCGCAACGGCACCCGCCGGGTCACGGACGCGCAGGACATGTTCGTCGACGGTCGAGTGGCCACCGTGCGCAGCGTGGTGGAGGACGTCGACGGCACGATCTTCCTCGCGGTCACGGTCGACGGCGATCCCGCCGAGGAATGGCAGCTCGCGCAGGGACGCTATCGGTACTTCACCACCGACGAGGTCGAGCCCTGGACCGGGGAGGTGGAACCGTGACCAGCAGGGTGCTCATCGCCGGCATCGGCAACGTCTTCCACGGCGACGACGGTTTCGGCGTCGAGGTGGTCTCGCGACTGTCCACACGTGATCTGCCACCACAGGCCGTCGTCGCCGACTACGGCGTCAGGGGCGTACACCTGGCCTACGAGCTGCTCGACGGGAACTACGAGACCACCATCTTCGTCGACGCCATGCGCAGGGGCGGGGAACCGGGGACCGTCTACGTGCTCGACGCCGACCCCGCCACCTCGCTGCCGCCCTCCGAACACAGCGACGAAGGCCCCGTCCTCGACGCCCACGGCATGCACCCGGCGGCCGTGCTCGCCCTGCTGCGCAGGCTCGGTGGTACTCCCGGCCGTGTCTACGTCGTGGGCTGCGAACCGCTCACGGTGGCGGAGGGAATGGGGTTGAGCGAACCGGTGGCCGCCGCCGTGGACGAGGCGGCCCGGCTGGTACGGCGCCTGGCCGCCGACGCGGTGGAAAGGGGTGGTGTCGATGTGTCTCGGCATTCCCGGTGAGATCGTCGAGGTCCTGCCCGATCGCCCCGACCTCGCCAGAGTGCACGTCAGCGGGGTACGCAGGACGATCAACATCGGGCTGCTCTCGGACGATCCTCCCTCCCCCGGTGACTGGGTCCTCATCCACGTGGGTTTCGCACTGTCCAAGATCGACGAAGAGGAAGCCGCGGCGGTGCTGCGCTATTTGGAGGAACTCGGCAGTGCCTACACCGACGAGATGGACGCATTGAGTCAATCGATGATCGAGTAAGGGCGGCGACGATGCGCTTTGTCGACGAGTACCGCGACTCGGACACGGCGAAGGCCCTGGCGGCCCGCATAGCGGAGTTGTGCGAGCCGGGCCGGGAGTACAAGTTCATGGAGGTGTGCGGCGGTCACACCCACACCATCTACAAGCACGGCATCGCCGACTACCTGCCGGAGCAGATCTCGCTCGTGCACGGCCCCGGCTGCCCGGTGTGCGTGATCCCGATGGGCCGGATCGACGACGCCATCCACATCGCGAGCCTTCCCGACGTCATCATGACCTCGTTCGGGGACATGATGCGGGTGCCGGGATCGAACGGCACGTTCTTCGACTCCAACTCCGAGGGCACCGACATCCGGATGGTGTACTCGCCACTGGACTCACTCCGCATTGCCAAGCAAAACCCCGACAAGCAGGTGGTGTTCATGGCGATCGGGTTCGAGACCACCGCGCCGTCCACCGCCATGACGTTGTTGCGGGCCGAGCGGGAGGGCATCGAGAACTTCTCGGTGTTCTGCAACCACGTCACGATCATCCCCGGCATCAAGGCGATCCTCGACTCCCCCGACCTGCGGCTCGACGGTTTCCTCGGTCCCGGACACGTGTCGACCGTGATCGGATGTCGCCCGTACGAGTTCATCCCCCGCGACTACGGCAAACCGATCGTGGTGGCGGGATTCGAGCCGCTCGACATCCTCCAGTCGGTGTACCTGCTGCTGCGGCAATTGAAGGAGGGCCGCCGCGAGGTCGAGAACCAGTACGCCCGCGTGGTGCCCTGGCAGGGCAACTCCGTGGCGCTCGACGCCGTCGCCCGCACGATGCGACTGCGCCCCTACTTCGAGTGGCGCGGACTCGGCTTCATCTCCCACTCCGCGTTGCGGTTGCGGGAGGAGTACGCGGCCTTCGACGCGGAACAACGGTTCTCGCTGCCGGGCGTCCGCGTGGCCGACCCGAAGTCGTGCCAGTGCGGCGAGGTACTCAAAGGCGTGCTGAAGCCCTGGGAGTGCAAGGTATTCGGCACCGCGTGCACGCCGGAGACGCCCATCGGCACCTGCATGGTCTCCCCGGAGGGCGCGTGCGCCGCCTACTACAACTTCGGCCGGTTCACCCGGCAACGCGTCAAGGAGGTGAGCACGGCGTGAGGACCGAGGACGAGGTGCTGGAACGCATCGAGCGCGCCCGGCGCCGCAAACCGCGTGTCAGGGAGGAGCGCATCACGGCGGCCCACGGCGCGGGTGGCAAGGCGACGCACACGCTCGTGGAGGCGGTCTTCGTCGACGCGTTCCGCAACGCGCTGCTCGAACCGCTCGGCGACGCCGCCGATCTGGTGCTCGGCGGCACCCGGCTGGCCATGACCACCGACTCGTACGTCGTGTCACCGCTGTTCTTCCCCGGCGGCAACATCGGGGATCTCGCCGTCAACGGCACCGTCAACGACCTGGCCGTGGCCGGGGCGCAGCCGGCCTACCTGTCGTGCGGGTTCATCCTGGAGGAAGGCTTCCCCGTCGCCGACCTGCGGCGCATCGTGGCCTCGATGCGGGAATGCGCCGACGCCGTGGGAGTCACGCTCGTGACCGGCGACACGAAAGTGGTCGGCAAGGGCAGCGGCGACGGCTGTTACATCAACACCACCGGTGTGGGGCTGCTGCCGCCGGACCGCGCCCTGGGCGTCCATACCGTCCGCCCCGGAGACGTCGTCCTGGTGTCGGGCCCCGTTGGGGAGCACGGGGTCACCGTGATGCTGGCCCGAGGGGAGTTGGAGATCGAGGCCGACCTCGTCTCCGACACCGCGCCGCTGGCGGACCTGTGCGCGCGGCTGCTGACCGTTCCCGGTGTGCGCGCCATGCGGGACGCGACACGGGGCGGGGTCGCGACGGTGTTGAACGAGATCGCCCGCGCCGCCGAGGTCTCCGTGGTGGTGGACGAAAGCGCCGTACCCGTGCGTGACGAGGTACGGGGCGCCTGCGAGCTGCTGGGCATCGACCCGCTCTACGTGGCGTGCGAGGGCCGGTTCGTCGCGGTGGTCGACGGCGCGTACGCCGACGAGGCGGTGGCGGCGTTGCGGGAACACCCGCAGGGCGCCGAGGCCACCGTGATCGGCAAGGTCGGCCCCGACCCGGCGGGCACGGTGCTGCTCAACACGGCCTTCGGGGGCACGCGCATCGCCGACCTCCTCGTCGGCGACCCACTGCCCCGCATCTGCTGACCATGCACGAGCTGTCGATCGCCCAGAGCGTCGTGGACGCGGTCGTCGAACACACCGGTGGCGCGCGGGTGCTGTCGGTGCGGCTGGAGATCGGCGCCCTGTCCGGGGTCGAGGCGGACGCGATGCGCTTCTGCTTCGACGCGGTCACACGGGGCACTCCCGTGGAGGGCGCCGAGCTGGTGGTCGAGACCGTACCGGGTCTGGGCCGGTGCACACTCTGCGGCACGGACGTGCCGCTGTCGTCGTTCCTCGACACCTGCCCGTGCGGGTCGGTGGACGTGGACGTCAGATCGGGACAACAACTTCGGATTCGCGACGTGGAGGTGGCACGCGATGTGCGGGACATGCGGGTGTGACGAGACCCCGGCGACGGGGGCGAGCGACACCGTGGCGATCGAGCGGGACGTGCTGGCCAAAAACGACGAGCTCGCCGAGGACAACCGCGCCTGGCTCGCCTCACGCGGCTGCTTCGCCGTCAACCTGATGAGCGCGCCGGGCTCCGGCAAGACGACCCTGCTGGAGACCACGGTGCGCGAACTCACCTCCGACGTGTTCGTCGGCGCGCTGGAGGGCGATCAGGCCGGTTCGCTCGACGCCGACCGGCTCCGGGACGTCGGCTGCCGGGTCGTGCAGATCAACACGGGGGCGGGCTGCCACCTCGACGCCGACATGGTGTCCCGCGCGCTGCGGGAACTGGACCCGCCACACGGATCGCTCGTGGTGGTGGAGAACGTGGGCAACCTGGTGTGTCCCGCGCTGTTCGATCTCGGCGAGCGACGCCGGGTGGTGCTCGCGTCCACCACCGAGGGCGAGGACAAGCCGCTCAAGTATCCGCACATGTTCCGGGCAGCCGACCTCGTGGTGCTGACCAAAGCCGACCTCGTTCCGTACCTGACGTTCGAGGTGAACCACTTCGCCCGCCACCTGCGTCGGGTGAATCCCTCGGCGGAGCTCCTGGTGACCTCGGCGGTGTCGGGCGAGGGACTGGATCGGTGGTTCTCGTGGCTGCGCTCCGAACTCGGCGTGCCGTCCGTGCCGTCGGCCGCCGTGCCGTCGGCCACCTCGTGAGCGTGGGCGGACTCACGACGTCGGGGTGAGGCGGGGAGCGGGGGCGCGGAGCCTAGCTCCTCGCCCGGTCCCGCGCCCCCGCCACCACGGCCTGGCCGAAGCTGATCCCCCCGTCGTTGCAGGGAACGCGGGAGTGGGTGAGCACGGTGAACCCCGCCGCCTCCAGGACGTCGACGGTGCGATCGAGCAGCAGCCGGTTGGCGAACACCCCGCCGGAGAGCGCGACGAGGCGCACCCCGGTGCGGTCGGCGATCTCGGAGCACGTGCGTTCGATCGCGCGAGCCAGACCGGTGTGGAAGCGGCTCGCCACGAGCCCGGCGTCGGTGCCGCGACGCAGGTCGTCCACGACGGCGTGCACGAGTCCGGGCCCGTCGACGACGAGCGCGGAGCCGTCGTCGACGACGTCTGCGGGATAGCCGTCGGTGTGATGTCTTTCGGCTCGCTGTTCCAGCTCGATCGCCGCCTGCCCCTCGTAGGTGACGACGTCGCGCACGCCGAGGATCGCCGCGACGGCGTCGAACAGCCGTCCCGCGCTGGACGTGACCGGCGTGGCGACCTTCGAGTCGAGCAGACGTCGCACCCGCTCCCAGTCCGACCCCTGACGGCGCGCCACGGCGAGCTCGTCCGCGTCGGCGACGGAGCGCAGGTACGCCGCGGCCATCCGCCACGGCTGCCGGACCGCCGCCTCACCACCGGGCATCGGCACGGTCGCGAGGTGCCCGACCCGGTCGAACCCCGCGCAGGTGGCGAGGAGGAACTCACCGCCCCACACGGTGCCGTCGAGCCCGTAACCGGTGCCGTCGAACGCCACCCCGATCGCCGGACCGTCCGTGCCGCCCTCGGCGAGGCACGCCGCCACGTGAGCGTGATGGTGCTGCACCCCGACCAGCTCCAGGTCGGTGTCCTCCGCGTACCGCGTGGAGGCGTAGTCGGGGTGCAGGTCGTGCGCCACCACGGCGGGTTCGATGCCGAACAGCCGGGACAGGTGCTCGATCGTCTCCGTGAACGTCCGCAGGGTCTCGGGGTTCTTCAGGTCCCCGATGTGCTGCGAGAGCACCGCCCGGCGTCCCGAGGCGAGACACACCGTGTTCTTCAACTCCGCCCCGCAGGCCAACACCGGGCGCGGGAACTCGTGGGCGCACGTGACGGGCTCCGGCGCGTACCCACGGGAACGCCGCACGGGAACGACCTTGTCGCGCCAGACGCTCACCACGGAGTCGTCGGCGCGTACCTGGATGGGACGGTCGTGGACGAGGAAGGCGTCCGCGATGCCCGACAGCCGGCTCAGCGCGTCGTCGTCGGCGAACGTGATGGGTTCGTCGGAGACGTTCCCGCTGGTGAGTACGAGCGGCGTGCCGAACTCCCGCGTCAGGAGGTGGTGCAGCGGGGTGTAGGGCAGCATGACGCCGAGCCTGCGCTCACCGGGCGCCACCGCGTCGGACACGGCCCCGTCGTCGCGGCGGTCGAGCAGCACGATCGGACGACGCCGGCCGGTCAGCACCCGTTCCGCGGTCTCGTCCACATGACACAGTCGGCGGACCTCGTCGAGGGTCGGCACCATGACGGCGAAGGGTTTGTCCTCACGCCGCTTGCGGGCTCGCAGCACCGCCGCGGCGCGGGAATGCCCGGCGTCGACGGCGAGGTGGTAGCCGCCGAGTCCCTTGACCGCCACGATCATCCCGGCCCGCAGCAACTCGGCGGCCCGCGCTATCGGGTCCTGTCCCAGCGGTCTTCCCCGGCCGTCGACGATCCGCAACCGTGGCCCGCAGTCGGGGCAGCACACCGGTTGCGCGTGGAACCGCCGGTCGGTGGGATCGTGGTACTCCCGAGCGCAGGCCTCGCACATCGGGAAACCGGCCATCGTCGTGTTGGGGCGGTCGTAGGGGACGTCACGCACGATGGTGTACCGCGGTCCGCAGTCGGTGCAGTTGACGAACGGGTAGCGGTAGCGCCGGTCGCGAGGATCGAACAACTCGGCCAGGCAGGCCTCGCACGTGGCGGAGTCGGCGGAGATCAGTGTCCGGCGTGGCCCCGAGGCGTCGCTGTCGAGGATGCGGAAACCCGGCTCGTCGCGCGGGGACAGGTCGACGACGGAAACGCCTTCCACGGCCGCCAACGGCGGGGCGTCCGTCCGAAGTGCCTTGAGGAATCCGGCCACCGCCTCGCGGGGGCCCTCGGCCTCGATCACGACCCCGGCGGCGTCGTTGGAGACGTGTCCACTCACCCCGAGTCGTTCGGCCAGTCCGTGGACGAACGGCCGGAACCCCACGCCCTGCACCACGCCCTCGACGCGAACCCCGACACGCCTGATCGGGTTCACGTCCTCCTCACGGGGACTCACGACGACGGCGGCATTGCCGCCCCGGTCGACGTTACAGGTAACACCCTCCCCCCTACCCCGAGCTTCGCCGGTCGAAACCGGGCTTTCCCCCGGTGGGACGTTGCCGGGCCGGGGAAAATATCAGCGTCGACCGGGAGCGGAGGCCGGCGGCGCGGTCGTCGCGTGCCACTCCCGACGCAGGACCGCGTAGACGCTGGTGTCCTCCCAGTGCCCCTTGACCCACAGGTCGGCGCGGTGCAAGGCCTCGTGCCGCATTCCCAACCGCTCGCACAGTCGCGCCGACGCCGCGTTGTCCGGATGCAGCCGCGCGACGGCGCGGTGGGCGTTCAGCGTTCCGAACGCGTACCCGAGCAGGGCACGGGCGGCCTCGGTGGCATAGCCCCGACCGGCCACCTCCGGTGAGAAGACCCATCCGATTTCCACGGTGGCGGTCTCGACCGAGGTGATGTCGAGCATGACATCCCCTACCACGACGGCGTCGGCGTCCCGGACCACCGCCAGCCGGACGAAGTCACCCGGCTGCTCCAACGTCGACCGCTTCCGGCACTCGACCAGCCTGGCCTCCACCTCCTCCCGCGACAGCGGCTCGTGCAGCAGGTACCGGCACACCTCCTCCAGGCCGAGATAGGCGTGCATCGCGTCGAGGTCGGAGACAGCCACGGGCCGCAAGGTCAGCCGTTCGGTTCGCAAGGTCGGCAACGATCGCTGGGGCCGCAGCTCCGGCGCGGGGTGGTGCGAGGCGTCCATGAGGCGATCCTCCTCCGACCACCGGGGTCGGGAAACCGATTACCCCCGCGACCGACCCACTCGCCCGCCCTCGGATCGAGGCATGGCCGCACGAGAAGCCGCGATCACCATTACGACACACGCCCCGGACAGGACGAGAACCTCGAAGATCGGCAGGACGAACGGGGTGTCCGGGACACTCGCGCGCAACGCGAACCAGACCGCGAGCGACGTGGCGAGCGCGATCAGCCCACCCACCAGCGCGCCCGCCGCGCCGAGGGCGATCGACTCACTGCGCACCAATTCCCGCACTTGGTCGACCCGAGCTCCAACGAGCCGCAACGACGTGAACTCCCGGCTCCGGGAGCGGAAGGTCATCGCCGTGGTGTTCGCGATGGCGAGCAGGGTGTAGACCAGGGCGAACCCGCTGAGCAGCCAGACTCCCGACCGCATGCCGCCGTTCCGCTCTCCGACCAGCGGTTCCAGCCACTCCTCGGTGGACGTCACCGACGCATCGGGCCACCGCTGTCCCACCGCGGCCCACACCCGGTCGCTCTCCTCGATCGCCGACACGTGCACGGAGGAGGTCTCCGCCGCGACGAAGTCGTTCGGCAACAGCATCGACTGGATCAACGCGCTGTCCCGGTAGAGTCCGACGACCCGAACCCGTTGCTCCGAGCCGTCCGGCATTCGAACGGAGTACTCGCCGCCCAGTTCCCACCCCATGGACCACGCCAGGTTCCGACCGAGCGCCACCGACGGGCCGTGCAATCGATCCGGAGAGCCGTCGAACTCGTCCAACCGCAAGGCGGACAGCATGGTCTCGGGTTCCACCACGGTGGCCTCCACCGGTTGGTCCCAGGCCCCATCCGCGACCACGGCCCTGACCCTGGTGTGCCCGATCGTGGTCGCCTCCTCCACGCCGGGAACCCGCCGGATCTCGTCGGCGGTCGCCCCGCCGCCTTCGACCACGAGATCACTGACGTAGCTCTGCCGAAGGCTCGTCTCTCCCGCGGCGGCCATCACCAGCGACACCCCGAGCAACGAGCCGCAGATCCCGACGGCGAGCGTGATCGGAGCCGCCGTGGAAGTGGTACGGCGGGCCCCGGCCCGCAGGTTGGCCCTGGCGACCGTCCCGGTCGCGGAGCGGTCCCGCACGAACCACGAGCTGAGCCCGCCGATGAACAGCGGCGAGAACAGGACCGCCGCGACGACGAACGGCTGGGCCAAAAACACCGCGATCGGGATCTGCACGTCACCGGCCAGAACGGGCAGGACGGCGACCCCGGCGATCCCGAGCACCAGGAACACCGACCCCAGGACCCACCGTTTGCGGGTCATCACCCGCTCGTCGACGTCGGCTTCCCGAAGCGCGTCGGACGGGTTCGCAAGGCTCGCCCGCTTGGCGGCCGAGCCCGCTCCGAGCCAGGTGACGAGCACCCCGACGACAAAGGAGATCGGCACCGCGACATACCACGTCGGCCCCGAGAAGCTGAGCGTGAACCCGACCGGGGCGACCCCGACCAGCACCAGGAACCCGGCCAGCCCGAGACCGAGCGGTAAGCCCAGCAGACATCCGAGAACGGCGGCGAGCACTCCGACAAGCAGGGACTCCGTCCTGACGAGCCGCCGCACCTGCTTCGGCGTGGCGCCGACCATGCGCAGCAGAGCCAACTCCCGCGCTCGTGAGGCCACGGCGAAGGCGAACGTACTCGACACGATGAAGACGGAGAGGAAGGCGGCAAGTGCAGCCATGAAGCCGATCACGGAGGAAACCCCGTCGAGGGCCTCCCTGGCCTCGCCCGTCACCGGAGCCGAGGCGGCCGACGTCATGACCGCCACCGCCGCGGTCAGCATCGCCGTGCCGAGGACCGCGGCGACGAACGCCCCGACGAACGCGGAAGCACGATCACGCAAGGTCCGCACTGCCAGCACGAGCATGTCAGGCCTCTCGGAACTCCAAGCGCGCCATCCGCTCGGCGGCCAGTTCGGCGGTGGGTGTCTCCACCACGTCGACCAACCTCCCGTCCGCGAGGAAGAGCACGCGGTCGCCGAACGCGGCCGCCACCGGGTCGTGGGTCACCATCACGATGCCGCGTTCACGTTCGTCGGCCATCCAGCGCAGCAACCGCAGCACGTCGTCGGAGGACCCGGAGTCCAACGCACCCGTCGGCTCGTCGGCGAACACGATGTCGGGTTCGGTCACCAACGCACGAGCGATCGCCGCGCGTTGCCGCTGACCGCCCGACAGCTCGGAGGGTCTGCGATGACGGAGTTCCCGCAGGGACACCCACGACAGCACGGTGTCGAGCTCTTCCTTGCGCGGCTCGTCACCGGCGAGGTGGCGAGGCAACGCGATGTTCTGTTCCACCGTGAGCGCGGGCAGCAGGTTGTACTCCTGGAAGACGAATCCGATACGCCTGCGTCGTAACTCGGTGAGCTCCACCTCGGACAACCCGGTCAGGTCGGTGTCCCCGAATAGTACGGCCCCCGAGGTGGGGCGATCGAGGCCGGAAGCACAGCGCAGCAGGGTTGACTTGCCCGAACCCGACGGCCCCATCACGACGACGAAGGAGCCGCGGGCCACGTCGAAACTGACGTCGGTCAGCGCCCGCACGGGGTTCGCCCGTTCGCCGTAGGCGCGACACAGCGACAGCACCCGCAACACGTGGTCCGCTATGAAGGAAGCGAATCACGCCTTCCGGGGCCACACAGTCGTCTCCGGAGGAGTTCTCGGGGTATAGCGAGCTCTACCGTCGCCGGTCGCGCTGGCGCGACGGAAGTCGCCGTCCCTACCATCCACGGGGTGAGCGTTGCGGAGATCGGCTGGGAAACGCTGTCCTCTCCCCCCGCGGAAACTGTTGTTCTCCCGAGCGCCTTGGACTTCCCTCCGTTACCTCCTCGTCGGCAGCGCCGTTGGTCTCTCCTGGTTGCCGGTGGTGCTCCTCGGGCTCTTCGTGACGGTGCTCCTGCTTCCGGTGGTCATCGGAGTCTGGCCGCTCATGGCCCTCGTCACGCTCGGTCCGGTGTTCGCCGCACGCGATCGCGCCCGATCGGGATTGGAAAGTCGCCCGCGGCGACCGTGGACGTGGTCCCGACCGTGGCCGACGCTTCGGAAACGGGAAACCTGGCGCGAGTTCGGGTACCTGTTGTTGGTCGTCTTCCTGGTGTGGCCCGTGGAAGCGATCGTGTCCCTGGGGCTGCTGCTGACCGTCGGCACGCTGATCTCCACACCGGTCCTCGTGCTGATCTTCGGTGATCAGCTGGTCGTCGGCGGTCCGCCCCTGCGGTCCTTGCCTTTCTGGCCGCTGCTGCCCGTGGCCGGTGTGCTGTTGCTCGTCCCCGTCTCCTACCTCTGGGTCGCCGCCGCGGCGGCCCGCAGGGCTCTCGTGCGCTCGGTGTCCACGTCGACCCGCGCCCAACTGGGCGCCCGACTCGTCGAACTCAGTCGGTCACGCGCCCGGCTGCTCGACGCGTTCGAGGTGGAACGCAAACGCATCGAACGGGATCTCCACGACGGCGCCCAGCAACGCCTCGTGGCGCTGTCGATGACCTTGGGACTCGCCCAGGTGGAGTTGGAGGACAACCGGGATCTCGAGGCCGCGAGCAGGCTGGTGGCCGACGCGCAACGGGACGCCAAGCAAGCCCTCACCGAACTGCGCGAACTCGTCCGAGGCATTCATCCGCAGGTCCTCACCGAGGGGGCATCGGCGCCGCACTCGACGAACTCGCCGCCCGCTGTCCCCTCACCGTGGTGACGAACGTCGTGCTGCCCGAACGTCCTTCTCCCCTCATCGAGTCCACTGTGTACTTCACGGTGAGTGAGGCGCTCAGCAACGCGGTCAAGCACAGCGGTGCCGACCGCGTGGACATCACCGGCTCCCGTGTCGGCGACACCCTGGTGGTCACGGTGAAGGACAACGGACACGGCGGAGCCGACCCGGCTCGCGGCACCGGGCTGCAGGGAATGGTGGACCGTGTCGCCGCGACGGGTGGCAAACTGCTGCTGGCCAGCCCGGCCGGCGGACCGACCGAACTGCGAATGGAGATTCCATGGACGGCGACCGCGTCCCGCTGACAGTGGTCATCGCGGAGGACTCAGCGCTGCTGCGTGACGGACTGGTCAATCTCCTGAGCCGGTACGGCCATACCGTGGCCGCGGCGGTGAACGACGCCGACAGCCTGCTGGCCGCGACCGCTGAGCACGACCCCGACATCGTGATCACCGACGTGCGAATGCCACCGGGACACACCGACGAGGGGCTTCGCGCGGCACTCGAACTCCGTGCGCGACGACCGGAGCTGCCCATCCTGGTGCTGAGCCAGATCGTGGAGAAGGTCTACGCCTCCGAACTCCTCGGCAGCAGTACCTCCTCCACCGGCTACCTGCTGAAGGACCGGGTGGGTGACGTCCGCGAGTTCGTGCGGACCATGGAGGACATCGCGGCGGGCGCAATCGTGATCGACCCGGAGGTCGTGCGCACGTTGCTGGCACGACACCGCACGGAGTCCCCCGTCTCCCGGCTGAGCAAGCGCGAGAAGGAGGTGCTCGCCCTCATGGCACAGGGCATGAGCAACCCGGCCATCGCGCGCAGTCTGTCGATCAGCCAGGCGGCCGTTGCCAAGCACATCGGCAACATCCTGGCCAAGCTCGATCTCCCCGAGGACGAGCAGGGACACCGCCGAGTCCTCGCCGTGCTGGCCTACCTGCAACACCACGAGGCCGAGTGAACATCGCCCGACTCGGGCGCCCGGCCGCTGGCGGTGGCCGCCCCGCTGCGCTTCGGGCCCGCCGGTTGCTCGACGCTCGGGGAACCGTGCGGGGTGACGGTGTCGATCGTCAGCGGCCGTCTTCACTCCCCAGCACCTTGTCGAGCTCCTCGTCGAGGACGTCCTGCGCCCGAGGCGCGGGCGTATGGCCGATGAGCACGAGGGTGCCGAGTCCTTCCGCGAGCGCGAGGAGCGCGAGCGCGGCACGAGCGGGGTCGAAACCCCGCGCGACCGCCTCGTCCCGACAAGCTCTGTCCAACTGGGAGGCGAGGAAGTCGAGCAGCTCGGCGTGTCCTTCCCGAAGCTGCCGCAGCATGGCGGCGTCCCCCATCGCGGCGGTGTCGAACAGGTGCGCCACCCGCAGGTGAGCCTGCCGGGAAGGCGTCGCCGGCACCAGGGAGTGCAGGATCGCCCGGACCACCACCCGGCCCGGCGCGTTCTTCCCGATCTCGGCGAGTTCGGCGGTGATGCGCTGCCGGGTGAGTTCCTGGACGTGCGCGTACGTGGCGCGAAGCAGATCGGTTCGATTCGAGAAGTAGTGCTGGACGCGCCCGAGGGAGACCCCAGCCTCGGCGGCCACCCGTCGGAACGTCAGTGCGTCGACCCCGCCCCGCTCGACCGCACGCAGCGCGGCCTCCACCAACTCACGCCGCCTCGCCTCATGCTCCGCCCCGACACCTCGCACCTCACCGACCCCCTGCCCTCGTCAAGTAAGTCCAAATCATACGTATTGCAATACTTCGTCGCCCCTGGCATAGTGTTCTCCACCTAGGCAATACATCTGTATTGCTTTGATGAGACTGGGGGACGGGACATGAGAAAGAAGTTCGGCCTTCTGGAACCCCTCGGCGTCCTGCTGGGAATCCAGGGCATCGGGGGAACGGTCAACAACATCCTGGGAGACGGTCCGAGCTGGTTTTTGCTGAACCACGTCGACGCCCTGGAGGGGTACCGCCTGCCGTTGCACGTCGTCATGGCGGTCCTCGGCGTACTACTCGTTCTGGGGCCGCAACTGCGGAAATGACGCGGCGACGAGCCGAGCCGCGGGAACGCGGCTCGGCCCCGACGGGGTTCACCCGTACCGGCACCCTCGACCGGCCGACGCCGACCACCAGCATCATTGGGGTCGCCGAGCGTCGATGACGACGAGCCGACCACGGCGCTCCGACCCGACTCCCGCCCACATCGCGGCCGAATGTGACGTGAGTCTCCGACCCGACGCGCCACCCGAGGGAGATCTCGACCCGACACAACGACGAGGCCCGAAACCGTGCTCTCGGTTTCGGGCCTCGTCCGTGACGTGGAGCTAAGGGGACTCGAACCCCTGACCCCCTCACTGCCAGTGAGGTGCGCTACCAGCTGCGCCATAGCCCCGTGTTCGTTTGTACCGATGACTATACAGGGCCTCGAAGCGCGCTTCGCAGGGGGGGTCCCCTATCGGTCCGACCGCAGCGTCGCCGGGTCGAAAGTGTCGAGGTCGTAGTCGTCCTCATCCTGCACGGCGGCTCCCCCGACGTCCCGTCGAACCCGCGTCGCACCTCCCGTACGCCGCTCGGTCTCCCGGAGGCGCTCCTCACGCCGTCGCTGGAACTCCTCCACCGTGATCCCCGTGTCGGCCTCCGGGTCACGGGCGGGCGCGGGCATGCCGGAGAGCTGCTCGATGAGGTACGTCATGTCCTCCCCCAGCCGCAACGCCACCATGTTGTAACTCGCCTGGATGGCCTCCCGCATCGCCACCTGCGCGACCTCGACCAGCAGGGAGCCGAGCCGCTCGGGCCCCCAGTTCACCGCCGAGGGCGCGAGCCACAGCCGCAGCAACTTGCCGCGCGCGTCCACCGTCAACTCCATCGTGTTGTCGACGTCGTGCGCGGTTCCCGTGGCCTGCGCCATGAGCGCGTCCACGGACGCCAACGCCTCCCGACGCGCGCGGGCCTGAGCGATGAGGTCCCTGGTGCTTGCGCCTCCAACCGGCACCTGCTCGATCACCGCGTCCGTCCCCTTCCGTCCCACACCGAGTAGTCGTCCTCCTCCTCGTCCTCGGGCAACGGCTCGTAGCCCAGCGACGCCAACGTGGCGTCACCGTCGGGACCGAGGACGGGGGACAGCACGCGATACATCCGATCGCCCGCTCGACGCGTGGCCGTGTGGGCCAAAGCCAGAATCTGCTGCGCGAGCGCGTCGGTACCCGACCGCAAGGCGGCATGGGTCAGCCGCACGTTCGTGAGCAGTCCTCCGGGCGCGACCTCGACCCGGATCGCACCGTCGCCCGACTCCGCGCTTGCGGTGACGGAACCCACACGGGCAAACTGATCGGCGGCCCGTTGTGAGGTCTGCCGCACCTGCTCGTCGATCCGATCCGCTTCCCGTTCCGCGTCGAACTCCATCACACCCCCACAAGCCTCGACGAACACCGCCACCCACTGTCACCCGACATCACGGGCAAACCTATCCGGTGGGCCGGTAGAAGCCGATGAACTGCTGCCCCGCGTTGGTGGTGCGGATGGGGTTGATGCTCACCGGGTCACCGGCCTCGATCATGAGGCCGTCGCCGATCACCATCGCGACGTGGCCCGACCACACCACGAGGTCACCGGGCAGCAGCTGGTCCTGCGACGGCACCTCCGCCCCCACCGTCTGCTGCTGCGCGAGCCGAGGGATCTCGAGCCCCGCTTCGCGGTACGACGTCATGGTGAGCCCGCTGCA
Source organism: Saccharomonospora glauca K62 (assembly GCF_000243395.2). Taxonomy (NCBI): domain Bacteria; kingdom Bacillati; phylum Actinomycetota; class Actinomycetes; order Pseudonocardiales; family Pseudonocardiaceae; genus Saccharomonospora; species Saccharomonospora glauca. The sequence continues at coordinate 823,187 of NZ_CM001484.1, read as the reverse complement.
GTCCAACCCCACACCGCGCTGCGTTCCGCCCCACACGTAGGGAACGCCGAGCTGCGACAGCGCCGCGCGCACGGCCTTGGCGGCCGTCTCGTTCGGCGCCTCGACCGTCTTCCCGTTCGGCAGGTTGATCTTCACGCCGGTACCCGGCTGCGGGGGAATCGCCACCGGGAGACGAGGCTTGGTCACGACACCGCCACCGCCGCCGTAACCGCCGCCTCCTCCCCCTCCGCCGCCACCACCGCCTCCGGTAGCGCCCTGCGAGTTGAACGACGACGCAACCTCGGTGCTCGCGCTGCTCGTGGTCGTCCCGCTGTCACGACCGAGCTTCCCCGCGATGTCGGTCAAGGTGGACAACGTGCGGTCGCTGACGTCGGCCGCCTGGCCGGTGAGTTCGGCGATCCGCTGCTGAAGCCTGATCATCAGCTCCCGCACGGCCGCCTGGCCGCCCGTCGGTATCGGCGGAGTCTGCTTCGCCGCCGCGACCGCCTTCATGGTCCTGCTGATCTCGCGGATGATCTCCTCGCGGATCCGATCGTTCTCGATCTGCCCCACCTTGAGGGCCTCCGCGGCCTCGACTACCGCGTTCTCGATCTCGATGCTCTCGTCGAGCAGCTGCTGGACCTCGTCCTCCAACGCCTGCGAGGTACCGACGGCGTTGTCCGTGGCGTTGCCCGACGACCGTTCCGCCAGCAACACGCGCTGGGCCGAGGCCGTGCTACGGACCTCGTCCAACGACGTCCGTAACGCCGTCTGCCCACTCACGGCGGAGTCGATGGCCGCGTCGTCGGTCCGCATGCGACGCGCGAACTGGTCGGGCAGGTCCAGTGCCGCTCTCGTGACTTCCGCGGTCTCCGTCATCCCAGCTCCTTGCCCAGCCGCTGGATGGTGCCCTGCTGCTCCGACTCGACGACCTCGTAGTTCGCGCTGGTACGGCGCGCGGCGTCGGCCATCTCCCGCCAGTTGCTCCCGAGCCTGCTCAACCGGTCCCGGACCCCGCGCATGCGCGCGGCGTACGCGCCGGAGAACCCGGATTCCGCACCCATGACGGAGAACCCGTCACCGCTCAGTTCGATGTGCGGCGAGACGTGCCGGTCGGCCGCCTTCCCGACATCGTCGCCAGTGGGGTCGATACTGCGGGCGTAGTGGTCGTAGGCGCCTTCCTCGACCCGGAAACCCGTGTGTGGTGTGCCGTCCACGTCACCCTCCTTCGCGTGAGTGCGACGCGAGCGGCACGAGCCCGGTTCCCGCCGCGTGCACTCCGAGTCGAACAGTAGAACACCCGGAGTGCACGAAGCGGGGAAAACGCTCAACTCGTCGAGGCCGCGACCACCTGGTCGAGCCACGCCGGGTCACTGTGGTCCACGATCTCGCCGTTCGCGACGACGGTCGGCGTCCCGAACCCGATCTGGCCGCCCCCGAAGTCCTGCTGCAGGCTGGGGTCCTCGCTGACCCGCTTCATCTCCTGGTTGAGCAGATCCTCGTACTTCCCGGTGCGCACCCCGGTGGCAAAGGCCTCGCCGGTGATGCCGAGGTCACGACCGAGCTGGATCAGCTGTTCCTTGTCGTACCCGCGCTTGCCCTCCTCGGGCTGGTGGGCGAACAGGCTGTCGTGGAACTCGACGAACTTGCCCTCGTCGGCCGCGAGCAACGCCGCGTTGGCGGCGTCCATGGAGTAACCGGGCGGGTCCGACTTCTTCACCAGCATCGGCAGCATGTGCTGACGGACGAGGAGCTGCCCCGAAGCGACCTTCTGCTTGATCTGCTCGCCGTACTCCTGCTCGAACATCCCGCACACCGGGCAGAGGAAGTCGGCGTACACGTCGATCGTCGCGGGAGCGTTCTCGTCACCGAGCAACACCACGGCGCCGTCCCTGCGCTCGGTGATGTCCGCCTGCGCCGACTCGGTGGGGATCAGCTGTCCCTCCGTGGCGTTCTTCGACGCGTTGCTCCACAGCAGTCCACCGACCACGACGGCGATCACGGCCACGACCACACCGACGATCACGGCGATCCGCTTGCCGTCACCGCTGCGCCGGGCCGCGGCGACGGCCTTCCCGCCGTCACTTCTGGCGGCCAACTGTTGTTGACGCCGTTTCCTCGCCGTCCGCTCCGCTCCGCCCACTGGGGTCCTTCCTCGCTTCCTCGTTCCGTTCGGTCACCTCGGCCGATCGCGGTGGCTCCTCCTCAATCGCCTCCCGCCCACGCCGCAGCCATCCGTCGATCGACCACGGTGTGCTCGGCCTCACCGACAACCACACGGCCAACGCCAGGAAACCGATGTCTCTGGCGATCTCCTGCGGGTAAGCCGTCTCACCCGGTGCCACCTCACCACCGCCGCCGAAGCAACCGCAGTCGATGGTCAGTCCTCGCGCCCACGACTGCGCCACCCCGGCGATGAACACCACGAGCAGCGCCGCCGACGCCACAGCCGTGAACCGGGTGGCCGCGCCGACCACCAGCAGTACCCCGAACACGACCTCCACCAGCGGCAACGCGGTGGCCACCACGCCCACCAGGTCTTCGGGGAGGACGTCGTACGCCTGCACCGCGAGGTACGTCTGGCCGGGATCAGCGACCTTGGCCACACCCGAGATCAGCCAGACCGCCGCCAGTCCGAGCCTGGCGAGCAGTCCGACACCTCGAAGCAGCCGTCCACGGGAGGAAAGCACAACGTCTAGGCTAGCCAGCGCACCTGTGAAAATCGTGAGGGGCAACGGCGATGCGACGGCTCAGAAGCCTGGTCAACGTGGCTGTAGCAGGGGTTCTACTCACGGCGTGCTCGGCTTCCACGGCCGAACCCGACTCGATTGTCGCCCGAGCGAGTGACACCGGATCGTTGATCGTCGGTACTCAGTTCGACCAGCCGGGATTGTCGGAACGGACGATGGACGGGCGGGTGGTGGGCTTCGACGCCGACGTCGCACGGTTCGTCGCCGCCGAACTCGGCGTCGCCGAGGAGGACATCGTGTGGCGAGAGGTCCTCCCCTCGAAACGCGAGGAAGCCCTGAACTCCGGCGCCGTCGACATGGTCGTGGCCGGTTACTCGATCACCGACGAACGCAGCCGCGAGGTGACGTTCGCGGGCCCCTACTTCCAGACGGGGCAGGACTTGCTCATCCGACGCACCACCACCTTCACCGGCCCCGACTCGCTCATCGGGCGCACGGTGTGCACCTCCAGGGGCACCACCTCCGCCGCCAACGTGAAACGGCGGCTCGGCAAGTTGGTGAAGCTCGCCGAGTACCCGCGCGTCTCCGAGTGCGTCACCGCGCTGATCGCCGGCCGGGTCGACGCCGTGACCACCGACGGCGCGATCCTCGCGGGCTACGTCGCGCAGAACCCCGAACTGGTCACGCTCGTCGGTGAGCAGTGGTCCACGGAGAACTACGGGATCGGGCTGCGCAAGGGCGACACCGACGGGCAGGCGGCCGTCAACGCCGCCCTCCGGAAGATGATCGACTCGGGCTCGTGGCGCGCGTCGCTGGAGCGACATCTCGCCCCATCCGGCGTCGAGGTGGCCACCCCGCCGGAGATCGAAGGCCCATGAGCAACCTCGACTCCGTGGTGCTGCCCGACCTGCCGGTGCGCGCCGTACTCGACGACGTGTGCGCCACCGTGGCCGACCGCGGCAGCGCCGTGCTCGTCGCCCCACCCGGCACCGGCAAGACCACGCTCGTCCCCCTGGCACTGGCCAGACACCTCCCGCGCAAAGTGGTCGTGGCCGAACCACGCCGACTCGCCGCCCGTGCCGCCGCCGCGCGCATGGCGCAGTTGCTCGGGGAACCCGTCGGCCACACCGTCGGGTACTCGGTGCGGGGCGACCGCAAGGTCTCTCCTCGGACCCGTGTGGAGGTGGTGACCTCCGGTCTCCTCGTGCGACGCCTCCAGAACGATCCCGAGCTGAGCGACACGTCGGTGGTGATGCTCGACGAGTGCCACGAACGCCATCTCGACGCCGATCTGCTGTTGGCGCTCCTGCTCGACGCTCGTGCGGGCCTGCGGGACGACCTGCGGCTGCTGGCGACCTCGGCCACCGTCGCGTCGGAACGCCTGGCCTCGCTCCTCGGTGCCGCGCCGGTCGTCACCGCGCGGGCCCGGACGCATCCCGTCGACATCGTGCACCGACCACCGGACCGCGGGGAGCGCATCGAGGCGTGCGTCGCCCGAACCGTCCACACGGCACTGGAGGAGAACGACGGCGACGTCCTCGTGTTCCTTCCGGGCGTCGCCGAGATCCACCGGGTGGAGTCCCTGCTCGGCGACCTCGACGCCGACGTCGTGGTGTTGCACGGACGACTCCCGGCGAAGCGACAGGACACGGTGCTCGCTCCGGGACCGCGGCGGCGGGTCGTGTTGTCGACGGCGGTGGCCGAGTCGAGTCTGACGGTGCCAGGGGTGCGCGTGGTGGTGGACTCCGGTCTGGCCCGAGTCCCACGGGTCGATCACCGCCGCGGTCTTCCGGGGCTGGCAACCGTGCGGGTGTCGCGGGCGGTCGCCGACCAACGCGCCGGCCGGGCCGGGCGTGAGGCCCGCGGAGTGGCGTATCGCTGCTGGCCGCGCTCGGAACACGCGAGCCTGCCCGCCTATCCGGAACCGGAGATCCGCACCGCCGAACTCTCCCGACTGGCACTCGAACTGGCGTGCTGGTCCACTCCGGACGGTTCCGGACTCACCTGGTGGGACCCACCTCCGGAGGGTGCGCTCGCGGCGGGCAGGGAACTGTTGGCCACGTTGGCCGCCGTGGACTCCGACGGCCGCCCCACCGCACGTGGCAGGCGCATGGCCTCCGTGGGGCTGCACCCACGCCTCGCCCGTGCGCTGCTCGACGGGGCCGAGGAGGTCGGCGCGCGAACGGCGGCCGAGGTGGTGGCCCTGCTCGACACCGGCTCCACGCGCACCGACCTCGACGCCGAGCTGACCCACCTGCGCAGGTCCGACGACGCGGCGGCGCGGCGCTGGCGTCGGGAGGTCGCCCGGCTCCGTGCCCTCGTGGCCGATCACGACGACCACCACACCCCCGACCCCGCGGCCGTGGTGGCCCTGGCCCACCCCGAACGACTCGCCCGGCGCCGACCGGGCAACTCCCCCGTGTACCTCCTGGCCGGAGGAACGGCGGTGGAGGTGCCGCCCGGAAGCGGCCTCGGCGACAGTGAGTGGCTGGCCGTCGCCGAGGCGACGCGGGAACCGGGACACGCGCACGGCGTGGTACGCCTCGCCGCGGTGGCCGACGAACGCCTGGCCACACGGGCGGGCGCGGCTCTGGTGACCGAGACCGACGAGATCGCGTGGACCGACGGCGACGTCGTCTCCCGCCGAGTGCGACGACTCGGCGCCATCACGCTGTCCGAGCGTGCCCTGTCGAATCCCGACCCGGCGGCCGTGCGGGCGGCGGTGGCGGAGGGCCTGCGCCGAGAGGGCCTGCGACTGCTCCCGTGGCCCGACGAGGCCACCCGGCTTCGGCAACGCCTCGACTTCCTGCACCGGCACCTCGGCGCTCCGTGGCCCGCCGTGACCGACGACGAACTCCTCGCTCGGCTGGACGACTGGCTCGGACCGGAACTCGACACCGTGCGGCGCCGCGCCGACCTCGCCACCGTCGACACGGCGGCGGCACTGCGCCGCCTGCTGCCGTGGCCGCAGGCCGCCCGGTTCGACGAACTCGCCCCGGAACGGCTGCGGGTGCCCACGGGCTCGCGGGTGAAAGTGGACTACTCCGGGACCGAACCCGTACTCGCGGTGAAGCTTCAGGAAACGTTCGGGTGGCGTGAGACCCCGACGCTCGCCGACGGGACCGTGCGCGTGGTCCTTCATCTGCTGTCACCCGCGGGTCGGCCCGCCGCCGTGACCTCCGACCTGGAGTCGTTCTGGCGCAACGGATACGCCGCCGTGCGCGCGGAACTCCGGGGCCGCTACCCGAAACACCCGTGGCCCGCCGATCCGCTGACCGCCGAACCCACGAAGGGCACCGCCCGCCGTCGCTCGTGAGAGCCTCCTCGGCGAACGCGCACGATGCCGAGGAGGGTCAGCGCATCTCTCCCTTGCTCCCGGAGTCCACGAGCGGGCGCAGCTCCTCCGGCAACGAGTCCCGGACCTTCCGCAACACACCACTGGTCGCCTCGCCCGTCACCTCCAGAACCACTCGGGACCCGTACACCGCGTTGGGCTCGGGAAGATGTCCACGTTCGGACACCCGACGCACGAACTCGTCGAGTCCGAACCGCTCCCCCGAACCGGCGCCGCCCATGGTGATGGTCCTGCGCAGGTTCTCACCGATCTCGGTGGGCAACTGGTCGGCGAGGTGCGTGGCGACCTGCTCCGGGATGCGCTCCCCGAGGGTTTCCAACGTCGCGCGGGTCAGCCCCTCCGCCTCACCACGGCTGGCCAACTGCGCTCGGGCCTGAACCTGACCGATGAAGTGATCGTGGTCCATGAGCGTCAACCTTTCCTCAGTCGAGCCGCCAGCAGCTGTTTGCCCTGCTCCCCGGCCTTCGTGTTGTTCTCCTGGATCTGGCGGAACCAGGCGGCGAGTTCGCTGTCGCCCTCCCGCTCGGCATCGGCGATGTAGGTCTCCATCTGCCAGGCGTATTCGAGCGAGGCCTGCAAGACGCTGATGAGGTTGTAATTCTTGTCCTTGACGGGACTCGGCGGTTGCGAGGTCATCCGTGGCTCCTCTCCTCCCTCCCGCAGACTTGCCGTGCCCCGAGAAGCCCAAACAGCGGCGTCGAGCCACGCGCGACCCGCTCGCTCATACGTTCGATTCGGAAGAGGAGACCCACGAAGAAGTGGGCGAGAAAACCTCGGACAGCACGAAGGCCACCCGCCTCGCGGGTGGCCTTCGTGTTCGGTCGTGGAGGTGCCGGGAATCGAACCCGGGTCCTCTGTCGCCTTTCCAGGGCTTCTCCGTGCGCAGTTCGCTGTGCCTCTACTCGACCCCACCGGTCACGCGAACGAGCCGGTGTGACGGGCCCAGCCACTGTTTGCTTCCCAACCGGTTCCCGTGGCCGGAACCGGCGGTGAGCCTCCTAGCTGATGCCGGCAAACCGGGCCGGAGGCGATCCCGGGCCGACAGACTTCGCGCTCGCTCAGGCGGCGAGGGCGAAGTCGCGCTGACTGTTCGTCTTGGCGCTTGTATTTAATGCGACGACGCTTGCGGTGGTCGTTGCCTGCACCGGCACGCTTCCCCTGGATCAACGTCCAGAGTCGAAACCGTTCACCCCCTAGCTTGTACCGTTCTCCTCCGAAGAACTGCGTCCAGGATAACGCGGGGCGCAACTCGATAATTCCCGTGGGCCGACACCAGCGGCACTCCCCGTGGTGGGGACAGCCCTACCTTCACAAGACCTGCGGCCCCCATGGCTTTCGAGACTCCCACCACCGATGCTGGGAGCCGACGTACGAAGCGAAAGGACACTTCCAGCCATGTCGACGGCACGGCCCCACGGCCGCGAACGCAGCCACCCCTCGGTCCTCGGCTCGCTCGTTTACCTGCTGCTGAACTTTCCCATCGGGGTCGCGGCCTTCGTGGTCCTGCTGCCACTGACCGTCGCCGGACTCGGCACGGCGATCGTGTGGATCGGCCTTCCCGTGCTCGCCGCCACAGTGCTGCTCACTCGGGGAGCCGCGAACGTGGAGCGCGCCCGCGCCTACGCCCTGCTCGGCACCTACATCCCGCCCGCCACCCGGCCGCTCCCGGAAGGCAACGCCCGACAGCGGTGGCGGACCCGACTCACCGACTCGGCCACGTGGCGTGAGTACGGGTACCTGTTCCTGCTGTTCCCCCTGGGCGTCGTGGAACTGGTGCTGATGGTCGCGAGCTGGGGCATCTCCCTGGCCCTGCTCACGCTGCCCGTCTACTACCGGTTCCTGCCGGGTGGCGTCTGGCGCTTCCCCTCCACCGAGCCCTCGCTGAGTTGGGTGACGGTGGACTCCGTCGGGTCGGCCCTGCCGTGGTCGGCACTCGGGTTGTTGCTGCTCGTGTGCACGGCGCTGTTGACCCGTGGGCTGGGGACCGCGCACGGCCGCCTCGCCGGGACGATGCTGGGCCCGACATCCACTCGGATGCGGGAATTCGACGAAGCCGGAACGGCCCTGTCCCCGGCTCGCTCGTGACCCGGAGAATGCGCGCATGCCGGACAAGGCGACGACGGACTCCGTGAGCGTGCCGAGACGACCGCGGACGTGGCGAACCATCCTCTTCATGATCGCGAGCTTCCCGCTGCGGCTCGCGCAGTTCGTGTTGATCGTCTGCGGTGCGCTGCTCGGGATCGCCACCGTCGTGATCTGGATCGGCATCCCGATCCAGATGGCGACCCTCTGGCTCGTGCGCGCCTTCGGTGATCTGGAGCGGTCCTGGGCGCGGTGGGCCCTGGGGGTGAACGTTCCCACCGCGGAACGGGCGCGGGGCGACGGCGGTTGGGGCCGACTCTGGTTGGCCCGCGCGACCGACCCGACGACGTGGCGGGACCTCGCGTACCTGATGCTCGCCTTCCCCATCGGGGTCGTCGAGTTCCTCGTCGGTCTGGTCGCCGTCCCGCTCGTCCCGGTGGCACTGTGGGTCGTCCCGACGCTCGGTTGGCTGCACGCCCACCTCGCGGCCGCTCTGCTGGGTCCCCCCAAGGCACGGAGAGCGGAGGCGCGGGCCCAGCGGCTCCAGGCCTCACGGGCACGCGGCGTGGACGCGGCGGAGGCCGAACGGCGCCGCATCGAACGCGACCTCCACGACGGCGCGCAACAGCGGCTGGTCTCGGTGGCCATGACGTTGGGCCGCGCGAAGAACCGTCTCGCCGGCGGAACGCAGGCCGACGCCGAGCTTCGGGAACTCATCGACGAGGCCCACGCCGACGCGAAACTCGCCGTGTCGGAACTGCGGGATCTCGCACGGGGCATCTATCCCGCCGTGCTGGCCGATCGGGGCCTCGACGCAGCACTGTCCGCCCAAGCGGCCAAGTCGCCGATCCCCGTCGACGTCACGGTGGACGTGGCGCCCCGACCTCCCGCGGCGGTGGAGACCACGGCCTACTTCATCGTGGGGGAATCGCTCACCAACATCGCCAAACACTCCGGAGCCGACCACGCCTCCGTCAGGGTGTGGCGCGACGGCGACATGGTCACCGTGGAGGTGACCGACAACGGCAAGGGCGGAGCTCGGCTCCGACCGAACGGTGGCCTGGCGGGGCTTGCCGACCGAGCTGCCACCATAGACGGCACGGTTTCCGTCGTCAGCCCACCCGGCGGCCCCACCGTCGTTCGAGCGGACCTGCCGTGCACGTGGTGAGCTGTCCTGACACCTCTGGGGAGTGCACATGCGCGTGGTCATCGCGGAGGACGCCGTTCTGCTGCGGGAAGGGCTGCAGCGGCTGTTGGCCGACGACGACGTCGAGACGGTGGCCGCCGTCGACAACGGCGACGACCTGATCGAGGCGGTTCAGCGGCATCGTCCGGACCTCGCGATCGTGGACGTACGGATGCCGCCGACGTTCACCGACGAAGGACTGCGGGCGGCGCTGCGGGCCCGACAGCTCGTACCACGTCTGCCGGTGCTGGTGCTGTCGCAGTACGTCGAGGAGACGTACGCGGTGGAACTGCTGTCGGGTGGGACGGGCGGCGTGGGCTACCTGTTGAAGGAACGGGTGGCCGACGTGGCCGAATTCCTGGACGCCGTGCGGCGCGTGGCATCCGGCGGTACGGCGATCGACCCCGAGGTGATCAGCCAGCTCATGGCAAGGGGCCGTCGCGATCCGTTGGAGTCGCTGACCCCACGGGAGTCGGAGGTGTTGGGCCTCATGGCGCAGGGACTCACGAACGGCGCCATCGCCGCACGACTCGTCGTGTCGCACGGAGCCGTGGAAAAACACATCGGCAACATCTTCGCCAAGCTCGGTCTCGAAGCCAGCGACACGGAGCACCGCCGGGTCCGCGCCGTGCTGACCTACCTGGGGCGCTGAGCCGCCCGACCCCGTGGTGTGTCCACTGTGGTTTCCCGAGCCGGTAGGGCCAGCCCTACCTCGGAAACACCAGCCCGCACCGCTGTTTTCCCTCGTCGGGCCCGCCAAGCTCGAACCATGACGCTGAGTGTCTCGAAACCGGTGCACGTGGTGCCCGATAGGGATCGCTTCCTCGACATCGTCCGCACACTGGCCATCGCGGCCGTGGTCGTCCAGCACTGGACCATGCCGGTGCTCGACTACGCCGACGGCGAACTCGTCGCGACCAACGCGTTCACCACTCCCGGATGGTGGGTGGTGACCTGGCTGTCGCAGGTCATGCCCCTGGTGTTCTTCACCGGTGGAGCCGCCAATCACGTGTCCCTGGCCCGTGCCGACACGGCCCGGTCGTGGTTGTCGAGGCGCCTGAGCAGACTCCTGTTCCCACTGCTGCCGTTGCTGGCCGTGTGGCTGATCGTCCCCCCGACGCTGCGGTTGTTCGGCGCTCCCGAGCAACCTGTGGCGCTGGCGGGCTCGATCGCGGCGCAACTGTTGTGGTTCCTCGGCGTCTACCTGATCACCGTGCTCGCCACGCCGCTGCTCGTCACCGCCCACCGGCGTTGGCGCTGGGCGGTCCCGGCGGTCCTCACGGCCCTGGCCGCCGTGGTGGACGTCGCTCGCTTCGACGGCATCCCCTACCTCGGCTACGCCAACGCGGTCTTCGTCTGGTTCGCCGTGCACCAGCTCGGATTCTTCTACGCCGACGGAACCCTCCGGCGCCTGTCCCATCGCGCCGCCCTGACCGCCTCGGCGGCCGGGTTCGGTACGACCGCGCTCCTGGTGGCCTTCGGCCCCTACACGGAGAGCATGATCGGACTGCCCGGCGCGCCGATGTCCAACATGAGTCCTCCCGCTCTCGTGCTGGTGTTTCTCGCCGTCGGCCAGATCGGGCTCGTTCTCGCCGCCCGAGACCTTTTGACGGCGTGGGCCGCCCGCCCCGTGATCGCCCCGGCCCTCGGCTGGCTCGGCCCCCGGTTCATGAGTGTGTACCTGTGGCACATGCCCGCGCTGATCGTGCTCACCGGAGTGACGGTGCTCTGGTTCGGCTACGCGACACCGGTTCCGGGCACGATCACGTGGTTCACCACGATCCCCGGCTGGCTGCTGGCGGCCGGCGCCATCCTCACCATGCTGCTGCGGGTGTTCGGTCGGTTCGAGACCCACGTGCCCAACTCGGCGCCCGTCTCCACACCTCGGCTCTGCGCCGCGGCTCTCCTCGCCGCCACCGGCACGCTGGCCTTGGCCGCGACGGGCTTCTCCGCGACGCCGTGGCCGTGGATCGCCCTGGTCGTCGGCGCTTACGCCCTCACGCGTGTCGGGCCCCGGACGCCCGTAGCGGCCTGAGCAACCGCGACGGCGTGTCGTGCAGGACCGCGCGCAAAAACGACCGTCCCAGTCCGGGGTGCGACTCCGCCCACCCCGCCACGGCACGCAACTGGGTGGCGTAGGAGTACGGGATGTTCGGAAAGTCGGTGCCCAGCACCACGCGGTCGGCGACGTCGGCCAGTCGGCTCGGCCAGTCGTCGGGCATCGGCATGAACTCCTCGGTGAACGGCACGCCGACCATCGTGGTGTCCAGGTAGACGTTCGGGTACCGCTGCGCCAACGCCAGCGCGGCGTCGTACTCCGGCATGCCCGAGTGCGCGAGCACCGTCACCAACCGCGGGTGCCGGACCAGCACCTGTTCGAAGACCTCGATCCCGGTGTAGGCGCCTCGCAGGGGCCCGTGCCCGCAGTGCACCACGACGGGCACCCCGGCATCCGCGATCAGTCCCCACGCGCGGTCGAGCGTCGTGTCGCGGGGATCGTAGTCGCCCACCTGCACGTGGGCCTTGAAACAGCGCACCCCCGCGGCCAGCGCCTCCCCCACGTAGTCCACCACGGAGGGCTCGGGGAACAACGTCGCCGTGGGCACGGCCTCCGGAACGTCGGCGGCGAACTCCCGCGCCCACGCGTTGAGCCACTCGGCCATGTCCGGCTTGTGCGGATACACCAACGGCGCGAACGTCCGCACCCCGAGCGATCGGAGCACCGCCAGCCGTTCGGTCTGCGGCAGCCGGTAGTACACCGGCCACCGCATGCCGTAGTGCTCCTCGGCGTTGTCGAAGTACGCCCATACCTTGCGCAGCACGCGCTCCGGCAGGAAGTGCACGTGGACGTCCACGAGTCCCGGCAGCCCGAGCCCGCGAACCCAGCCCGCTACTTCCTCATCGGTACGCGGGCCGGGCTCGTCCCGGTCGGCGGCGAGGCTCAACGCCGATACTTGCCCTTCGCGGCGCGTCCCATCGCGCGGGCCATCTCGCGTTGCGCGTCACGCTTGGCGATGGCCTGACGCTTGTCGTGCACCTTCCGTCCCCGTGCGAGGGCCAGCTCGACCTTGACCTTGCCGTCCTTGAAGTACAGCGACAGCGGCACGAGGCTGAGACCGGACTCCTTCGTCTTGCCGATCAGCTTCTCGATCTCCCTGCGGTGCAACAGGAGCTTGCGCGTCCGCCGCGGCTCGTGGTTGGTCCAGGTACCGTGCGAGTACTCGGGAATGTGCAGGCCCCGCAGGAACACCTCGCCGTCGTCCACCGTCGCGAACGAGTCGGCCAGCGACGCCTTACCCGCGCGCAAGCTCTTGACCTCCGTGCCCACGAGCGCCACCCCGGCCTCGTAGGTGTCGATGATCGTGTAGTCGTGCCGGGCACGCCGGTTCGACGTGATCACCTTCTGACCGACTTCTTTCGCCATACCTCGACTGTATCTTTCCGGGACCGTTCGATCCGCCTAATTTAGTGCCGCACGTACAGGCGCAGTGTCGTGTATCCGGTAATGGCGGAGATCAGTATCGACGTGCCGAGCAGAATGGGCGCCACCGGGAAGAGGATCTCCACCAACTCGATCTGGGGAATGACCGAGCCCGTCGCCCCGATGATCGAGTCGAGCACCAGGTACTTCAACGCGATCAGCCCACCGGTACCGATGATCGCGCCCAGCACACCCGCGACCACGGCCTCCAGCAGGAACGGCAACTGGGTGTACCACCGAGTGGCTCCCACCAGTCGCATGATGCCGACCTCGGTGCGCCGGGTGAACGCCGACACCTGGATGGTGTTCGCGATCAGGAGCACGGCGGCGAGCGCGGCGATCAACGCGATGATGAACGTCCCGTTGCGCCCGGCGTTGAGAATGCCGAAGAACCGTTCGAGGAACCTGTTCTGGTCGTCGATCTGGTAGACGCCCTCCATGCCGGTGTACTCCTGCACCAGCACGTCGCTGCGCTCGGGGTTGACGAGCTTCACGTGCAGCGACGACGGCAGCGACTCCGGGCGCGCCAGCTCGACGAGCTCCGGCTGTCCCCGGAAGATCTCCTGGAAGCGCTTGTACGCCTCGTCCCGGTTCTCGTACACCACCGACTCGACGGCGGGGTTCGTCTCCAACGACTGCCTCAGCGTGGTGCACGTCGACGAGGAGCACGTGGAGTCGGTCGAACTGATCTCGTCGTTCAGGTAGATGGTCACCTGGACGTCGTCGAGATAGTTCGCCTTCATCTTGTCGATCGTGCGAACGAACAGCAGACCACCGCCGAACATCCCGAGCGAGATGGCCGTGGTGAGGATCATCGCGATGGTCATCGTGACGTTCCGGCGCAGACCGGTGATGACCTCGCTGAAGACGAAGCTGACACGCATCGGTAGGGGGTTTCCTTGGGTCGGGGGAAGGGGGAAGTGGGTGGTTCGGGGAGAAACCGGGGTGATCAGCGACCGACGCCGTACACGCCGCGGCGGTCGTCACGAATCACGCGCCCTTGGTCCAACTGGACGACCCGCCGGCGCATGGAGTCGACGATCGAGTGGTCGTGGGTGGCCATGAGCACCGTCGTTCCGGTGCGGTTGATGCGCTCCAGCAGGAGCATGATGTCCTGGCTCGTGTCGGGGTCCAGGTTTCCCGTGGGCTCGTCGGCGAGCAGGACCAACGGACGGTTGACGAAGGCGCGCGCGATCGCCACCCTCTGCTGCTCACCACCGGACAGCTCGTGGGGCATCCGGTCCGACTTGCCTTCGAGACCGACCAGCTCCAGGACCTCGGGGACGACCTTGTCGATGGTCTTCTTCGGCTTGCCGATCACTTCCAGGGCGAACGCGACGTTCTCCGCCACGGTCTTGTTGGTCAGCAGGCGGAAGTCCTGGAACACGCAGCCGATCGTCTGCCGCAACCGGGGGACCTTGCGGCGAGGCAGTTTGGCCACGTCGAAGTTCGACACCATCACCCGGCCTTTGGTGGGCACTTCCTCCCGCAGCAGAAGCCGCAGGAACGTCGACTTCCCCGAGCCCGAGGGGCCGATGAGGAAGACGAACTCACCCTTGTCTACGTCGACCGAGACGTCCGCGAGAGCGGGACGCGAAGAGGTCTTGTAAACCTTGGAGACACTCTCAAGCCGGATCACGGTCGGCCATCCTACAGTCGGAGCCAGTTAAGCCTCGGTTGACCACTGCCTCCGCACGCGGGCCTTACGCCACCTCGCTCTGCTTCTTCCGCCATCGGATACCGGCGTCGAGGAAACCGTCGAGTTCGCCGTCGAGCACGGCCGAGGGGTTGCCCACCTCGTAGTCGGTACGCAGGTCCTTGACCAGCTGATACGGGTGCAGGACGTACGAGCGCATCTGGTTGCCCCAGCTCGAACCGCTGTCACGCAGCGCGTCGAGTTCCTTGCGCTCCTCTTCCTTCTTGCGCTGGAGCAGCTTGGCCTGGAGCACCTTCATCGCCGAGGCCTTGTTCTGCAGCTGCGACTTCTCGTTCTGGCACGACACCACGATGCCCGTGGGCAGGTGGGTGATGCGCACGGCCGAGTCGGTGGTGTTCACGCTCTGTCCACCCGGCCCCGACGAACGGTAGACGTCGACGCGGATGTCCTTCTCGGGGATCTCGACGTGGTCCACCTCTTCGACCTCGGGAAGCACCTCGACGTGCGCGAAGGAGGTCTGGCGTCGGCTCTGGTTGTCGAACGGCGAGATCCGGACGAGGCGGTGAGTACCTTGCTCGACCGAGAGCGTCCCGTAGAGGTAGGGCCCGCTGACCTTGAAGGTGGCCGAGCGGATGCCCGCCTCCTCCGCGTAGGAGATGTCGTACACCTCGGTCGGGTAGTTGTGCCGCTCCGCCCACCGCAGGTACATACGCAGAAGCATCTCCGCCCAGTCGGCCGCGTCCACACCGCCGGCCTCGGAACGGATGGTGACGACGGCGTTGCGCTCGTCGTACTCGCCGGAGAGCAGAGTGCGGACCTCGAGGGCGTCGACCTCACGGCTGACCTCGGCGAGCTCCGCCTCGGCCTCGGACCGGCTGGCCGCGTCACCCTCGGCCTCGGCCAGCTCGTGCAACACGGCGAGGTCGTCCACCCGCTGCCGGAGCTCGGTGAGACGCCGCAGGGACGCCTGCTTGTGGGAAAGCTGGCTGGTCACCTTCTGCGCGGCTTCTGGATCGTTCCAGAGATCCGGGCGAGCGGCTTCCTCCTCCAGCTCGGCGACCTCCTTGCGGAGAGAATCCAGATCCATCACGGCTTCGATCTGGGACAGCTTGCCGCCGATTTCCTTCAGCGCGGCTTCGAAGTCGGCACTCACGAAACACAAGGTTACGGCAAATCGAGCGACCGCTTCCCAGGCGGTCGCCCCGACTCGCCGTCTTCGTCGTTCTCGTTCGTTCTCGCCGACTCCCGCCGCCCGGCCGGTCAGGCCGACGACACCGTGTCCAGCAGCTTCAACGCGGCCCTGGCGTGCGCCTGACCGAACTCGGCGACGGCCTTCTCCACCGGGTCGACGGCGGCCTTCACCGCGGCCCTGGCGGCGTCCAGCTCGGCCTTGTAGGTCTCGCGAGCCGTCTCGAAGAGGTTGGCTCGCTGCTTCGGCGTGAGCACCCCCGAATTGACCACCCTGAGAATGAGCGGACTCCGCAGGTGGTCGGGCGAGGAAGCGCTCGTCAGCCACGCCTTGAAGGCCTTCTTCCCGGCGGCCGTGAGGACGTACTGCTGACTGGAACGGGGCCCCTGCTTCCCCAGCCGCACGTAACCCTCTTTGTGCAGCGCGGGGAGCTCCCGGTAGACCTGGCTCCTCGTGACGCTGAAGAACGTGCCGAATCGTTCCTCAGCCGCCGCGACGAGTTCGCCACCGGTAGCGGGACCGTCGTGGAGCAAACCAAGCAGTGCTGCGGCAGTTGCGTTCAAATCGGACACGCTTCTACCGTGCCATGAAAATCGAGTTCTGTCCACAGTGGTCAAGGATGCGTCCACAATGGAACTCGTGGTTCACCCTGTGCACCGGGGTGAACACAAAGAAGGCCCGGATCATGGTGATCCGGGCCTTCTTCCTCGTAGCGGGGACAGGATTCGAACCTGCGACCTCTGGGTTATGAGCCCAGCGAGCTACCGAGCTGCTCCACCCCGCGTCGTTGTGATTACTACTTTAGCACATCCCTCTCCCCCTTGTCTCAGGGGGGTCGGGGTATGTCCGCCGTAGCTTTCACCCCTTCGGTGACACCCACTTTACGTCAGGGTTACCGCCCGACGCAAAGTGGGTGTCCCCGAGATCACAGCCTCAGTTACCCGAACCGGTGAGCTTCTCGTACCGCGCGGCCGCCTCGTCCAACTCCTTCAGCGCCTCGCCCTGAGCCGCGAAGTCCCCGGAGCGCTGAGCGGCCTTCAGTTTCTCCAGCGCCGCCTGGATGTCGGCAACGGCCTGGTCGATCTCCGTGCCACCGGAATCGCCGCTCGGAGGCGGCGGCGTCGCCTGGTCGTCGTTGCCCGAGGTCGGCGGTGGCTGCTCCTGCCCGTCGGTGTCGCCACTGTCCGTTCCATTCTGGTCGGCCGGGCCGGTCGCGGCCTCACCCGTTCCTTCGCCGAACACCTCGTCCAGCGCCTCGTTGAGCGTCGAGGCGACACCGATCCGGCCGCCGTACGACACCAGCACCCGAGCCAGCTGCGGATAGCTCTGCGCGTTGCGTTGCTGGATGTAGACGGGCTCGACGTAGAGGAACCCGCCCGCGACGGGCAGCGTCAACAGGTTTCCGTAGATGATGTCGACACTCTGGTTGCCGAGCAGGGTCCGGTCCTGGGTGAACTTCGGATTGCTCTGGAAGGCGTTCTGGACCTGCACCGGCCCCTCAAGCTGCTGACCACCGCCGGTGGGCAGCTTGAGCACCGTCATCTTGCCGTAGTCCTCCGGATCGGACGACACCGTCACCCACGCCGCGAGGTACTGCCGCGCCAGCGGCGTCAACGCGCTCGTGATCTGGAACGTCGGCTTGTCCTGCCCCGGAGCCTGCGCGTAGATGTAGTACGGCGGCTGGTTGGCCGTGTCGGAGTTCGGGTCGAGGCCGCCCTCCTGGGTCGGGTCCTGGGGCACGTTCCAGAACGTCTGGGTGGAGTAGAACTCCTGCGCGCTGTTGACGTGGTACTTCGTCAGCAGCTCACGCTGCACCTTGAAGATGTCCTCCGGGTAGCGGAAGTGGGCCCGCAGTTCGTCGGAGATCTCCGACTGCGGCTTGACCAGGCCGGGGAACGTCTTCATCCACGTCTTCAGCACCGGATCGTTCTCGTCCATCTCGTACAACGTCACGGTGCCGTCGAACGCGTCGACGGTGGCCTTGACGGAGTTGCGGATGTAGTTGATCCGGTTGTCCTGCTGCCGAGCCACCCCGGTGAGGGAGTCCTCGGTGGCCCCTCCCAACGAGGTCCGCTGGGAGTACGGGTAGTTGTTCAGCGTGGTGTAACCGTCGACGATCCACTGGATACGCCCGTCGACCACCGCCGGGTAGGGGTCGCCGTCCACCGTCAGCCACGGGGCGACCTTCTCCACCCGTTCCCGCGGGTCGCGGTGGTACATGATCTTGGCGCCGTCGCTGATCTGGTCGGAGAACAGGATGTTGCGTTCCCCGTACTGCGCGGCGAAGACCAGTCGGTTGAACAGGTTGTCGATCGGGACGCCGCCCTTGCCCTTGTAGAGGTAGCCCCGGTCGGTGGCGGTGTCGTACTCACCCGGCGCCTGTCCCGGCGTCCCGCCCACGATCGCGTAGTCCGTGGCCAGCTCGCCGTAGTAGATACGGGGTTCGTCGACCCGGATGCCCGCGCCCTCGGGGTTCTGCGTGTCACTCGTCCGGGCGAGCGGGTAACCACCGTCGCTGTTGGCGTCCTCCAGGGCGCGGTCGATCGTGTTGGCCGGCGCCGCCACGAAGCCGTTACCGTGGGTGTACACCAGGTGCCGGTTGATCCACGTCTGCTGGTTCTCGGCGAGACCGTTGGTGTTGATCTCCTTCGCCGCGACGATGTACGCCTGTTCCTCGCCGTCGACCGTGTAGCGGTCGACGTCCAGCTTCTCGGGGAAGCCGTAGAAGTTCTCGCGACCGACCCGCTGCGTGAAGGTGGAGCTCAGCACGTTCGGGTCGAGAAGCCGGATGTTCGGGATCGTGCCCGCGTCCGCCCGGATCTCCTCGGGGGACGCGTTCGTGTTGCCCGTGTAGTCCTCCCTGATCTCGACGGTCTGCGAGTCGAGCTGGTAGGCGAACTTGGTGGCCGCCATGTTGTACTCGATCGACTCGGCTTCCTTCTCGTTCGCGTTCGGGCGAACGGAGAACTGTTCCAGCACCGCGGGCCAGGCGACGCCCAGGATCAGACCCGACAGCAGCAACAGCACCAGCGAGATGGCGGGGAGCTGGATGTTCCGCAGGAACGCGCCCGCGAAGAACGCGATGGCGCAGAGCACGGAGATGCACAGCAGGATCAGCTTGGCCGGCATGGCCGCGTGCAGGTCGGTGTAGGCGGCCCCCGTGAAGAGGTCGTTGCGGCCGGACAACAACAGCTCGTATCGGTCGAAGAAGTACTCGAGCGCCTTGAACAGCACGAACACGCCGACCAGCACGAGCAGGTGCACCTTGGCCGGCGAGGAGATCTGACCGCCCCGTCCCGCCAGCCGGATGCCACCGAACAGGTAGTGGGTCACGACGGCGCCGAAGAAGGAGATGATCAGCGCCACGAAGATCCAGCCGAGCAGCCAGCCGTAGAACGGCAGGTCGAACGTGAAGAAGCTGGCGTCCTTGCCGAACACCGGGTCGGTACGACCGAACTCGGTGCCGTTCAGCCACATCTGCACGACTTCCCAACTGCCCTGACCGCTGGCCCCCGCGATGAGGCCCGCGATCACCGGGATGCCGATGCCGAACAGCTTCGTCCGGGCCACGATCAGCGAGCGATACCGCGCGAGCGGGTCGTCGGTGCTCGACACGGGAACGAACACCGGACGGGTGCGGTACGCGAGCCACAGGCTCAACCCGAGCAGACCGCCCACCAGCACGCCCGTCGCGAAGAACAGCGCCACCCGAGTCAGCAGTATCGTCGTGAAGACACCGCGTGCCTCGACCTCGCCGTACCACAGCCAGTCCACGTACGTGTCCAGCAAACGGGCACCGAGCAGGAGCAGAAGAACGAGGACGGCCGCGATGATGAGCAACACGCGGGCGCGCCGAGAAAGTTTCGGCAAGCTGGCTGGAGGCCGGGTGGCCACTACGCACACTCCCGTGGTCAAGGCTGTCGTTGTCAGGGCGCCGACCTACAAAGCGTCCCTGGTTACCTAACTGTACGGATGGCTACCCGAGTTCCCGAAGCCCCCCAAATCGGGCGCCGCGCAGGTCGGGCCCGCCGCCTGTCAGGATGGCGTCATGACGGAGAACGAGAACCGGGCAGGACCCGGAAGGGTAGCCGCGTTGGCCCGCGAGGTCGAGGAGTTCGTCGCGAGTGGCGGCTGGGACCAACAGCCTCAGCTGTTCGCACTGGTGCCGACGACGGATCTGCTCCGTCAACAACCCGAACTCGCCACCCACCTCGATCAGGACAGCGAGTTCACCCCGGTCGCCCAGGACTCACTGCCCGAAGGCGACCTCGCGGAGGCCCTCGGCCGCATCGCCTGGCCCGACGCGGTCCACGGCTGCGCCCTGGCCCAGGAGATCATCGTGCTTCCCCCGGACGCCGAGCAGGAGCTGCCCGACCTGACCGACGAAGCCGACGGCGACGTCAGCGAGCAGGATCTGGAACGCCTGCGGCAAGCCGCGGCCAACCACCCGCGCCGTACCGAGGCCCGGCTCGTGGCCGCCGTCCTCCGCGACGGCTCCGCCTCCTGCGTCATGCGGCTGCGCGGGATAGCCCCCGGCGACGACTCCGACCCGGTCGACGAGGTGGTCGAAAGCGCCGACCTCGCACCGAACCTGGTGGAGGCGCTGCGGGCCACACTCCAGCCGTGAACCCCTCGTCAACCCTCGCAGGTCGGCACCGGACGCCCGGCCGCCAGTGACTCCAACGCGCTGACCGCCTCGTCGAGCGTTCCCACCCGGAGGAGCTGGAGGCCGTCCGGTGCGGCGGCCACGGCCTCGCCGCAGTTGTCCTCGGGCACGAGGAAGGCCGTGGCACCGGCTTCGTGGGCGGCGACGAGCTTGAACGAGATCCCGCCGATGGGGCCGACGTTGCCCTTCGCGTCGATGGTTCCGGTCCCGGCGACGTGCTTGCCCCCGGTCAGCTGGCCCGGAGTCAACTCGTCCACGATCGCCAACGCGAACATCAGTCCGGCCGACGGTCCGCCGACGTCCTCCAACGCGATCTCCACGTCGAAGGACGTCTCGGTGCTGTCCGCGGGTTGGATGCCGAGGAAACCGTGGGACCCCTCCGGGTGCCGCGCCAGGGTCACCGACTCCGTCCGTTCCTCCTCACCCCGCTGGAACGTCACGGCCACCGTCTGGCCCGGACGAGTGCCGCCGAGGACCTCGCGCACCGCGTCGGAGTCGGACACCTTCCTGCCGTCCACCGCCACGAGCCGGTCGCCGGGTTCGAGAACGCCCGCGGCGGGGCTGTCCTCCACGATCTGGTCGACCACGGCCACCACCGGATAGCCGAGCTTGCGCAACGCCGCCACCTCGGCGTTGCTCTGCGAGTCCTGGAACTGCCGCAGGTTCTCCCTGCGCACCTCCTCCTCCGACTGTCCCGGCCGGAAGTACTCCTCCCTCGGCGCGAGGGCGTAGCGGCCGCTGAGCCACATGCCGAGCGCGCCGAACAACGTCATGTTGTCGTTGAGCGCCACGGTGGTCATGCGGAGCTCACCACTGGTGGGATAGGTCCGCTCGCCGTTGACCTCGACGACCGCGGTGCCGTCCACCTCCCCGAGGGTGTCGTACGTCGGCCCCGGACCGAGCGCCACGTAGGGCACGCGGACGAACGCACCCAACATCGCGAACGTGAGCACGAGTACGGCGCTGGCCACCATCGTCCAGCCGCGTCTGCTCAACCGCCGACCGTCGCGGCCCCTCCCCGAGGGCCACCGCGCCTCCTCGTTGTCACTGAGTGTGCCGACGGAACGCCCGGCGGGTTGCTCGGTCGCTGCTGCCTTGTCCGGGGACTCACTCACGCGACCAGCCTACGGACCGTGTCGCGCGTGTTCGCCGTGGGCGTCACGGTCCGTTCTACGGACGTCCCCCGAGCCGCGTACGGTGGTGTTATGAGCAACCCACCGTTCGGCTTCGGACTCCCCGATCCCGACAAAGGCCGCGACAACGAATCGTCGGGCGGGCAATCCGGCTCGGGCGCCGACGCCTTCCAGCAGCTGGGACAGATGCTCAGCCAGCTCGGACAGATGCTCAGCCAGGCCGGCAGCTCTTCGGGGCCGGTGAACTACGACCTGGCCAAACAGATCGCCCTGCAACGCCTGGGCTCCGAGGGGCAGTTGGGTTTCGCGGCGGGCGACCGGACGGGCGAGGCGGCCGTACGCGACTCGGCCCACCTCGCGGAACTCTGGCTGGACGAGGCCACGATCCTGCCCGCCGGAGCCACCGTCACCGCGACGTGGACGGCGCGGGACTGGATCGACAAGACGCTTCCCACCTGGCAGCGGTTGTGCGACCCGGTGGCGAAGCAGATGTCGAACGCGTGGATGCAGGCCCTTCCCGAGGAGGCCAAGCGAGCGGCCGGTCCGCTGCTGTCGATGGTCGGTCAGATGGGCGGCATGGCGTTCGGCTCCCAGCTCGGCAACGCGCTGGCGGGGCTCGCGTCCGAGGTCCTCACGTCCACGGACGTCGGGTTACCGCTCGGTCCCGAGACCACGTCGGCCCTGCTGCCCAAGAACATCGACAAGTTCACCGAGGGGCTGGAGCGTCCGAAGAGCGAGGTGCTCGTGTTCCTCGCCGCACGGGAAGCCGCGCACCAGCGGCTCTTCGCCCACGTCCCGTGGCTGCGGCAGCGCCTGCTGGCAACGGTCGAGGAATTCGCCTCGGGGATCACGGTGGACACCAGCGCGCTGGAGCAGCTTGCCGGGCGTGTCGATCCCACCAACCCGGCCAGCATCGAGGAGGTCATGTCCTCCGGCCTCCTGGAACCCCGGAGGACGCCCGAACAGCAGGCGGCGCTCGGCAGGCTGGAGACCTTGCTCGCGCTCGTGGAGGGCTGGGTCGACGTCGTCGTGGCGGACGCCGTCGGGGAACGACTTCCCGGTGCCGAGGCGCTGCGCGAGACCCTGCGTCGACGCCGCGCCACGGGCGGCCCCGCCGAGCAGACGTTCGCGACTCTCGTGGGGCTCGAACTACGTCCTCGCCGGATGCGCGCCGCGTCCGCACTGTGGAAGCTCGTGGGTGACCGTCACGGAATGCAGGCTCGCGACACCCTGTGGAGCCACCCCGATCTCATGCCCACCGCCGACGATCTCGACGATCCGATCGGTTTCGCCGAGCGGCTCGGCGACAACGGCGCCCTCGACGACGGCATCGACCCTCTCGCGGAGTTGGAGCGGGCCGAGCGCGCCCGCCGGGATGAGGCCGAGCGGGGAGAAGCCGAACCTTCCGACGACGGCGACGAGAACGGCGACAAGAACGACGAGGAGTGAGGCGCCGCCGGATTCACGTCGGCGACGCCTCCGAGCATCCCGGTCAGTCGGGGCTGGACGAGCCGGCGAGCCGCTCGGCCGCCGAGAGCCCTTCGAGGTACCCGATGGCGCGCTCGGTCTTCGGGTACCGCCTGACCAGGTTCCAGAACGTGCGATTGTGCTCGGCCACCCGTAGGTGCGCCAGCTCGTGCACGAGGACGTAGTCGAGCACCCACGACGGCACGTCCCTGAGTCGTTCGCTGACCCGGATGGTGCGATCGGCCGGCGTGCACGAGGCCCACCGCGTACGCATGGGCGGAACCCACCGCACGCTCGCGGGTTGCGCCGTGCCGTCCAGGTAACGACGGGAAAGCTGCGTACACCGCAGGAGGAGGGCCTCGTCGGAGGCGCGCGCCGGGCTGGCGCGGCGGCTCTCCGCGCGTTGCAGCTTGCGCTGCATCTCGGCCACCCAGTGTTTCTCCTCCGCCTTCGTCATGGTGGCAGGGATCAGTACGACGAGCGTGTCACCGTCCCGGTACGCGGTGACCGTCCGGCGGCGTCGGGGGCTCCTCCGGACTTCCACTTTCTCTTTCTTGCCAGCGGCGTCCCGCTGTGTGCTGTTCCGATTCCTGAGGGAGGGAAACCGTGCGTCGGCCACGGGAACAAAGGTAAGGCCAAGCACCGACATCGTCGGCGATCACGGAGCCGGATCACCCCGAGTTGTCCACACGCGTGTCACCCTGTGGACAACTCCGTCACAGGGTGTGCGGGATTCCCGGATCACGGCCACAGTGAGCGCATGACCGGATCACCGCCGCAGGTCGCCTCCCGCGTTCCGCTGCCGAGGCGGCCGCGCCTGCGCGCCGGGCTGCCCGTGGTGGAGCGCCGTGAGGGCGAACTCCAGATCGGTCTCGACCCGCGCCACGGCGTCATCGCCACCGATCTCCCGCCCGTCCTGGTGGACGTCCTCCGCGGCTTGGACGGACGACGCAGCACCGACACGCTCCTGTCGCTGGTGCGGGACGAGCACGCTGACCGCCTCCGAGCCATGCTGTGCGGACTGGCCGAACGCGGCCTTGTCGAGGACGCGGAACCTTCCGCCGGTTCTCCGGGGACGCCTCTGAGCCCGTCGGGCATCGCCGTCGGTCACACCGCCCACGCGATCGGTGTTCACGGCGGTGGTCGCCTGGCGGCCGCCGTCACCACGCTGCTGGCCGGAGCCGGTGTGGCCAGGCTGTGCCTCGCCGCCGACGGCGTCGTGTCCGACACCGACGTCGGGGCCGGCTTTCGCGACGAGGACGTGGGCCGGCCTCGCGCGGCCGCGCTCGCCGATCTCGCGAGACGGCGCGGTCCGGAGGTGCGGGTCACGCGGTTGCGCCCCGGGGTCACGCCCACCGACCTCGTCGTCCTGACCGACGCGGTGGTGCCCGCCCCGGAGGTGGTGACCGACCTGATGTCGTGGGGCATCCCCCACCTGGTGGCGCGGGTCAGGGACGGCGTCGGCATCGTCGGCCCGCTGGTCGTGCCCGGTCGAAGTAGCTGCCTGAGATGCGCCGACCTGCATCGCACCGGACGCGACTCCTGCTGGCCCCGCATCGCGGGGCAGCTCGCCGGGCGGTACCAGGAGGCGGACCTCACGACCGTGTACGGCACCGCCGCGCTGGCGGTGGGCCAGGCTCTGCGAGCGCTGCGAGCCACGCCGCCCGCACTCACCGTCGAACCCCCGCCGACGTGGAACGCGACGCTGGAGTTCGACTGCGTCACGGGCGTCGTCACCAAGCGGGAGTGGCCCCCGCACCCCCACTGTCCCTGCGGCGCCCCGCAGCAGCGGGCACACCACTGAATTTCCCTTTCACACATCAAAATCAGTGCGGAAGCGGTGATCGGGGAGGCAGAATCGCTGTCGTGACGGACTCCCGCGACTCCCGCGACGATCAAGCGGACGCCCCCCTGCCTCGCCGGACGATGGCGAGAACGGCAAAGCTGGCGAGCCTGCCTCTCGGCATAGCGGGCCGGGCTGTCGGTGGCTGGGGTCGGCGTCTCGCCGGTCAGAGCGCCGAGGAGATCAACGCCACCCTCTCGGCCAAGGCCGCTGAACAGCTCTTCGAGGTGCTCGGCACGCTCAAGGGCGGTGCCATGAAGTTCGGTCAGGCACTCAGCGTGTTCGAAGCCGCCGTGCCGGAGGAGTTCGCCGCCCCGTACCGCGACGCGTTGACCCGGCTCCAGGCGGCCGCGCCTCCGATGCCGGCCCGCCAGACCCACCGAGTGCTCGCCGAACAGCTCGGCCGGTCATGGATCAAACGGTTCGCCGAGTTCGACGACGAACCCGCCGCGGCGGCGAGCATCGGCCAGGTACACCGAGCTGTCTGGCACGACGGCAGGGAAGTCGCCGTGAAGGTTCAGTATCCGGGCGCGGACGAGGCGCTGCGCAGCGACCTCAGGCAACTCCAGCGGTTCAGCAGGCTCTTCCAGGCACTCCTGCCGGGCACGGAGGTCAAGCCGCTGCTGGCGGAGCTCGCCGAGCGCATGGACGAGGAACTCGACTACCGAGGTGAGGCCGACTACCAGCGCCGCTTCGCGAAGGCGTTCCACAACGACGAGAACGTGTTCGTCCCCAAGGTGGTCGCGAGTGCTCCGAAGGTGATCGTGTCGGAGTGGGTCACGGGAATCCCGTACTCACGCGTCATCGCGGACGGCACGGTCGAGCAACGCAACAGGGCGGGCCGGTTGCTGGCCGAGTTCCACTACTCCTCCCCCGCCAGGGCGCGGCTGTTGCACTCCGATCCCCATCCCGGCAATTTCATGCTGCTCGACGACGGGCGGCTCTGCGTGATCGACTTCGGGGCCGTCGCGAACCTGCCGGACGGCGCGCCGCGCGCTCTCGGCGTGATGATGCGGCTGGCCCTCGAAGGGCGGTCGCGGGATCTCTTCGAGGTGCTGCGGGCCGAGGGGTTCGTGCGACCGGAGGTGGGGCTCGACGCCGACGACGTCTACGCCTGGCTGCTCCCGCTCGTCGCCCCGTTGACCGACGAGAGTTTCCACTTCACGCGGCAGTGGGCGCAGAAACAGGCGATGCGCATGGGCGACACGAAGAACAAGGACTTCCACATCGGCCGTTCGCTCAACTTGCCGCCTCAGTGGTTGCTGATCCACCGCGTCACGGCGGGAGCGATCGGCATCCTGTGCCAGTTGGACGCCGAATTGCCCGTGCGCTCGATCGTCGAACGGTGGCAACCCGGATTCGCCGACTGACGAGGCCCCGCCGCGAACTCGCGGTTGTCCACAGAAACCCGTCCGAAGCCCCGAGCGGCACCGTTCGTCCACGGTGGTTGTCCACATCGCGTACTGAGTGGCGCCATGCCCCGAGAGTGCGGTGCAGGCTCGGGCCATGGCGACAACGACTCGTACGACACGATCCGCGACCTCCACTTCCACACCTACGCTGGCCTCGGTGTTCTCGGCCGTACGTTCCCCAGTTCCCGCGCAGGACGGTCGGGCGCGCGTGCTCTCCGTGGCGCAGCTCCGCTCCCTCGGCGTGCCGCCGAGCACGATCACGAAACGATGCAGGCCGGGCGGGCCGTGGCGACGGCTCGCTCCCGGTGTCGTCCTGCTCGGCACCGGCGAGCCGACCCGACACCAGTTGCTCCAGGCCGCCGTCGCCTACCTGGGCCCCGAGAGCGTGATCACGGGCATCGACGCCCTGCGCGCCTACGGGGTCCGGCTGCCCCCACCGACGGCCGTCGGGGCGCTCGTGGCGGCACATCGCCGCCTCACCCCGCCCGCGTTCGTGACCGTCGAACGCACCGCACGACTGCCCGCTCCCGTTACCCTCGAAGGGGTGCCCTACGCCCCACCGGCGCGAGCGGCCCTCGACGCGGCCCGCCGGGAAACCGACCTCGACCTCATTCGGCGGTTGTTGACGCTTCCCGTGCAGGAAGGACTCTGCGACCTGCGGGAGCTCCGTGACGAGCTCGAAACGGGCAACCAGCGTGGGTCCGCGGCCGTTCGAGCGCAGCTTCGCACCCTGACGCGCACCGACCAGTCCGACCTGCGCAGAACCGCGCGGCAGGTGATACGACACTGCCCGCTTCCCCCACCGCGGTGGGACACCACCGTCTTCACCCGCGACCGCCGTCGCCTCGGCAGTGTGGACGCGTGGTGGGACGAGGTCGGCCTGGCCTGGTCCATAGCCCCCGTGGACGTCGGGAGCGAACGCGACCGTCTCGCCCTCACCGCCGCGGGAGTGGTACTGGTCCGCACCACACCGTCGCTGGTTCGGCACCACGCCGAGTTCGTCATCGCCGAGTTGGTGCGTGGTTTTCGCCGGGCGGCGGGACGCCCCCGCCCCCACGTGGTGTCCGAAGCCCGTGTCGCCGCGTGATCGACGATGAGGACGTCAGGACGGCCGCCGCGCCGTGTGGACGGTGCGGGCGTAGAGCACGAACACGTCGTCGCGCGCACCGACGTAGTGCGGCCCCTCGGGGTCGAGCAGCGCGGTCAGGGTCTCCCGGTCGCTCGGGTCGACTCGGTCGCCCACCGTCTCGGCAAGCCAGGTGAACCGCTCCACTACGTAGCGGCGAGTGCTCTCTCCCAGAGGAGCGGGATGCTCGACGAGGTAGCTAAACGCCGTGGCTTCCTCGAGTCCGGCCCGGACCAGTGCCGTGGTCCAGCCGTAGGGCATGGCGACCCCGCCCTCGATGTTCGCGCGCAGCTCGCCGAACCAGGCGTCCCGCGCCGCGTTGAGCCGGGCCTCCAGACCGGGCCGTCCCAGCCCCAGGTCCCACGGAACGAACGTCTGGCCCGTACCACCTTCGGCGAGTGCCAACAGCCCGCCGGGAGCAAGCAAACGCGCGAGTGTCGTCACTCCCGCTTGCTGGTCCGGCAGGTGATGCACCATGGCCGACGCCCAGACGAGGTCGGCTCGCGGTATCCGCGCCACCGACGAGTCGTCGGCGAGGTCCGCGACCACCGTGCTCACCGAGACGGTGTCTCCCCCGGCGGCCGTGGCCGCCTCCCGTGCCACCGCGAGGAGCGCGTCACTGGCGTCGACCAGCACCAACCGGCCTCCACCGTTTTCACGCAGCACCGACGCGAGCGCGACGCTCATTCCTCCGGTTCCGCATCCCGCGTCCACGACGACCGCTCCCGGCGGCAACGTTCCGGCGAGCTTGCGGGCGACGCCGTGCACAGCGTCCCGTTCGAGCATGTCGAGCCGGCGCATCGCACTCAGCTTGGCCGACCAGTCGATGTTGTCGGGCGTCACGGCGGCCACGGCGGAACTCTCCTTCCAAGATCACGAAAGTGGGGACGGCGGAGTATTCCACCGTCCCCACCTCGTTCCCTAATGGTTTTGCCGCTTTCGAAGCCGGGCTCGGCCGATCAAGCGTGCCCATCGCCGAGATTTCCCGGCGGATCGGGCCGCACGTCGTTCGGTAGCCGATTGCAGCATGTCCCGTATTCGTTCTCTGGCGAGTTCTTCATGCATCAACATGGCGGTGTACTCCTTGTTGCTCGAAGTGGGGGAATCGACGAGTGGGGCGATGCGGTGAGCCACGTCTCGCCGAACTACCTGCCGATCGCGGAGGAGTGTGGTGGTCATGCCGCGCTCCGTTCTCCGGTCCGCTGCCTCGCCGAGGAGTCGGAGGGCGTCACCGGGTGCTTGCGAGGGCGGCCACGCGGCCGCTTCCGCGCCACCACGACACCCCTTTCGAAGATCTCGCCGCCCCACACACCCCAGGGCTCACGCCGCGCGAGCGCTCCAGCCAGGCAGGATTCCTTGACGGGGCAGTCGCCGCACAGGTACTTCGCCTGTTCCAGGTCCGCCGGGGCCTCGGCGAACCACAGGTCCGCATCCCCCACGCGGCACGGTAGGTCGGTCTCCTGCGCGGTGACGGAATCGAGCAGGTCGGCCACACCCGTCGTCCCGGCGGTGTCGGTCGATAACTTCTCCGACGCCTTCTCTGACGCGAAGGCGATCGCCGATGACATTCGTTCTCTCCCTCGTGTTGTTGTGCGCTACTTGATCCAGCCGATACCCGGACCGAAACAGCACGAAGGCCGCGGATCCGGGGTACGGTTCCGCGGCCTTCGTGAGCCTGTTCCACTGACACCTAGGTCAGGTGGCACTCTCCTGTGGGCACAACGGAACCCAGAACTGCTTCGGCAGAACGGCGGTCATACGACGGAATGCCGCATCGACGGCCGCGACACTGTCGACAGCAACGAGAACGGAGACAGCGTTGACTTTCGCTGTCGCCCGGCTCTGCTGCGCATCCCGCGGCACCAGGACGTGACGACGTCCTCGAACGACGTCGACCATCCGGGACAGCGGCGTGCCGGCAATGCCGTTCCTGCAGTTGAGCGTCATCGCTGGCACCTCCTCTCGCTGTCCCGCGATCCACCGCTTGCGACGGCGGTCAAGATCGCACAGTATCCACCCAGTGCTTGCAGGTTATTGCCCCGCGCCCGGCACGGCAACTTATTTTTCGACGAACTTCCCGAGCTTCCGAAAAACCCTTCCGACCAGGGTTTTTAGGCCGGTTCCCACCTGCGGTCGGGGGCGTCGGCGGGACCGGCCGGGAAAATCTCACCGACGAACCGTTCCCTCGTGGTCACTCCGCCGCCGACGGACGTCGGAACGCCGTTCAGTCGATGTCGGGAGGACAATCGGCACAGCGTCCGATCTTGATTTCCAACGTGGTCCCGAGGGGACGACCGCAGGCACCGCACACCGCTCGTTCCCTCGTGCGGCGTCGCGACGAACGGCGAACGCGCGGAGCGGGCTCGTCCTCGGGAGCGAGTCCGTGGAGAAACCGGCTGCGCCCACGGTGCGGACGGCCACCGGGCAGCCGGGAGAGGGACCAACTGAGCGCGAGGTGTTCCCTGGCGCGAGTCACGCCCACGTAGAACAGCCTGCGTTCCTCCTCGATCGCGTCCTCCGTGGTGGCGTGTTGAATCGGCACGGTGCCCTCGGCGAGACCGACGAGGAAGACGGCATCCCATTCGAGTCCCTTTGCCGCGTGGAGCGACGCGAGTGTCACACCGTCCACTGCGGGAGGATGCTGCGCGGCGGCACGCTGGTCGAGTTCGGCAACGTAACGTGCCAGGGTCGGCTGTTCCCCCTCGGACACCGCCGCGAACTCCGCCGCGAAGTCCTGCGCGAGTTCGTACAGGGCCTGCAGCCCGCTCCACCGTTCGCGCGCCGCTCCCCCGACTGGCTGCCGAGGCCCCCAACCGAGCGGGGCCAGGACCCGCCCCACCGCGGTGGGCAGATCCGCCGTCCCGACTTCGGGCTCCGAGGCCGAGGCGGCACGCAGGGCGGTCATCGCCTTCCGGACTTCGGGGCGGGAGAAGAAGCGTTCGCCTCCCCGAACCTGGTAAGGCACCCCGGCATCGGCGAGCGCTCGTTCGTAGGTCTCGGACTGCGCGTTGACCCGGAACAACACAGCGATTTCCCCGGCCGGAACGCCCTCGGCCATGAGTTCCCGGACTCGCTGGGCCACCGCGGCGGCCTCGGCGGGCTCGTCGTCGTACTCGGAGAACGTCGGTCGTGGCCCGTCGGGGCGCTGACCCACCAGCCGCAACCGCGCGCCCGCGGGACGCCCCCGTGCCCCGCTGATGACCCGGTTGGCCAGTTCCACCACCTGCGGCGTGGAACGGTAGTCCCGTTCGAGCCGGACCACGGTGGCATTCGGATACCGCCGGGTGAACTCCAGCAGGGGACGCGGCGACGCTCCGCCGAAGGAGTAGATCGTCTGGTTGGCGTCGCCGACCACCGTCACGTCGTCGCGTCCACCGAGCCAGGCGTCGAGCAACCGCTGCTGAGCGGGCGTGATGTCCTGGTATTCGTCCACCACGAAGCAGCGGTAACGCTCCCGGAACTCCCGCGCCACCTCGGGGTACTCCTCCAGGGCCGCCGTGGTGTGCAGCAGGAGGTCGTCGAAGTCGAGCAGTCGCCGGTCGTTTTTGAGCCGCTCGTAGGTGTAGTAGACATCCGCGACCTGCTCGACCGGGTACCCGATGTCGCGACGACGCTCCTTGGCCACGGCCGGGTAGTCGTCGGGGCCCACGAGGCACGCCTTGGCCCATTCGATCTCACCCGCGAGATCCCGCAGGACCTCCGTCTCCGTGGGCAGGGCCACCTTGTTGGCAGCATGTCCGACGAGGCGAAGCTTGTTGCCGTCGAGGAGCTCCCACTGCGCGTCGCCCACCACACGAGGCCAGAAGTACCGCAGTTGCCGGAGGGCCGCGGCGTGGAAGGTACGGGCCTGAGCACCCTCGACGCCGAGTTGCCGCAAGCGCGCCCGGAGTTCTCCCGCCGCGCGGGCCGTGAAGGTCACCGCGAGTACCTGCGTCGGGGCGACGTGTCCCTGTCGTACGAGGTAGGCGATACGACGAGTGATCGTGCGCGTCTTGCCCGTCCCGGCACCGGCGAGCACACACACCGGGCCGCGAGGAGCGCTCGCGGCCGCACGCTGTTCCGGATCGAGACCGTCGAGCGGGTCCTCCGGTCGAACCGGGCGTCGTGTGCTGACCACTCCGGCATCCTCGCAGAGGGGACCGACGAGCCGACGTCCACCCTGGCGCCCGTATCCTGGGGAATTATGGCGGGAAAGCAGGACAAGGAAGCTGCCAAGCAGGCCAAGCGGGAAAAGCGCGCGGCGAGCAAGGCCAGGCGGGCACAGATCTTCCAGGCGTTTTCGATCCAGCGTAAAGAGGACAAGGCCCTCATCCCCTGGATGCTCGGCTCCTTCCTCGTCGTCACCGGGATCGTCTTCGGGCTCGGGTGGCTCATGGGGATCCAGTGGTGGCTGCTGCCGATCGGCATCATGCTGGGCCTGCTCGCCGCCATGATCGTCTTCGGTCGTCGAGTGCAGAAGACCGTGTTCACGAAGGCCGAGGGCCAGCCGGGGGCCGCCGCGTGGGCCCTGGACAACTTGCGCGGGCGCTGGCGGGTGACGCAGACGGTGGCCGCGACGACGCAGCTCGACGCCGTGCACCGCGTGCTGGGCGGTCCCGGAATCATCCTCGTGGCGGAGGGTGCGCCGCATCGCGTGAAGAACCTGATGGCCCAGGAGAAGAAGCGCATCGCGCGGCTCGTGGGTGACACCCCGATCTACGACGTCATCGTGGGCAACGACGAGGGCCAGGTGCCGTTGCGCAAGCTGCAGACCTACCTCATGAAGCTGCCGCGTAACCTCAGGCCCCGCGACATCGACGTCCTCGAAACCAAGCTCACGGCGCTCGGTAACCGCGGCGCGGCCCTGCCGAAGGGTCCCATCCCGCAGGGCGCGAAGATGCGCAACCTGCAGCGCACCATTCGTCGGCGCTGAGACCCGTTCGTCACGGTGGCGGCACGTCGCCGAGGGTTACCGCATCGACACCACGACGGTGTTGGTGAGGCGGTCGTGCCAGCCACGGTTGTCGGGGTTGCGTACAGCGGCGGGAATGACGAAGAAGGTCAGCACGCACCGCAGGGCGGCCCGCCATAGTCCGATGACGGCCTTGCCGTCCAGCCTCGCCACACGGATGCCCGTCACCGCCATGCCGGGGGTGAACCCGAAGAGCGCCACGGGTACGACCGTGATGACGGCCCAGGTCGCCAACGCCCAGAAGTTGTGTTCCTGCATGGCGGCCAGATCGGAGTAGTCCGGGCGCGTGAAAAGGGCCGTCAGCAGGGACGCGAGGACCAGGTCCACCACGAGCGCGAGCAACCGCCGCCCCGAGCCCGCCACGGAGCGGGGCCCGTGCTCGGGAAGTCCGAAGCGCTCACCCGGCCACTGAGGGGGCTCTTGAGTGGTCGCCCCTCCGGACGAGAGTGTCTGCAGCCATTCGCCGGTCCATCGTGCCACTCGTCCAGGGTATTCGCCGGGTGTAGCCCGTGTCGGATCCGGTCAATCCGGTTGTGTCGCCGACCGCCACCGAGCCACCCAGTTAACGTCCGCGAAACATCGAGGTGATGGTCGGGCAACACCGCGCTCTTAGCGTGGGGCGCCAAGAACACTGCCGCTGGCCACCGACCACGAAGGAGTCACCGAGGGTGTCCACTACTCCAGAGGACGTCCTACGTCTGATCGCGGACGAGGACGTGCAGTTCGTCGATGTGAGGTTCTGTGACCTGCCCGGCGTGATGCAGCACTTCACCGTTCCCGCGTCGTCGTTCGACGCGGACGTGTTCGAGGAAGGTCTCGCGTTCGACGGATCGTCGGTCCGCGGCTTCCAGTCGATTCACGAGTCCGACATGCTGCTGCTGCCCGATCCCGCGACGGCTCGCATCGACCCGTTCCGCAAGCACAAGACGTTGTCGCTGAACTTCTCCGTGCACGACCCGTTCACTCGCGAGCCCTACAGCCGCGACCCGCGCAACATCGCGCGGAAGGCCGAGCAGTACATCACGGAGTCCGGGATCGCCGACACGGCCTTCTTCGGCCCGGAAGCCGAGTTCTACATCTTCGACTCGGTGCGCTTCGACTCCTCGGAGCACGCGACCTTCCACGAGATCGACTCGATCGAGGGCTGGTGGAACACCGGCCGCGAGGAGGAAGGCGGCAACAAGGGCTACAAGACCAAGTTCAAGGGCGGCTACTTCCCCGTACCTCCCGTGGACCACTACGCCGACCTGCGTGACGAGATCTCGCGGCGGCTCATCGAGTCGGGCTTCGTCCTGGAGCGTGCGCACCACGAGGTGGGCACCGCCGGCCAGACCGAGATCAACTACCGCTTCAACACGCTCCTGCACGCGGCCGACGACCTGCAGCTGTTCAAGTACATCGTCAAGAACACGGCGTTCGCCGCGGGCAAGACGGCGACCTTCATGCCCAAGCCCCTGTTCGGCGACAACGGGTCGGGCATGCACTGCCACCAGTCGCTGTGGAAGGACGGAGAGCCGCTCTTCTACGACGAGTCCGGTTACGCGGGCCTGTCCGACACGGCTCGCTACTACATCGGCGGCATCCTGACCCACGCGCCGAGCCTGCTGGCGTTCACGAACCCGACCATCAACTCCTACCACCGTCTGGTGCCGGGCTTCGAGGCGCCGGTCAGCCTCGTGTACTCGCAGCGCAACCGCTCCGCGTGCGTGCGCATCCCGATCACGGGAAGCAACGCCAAGGCCAAGCGCATCGAATTCCGGTGCCCCGACTCGTCCGGGAACCCGTACCTGGCGTTCGCGGCGATGGTGATGGCCGGGCTCGACGGCATCAAGAACAAGATCGAGCCTCCGGAGCCCATCGACAAGGACCTCTACGAGCTGCCCCCGGAGGAGGCCAAGGACGTCAAGCTGGTGCCGAGCGACCTGGGCACCGTGCTCGACACCCTGGAGAACGACCACGACTACCTCCTCGAAGGTGGCGTCTTCACCCCCGACGTGATCGAGACGTGGATCGCGTACAAGCGGGAGAACGAGATCGACCCGCTGCGTCTGCGCCCGCACCCGTACGAGTTCGCGCTCTACTACGACGTGTGACGCGTACTCCGCGCGTACGCCGAGTCTGACGGCCCGTCGGCACTCATGCCGGCGGGCCGTCGGCGTGCGAGCCGCCGAACAGGCTGCGGAACATCTCACCGACCGTCCGTTCCGGGTCGCCGGCCACGCTTTCCGGCAACGCGCCGCTCGACCACAGATGAGCGAAACCGTGGGCGCACGACCAGGCGGCCAGGACGACGGCCCTGTCGGGCGCGGTACCGGCCGCAAACGTGCGGGCACCGGCGACGAGTACCGCACGGGCACGGTCCCGCGCCGCGGCCACATCCGGGTCGTCGACGCGGTAGAGGTCGGGGCGGAACATCACGGTGAAGTAGGCGGGTCTCTCCAGAGCGAACCGCACGTAGGCCAGGCCGACTCGCTGGAAGTCGTGCGACTCGCGTTCGAGGGCGTCGGCGAACAACTCGTACCCCTCCGCGGCCACGGCGGTGAGCACCCCGGTCTTGTCACCGAAGTGATGCGCGGGAGCGGCATGGGAGACGTTGGCCCGCCGGGCGAGTTCCCGCAGACTCCAGGCCGTGGGGCCCTGTTCGACGATGGCCTCGAGTGCGGCGTCGAGGAGTACGCGCCTCAGGTTCCCGTGGTGATAGCCCGAGCTTCCGATCTTTCCCACCTCCCAATCTTGACATTGACAAGTTAGCGAGCGCCTGCAATCTTGTCAGTGTCAAGATTGGAGTGCGCCTTGGTACCCTTCTTCGCTCTTCTCGGTGGATTCGTCGTGTTCCGCCTGACCGGTCTGGTCGGGGTGGACGTCCTGGACGGTTGGCAGCCCTCACTGCGCGCGGCGTTGGCGCTGATGCTGGTGTTCACGGGGATTCCGCACTTCCTGCCGGGTTGGCGCGACGAGATGGCGGCCATGATCCCGTCCGTCCTGCCCCGTCCCCGGTTGCTGGTGGCCGTCACGGGCGTGCTGGAACTGGGTGGCGCCGTGGCACTGCTCGTCCCGCCCCTGGCCCGGTGGGCCGCCATGGGGTTGGCGCTGCTAATGCTGGCGATGTTCCCCGCCAACGTGTCAGCGGCCCGGCGCAATCTCACCTTGGGCGGCAAGCCGGTCACCCCGTTACCGCTCCGCACGGTACTGCAGGTGATCTTCGTCGGCGCGGCCGTCGCCGCCGCCTTGTGATCGGTGAGCCGTGACTTACGCGGCACCGCCGAGCAGGTCGACGTCGAGTCCGGCCTCGGCGAAACGCTTACGGGGCTCGGCCACGAGCTTGCGCAGGTTCAGGTCCATGAGGCCGAGCGTGCATCGGATCTCGGCCGACAGCGTCCCGTCGGTCTTGACGATGTCGCTGTCCATCCAGAACACCTTGCCGTCGCCGAATTTCGTGCGGCAGCTCACGTCCACCACATCGCCCGCACGCAACTCCCGGCGGTAGACGATGTGCGACTCCAACAGCACGGGAGCCATCCCCCGCTGCCGAAGCTCGCCCTCGAGGCCCCCGGCTTTGTCGAACAACTCCGTCCGAGCGATCTCGCCGTACTGGTGGTACACGGCATGGTTCACGTGGCCGAGACTGTCGAGCTCGTAATGGCGCACTTTGATCCGGACTCGAAACGGCTCCAGCTCACTCACGGCACCACCCTATGCCGCCCACCACCCCGCCGTCCCGTGGTGGTGACCCTCACGACTCGTAGAACAACCGCTGCACCACGGCATGAGCGCGACGGGTCACCCGCCGGTAGGTGTCGAGGAATTCCCCCGGATCGTCGTCGGCGGAAGCCCCGAACACCCGCGCCACCGCGGCCAGTTCCCGTCCCGAGGCGGGAAGCTGATCGGACGACTTGCCTCGGACGAGCATCGTCACGTTGCGCGCCCGAGTGGCCAGTTCCCAGGCCCGGACGAGCGAGTTCACGTCCTCCCGATCGGCCAACCCCACGTCGGCGAGCGTCCGCAACGCGCCGGAAGTCGAGGTCGTGCGCAGCTCGGGAACGTCGTGGGCGTACCGCAACTGCATCAACTGCGCCGTCCACTCCACGTCCGCCAGACCGCCACGGCCGAGTTTCGTGTGCGTGGTGGGGTCCGCGCCCTTGGGCAGGCGTTCGGTCTCCACTCTCGCCTTGATGCGCCGGATCTGACGTGTCTTCGCCGCGTCGAGACCGCCGGCCGGGTAGCGCAGGGGCGCTATGGCCTCCAGGAAGCGCTCCCCGAGTTCCGCGTCACCGGCCACGACCCGAGCCCGCAACAGGGCCTGGGCCTCCCACACCTCTCCCCAGCGGGCGTAGTAGGCGAGGTAGGAGTCCAACGTGCGGACCAGCGGGCCGCTGCGTCCCTCGGGCCGTAACTCGGTGTCCACCACCAACGGCGGGTCCTGACTCGGCGCCCCGAGCGCCGAACGCACCGACTCGGCCACGGCGGTGGCGAACCGGACGGCCTCGGAGTCGCTCGCACCGGCCACCGGTTCGCACACGAACATCACGTCGGCGTCGGAGCCGTACCCGAGCTCCTCGCCGCCGAGCCTGCCCATGCCGATCACGGCGATGCGTGCCCGCTCACCGCCCGCTTCCTCGGCCTTCCTCCGCAGGGCGGCGGCCAACGCCGCTTGCAACACCGCCGTCCAGATGGACGACAACGCGACGCAGACCGAGCTGACGTCGAGCAGTCCGAGCAGGTCGGCACACGCCACCCGCAGCAACTCGTGCCGGCGCAGTGAACGCGCCGCCACCACGGTGGCCTCCATGTCCGGCTGCCTGCCCGCCGCGGCACGCAACGACCGTGCCACTTCCTCGGGGTCCCGCCCCGCGAGCGCGTCGCGATCCCCCAGCCGTTGCAACACCTCGGGAGCACGTACCAACAGGTCCGGCACCAGTTTGGAGGTTCCCAGCAACATGGCGAGCCGCTCGACGACGGCCGCCTCGTCCCGCAACACCCTGAGATACCACGGGGTTTCGGCCAACGCTTCGGACACGCGCCGGTACGCCAGCAGACCACCGTCCGGATCGGGGGTGTCCGCGAACAGATCCAGCAGCACGGGCAACAGCGTCTGCTGGATCGCTGCCCTCCTCGACACCCCGGCCGTCAACGCACGGATGTGCCGGAGCGCCCCGTCGGGGGCGAGGTACCCGAGTGCCGCCAACCGGCTGGCGGCCTGCTGGGTCGTCAACCGCAACGCCGCCGTGGGAACCTTCGACACCGCCTCCAGCAGCGGCCGGTAGAACAACTTCTCGTGCAACCGCCGCACCCGGCGCGCGTGCCTACGGAACTCGGCGGTCAACACTTCGCTCTCGGCGCGGCCTCGCGACGGCCGCACCCCGCTCGCCCGTGCCAACCACCGCAGCTGTTCCACGTCGTCGAACTCGGGGAACAGGTGGGTGCGCCGCAGTCCCCTGAGTTGCAACCGGTGTTCCACCGTGCGCAGGAACTCGTAGGACTCCCGCAACTCCGCCGCGTCGGCCCTGCCCACGTAGCCACCGGCCCCCAACGCCTCCAGCGCGTCCACAGTAGAAGGTGATCGCAGCGTGGTGTCGGCTCGGCCGTGCACGAGCTGGAGCAACTGAACGGCGAACTCGACGTCACGCAGCCCGCCACGGCCGAGTTTCAGTTCCCGGTCGGCGAGATCGGCGGGGACGTGCCGCTCGACACGACGGCGCATCCGCTGCACGTCGGCGACGAAGTCCTCCCGTTCCGCGGCCGACCAGACCATGGGCGCGACAAGCTCGGCGTAACGACGCCCCAACTCGACATCGCCCGCCACCGGCCTCGCCTTGAGCAACGCCTGGAACTCCCACGTCCTGGCCCATCGCGTGTAGTACGCCTCGTGGCTTTCGAGCGACCGGACGAGAGCCCCGGTCTTCCCCTCCGGCCGCAGCGCCGCGTCGACCTCGAAACAGGCCTGACTCACGACACGCATGAGTGTCGAGGCCAACCTCGTCGCGATCCCGATGTCTCCCTCGCCGACGAACACGACGTCGACATCGCTGACGTAGTTGAGTTCGCGCGCGCCGCACTTCCCCATCGCGATAACCGCCAACGTCGCGTCGGCGCTGTGTCCCACCTCGTGCTCGGCGACTAGCAACCCGGTTCGCAACGCGGCCTCGGCCAGGGCGGTCAACGCCCCGGTGATCTCACCGAGCGGCACTTCCTCCAACTTCGGCTCGACGACGTGCGCGAGATCCGACGCCGCGATCTCCAGCAACAAGCCGCGATACGTGGCGCGCAACGCTCGCACGGCGGCCGTGCCGGTGAGCACGGTGCCGTCGTCGGTGGTGACGGCATCGGCCAACCGCGCGTCGTACTCCCGTACCGGCGTCAGCGTGGGTACGGCGAGGCGATGCCACCACCCCGGATCACTGACGACCAGGTCGCCGAGCACCGTGGAATATCCGAGCACCGACAACAGCCTGGCTCGAAACTGGAAGTCGGTACGCAACGCGGCGTCGAGTTCCGGCCACGCGCTCTCGTCCGCGTTCCGAATGCGCTCCACGGTGAGCAACGCGAGATTGGGGTCCGGCGTACGCGCGAGCGCCGCCAACACGTCGCCGGCCTCGGGATCGGGGCCGACGTCGTTCCACCAACCCGTGGTGCGCAATGCCTCTTGGGCGCCGCGCTCGGTGAAGCCGTAGCGAGCTGCCGACGCCCCCGGTCGAGCTCGATCAGCCATCGGTGATCGGCAGGGAGGGACGGACGGGCTGCGCGGGTTCGAGCTTCCCCGCGGCGAGTTCGACGAACCGATGAGCGAAGGGCCGCCATGTCTCGGCGATGTCGGCATGAGCCTGTGTCAACGCCTCCTCGTCGAGCGAGGCCGGTACGGCATCCGCTCCCTCCCCGAGGTCGGCCGCCCAACGCAACACCACGTCCGGGGTGGTCTCGATGTGGAACTGGAGGCCGTAAACCTTCCGCCCCAAGCGGAACGCCTGATTCTCGTACCTCGGCGACGCCCCCAGCAGGACGGCCCCCGGTGGTAGTTGAGCGATCTCGTCCGTATGGAACTCCAGGACGTCCTGCAAAAGAGGGAGGTCTGCGAACAACGGGTCGGTCCATGCCGCGTCTTTCTTCGCCACGAGTGCCGGACCGATCTCCGGCCCGTCATGCCCGGCCCTCACCCGACCTCCGGCCGCGGCCGCGAGCAACTGCGCGCCGAGGCAAATACCCAGCGTGCTCTTGTCGTGCGCGACGGCCGCGCTCAACAGCGACCTGACTGCGGCCAACCACGGATAACGGTCGTCCTGCTCGGCCTTCATCCGGCCACCGAGCACCACGATTCCGTCGTGGTCGTCCAGCGAGGAGGGCAACTCGTGTTCCGGCATCGATCGCGAATCGATCGACGCACCAGCCTCGGCGAACCAGTCACCGAGTGGTCCCAATGGCTCCAACGGGTCCAGCTGGACAACGAGAAGACGAG
Organism: Saccharomonospora glauca K62; assembly: GCF_000243395.2. Classification (NCBI taxonomy): domain Bacteria; kingdom Bacillati; phylum Actinomycetota; class Actinomycetes; order Pseudonocardiales; family Pseudonocardiaceae; genus Saccharomonospora; species Saccharomonospora glauca. The sequence continues at coordinate 783,520 of NZ_CM001484.1, read as the reverse complement.
GTGCGCTCACCCGCCCAGCTTACGGCTTCGGCCCGTCCCGAAAGCAATACTCACAGCCCCTGAAAAGGGAAATGCCCCAGGGTCGGCGGGAGAAAATCTCTCGACCAGCCAACCGCTGGGGCATTTCCTTAGTGAAGTTATGTTCGGCGGTGTCCTACTCTCCCACACCCCGGCGGGTGCAGTACCATCGGCGCTGGTGGGCTTAGCTTCCGGGTTCGGAATGGGACCGGGCGTTTCCCCACCGCTATTACCACCGAAACTCTGTGAAACAACCACTGGCACACCAGGGTGGTGTTTCAGAGTCGCAGAGTGGGTGCGTAGCGTCTTTGTGGTCAAGCCCTCGGCCGATTAGTACCAGTCCACTCATAAACACATTACTGTGCGTCCATGTCTGGCCTATCAACCCCATCGTCTCTGGGGGGCCTTACCCACTCCATGGTGGTGGGAGACCTCATCTTGGAACAGGCTTCCCGCTTAGATGCCTTCAGCGGTTATCCCTTCCGAACGTAGCTAACCAGCCATGCCCCTGGCGGGACAACTGGCATACCAGAGGTTCGTCCGTCCCGGTCCTCTCGTACTAGGGACAGCCTTCCTCAAGTCTCCAACGCGCGCGGCGGATAGGGACCGAACTGTCTCACGACGTTCTAAACCCAGCTCGCGTGCCGCTTTAATGGGCGAACAGCCCAACCCTTGGGACCTACTCCGGCCCCAGGATGCGACGAGCCGACATCGAGGTGCCAAACCATGCCGTCGATATGGACTCTTGGGCAAGATCAGCCTGTTATCCCCGGGGTACCTTTTATCCGTTGAGCGACACCCCTTCCACCAGGAGGTGCCGGATCACTAGTCCCTGCTTTCGCACCTGCTCGACCCGTCGGTCTCACAGTCAAGCTCCCTTGTGCACTTACACTCAACACCTGATTGCCAACCAGGCTGAGGGAACCTTTGGGCGCCTCCGTTACCCTTTAGGAGGCAACCGCCCCAGTTAAACTACCCACCAGGCACTGTCCCTGAACCGGATCACGGTCCGAGGTTAGATTCCCAATCCGGCCAGAGTGGTATTTCAACAGCGACTCCACGACCACTGGCGTGGCCGCTTCCCAGTCTCCCACCTATCCTACACAAGCCGAACCGAAAACCAATACCAAGCTGTAGTAAAGGTCCCGGGGTCTTTCCGTCCTGCCGCGCGAAACGAGCATCTTTACTCGTAGTGCAATTTCGCCGGGCCTGTGGTTGAGACAGCCGGAAAGTCGTTACGCCATTCGTGCAGGTCGGAACTTACCCGACAAGGAATTTCGCTACCTTAGGATGGTTATAGTTACCACCGCCGTTTACTGGCGCTTAAATTCTCAGCTTCACCCCCCGAAAGGGGCTAACCGGTCCTCTTAACGTTCCAGCACCGGGCAGGCGTCAGTCCATATACATCGACTTACGTCTTCGCATGGACCTGTGTTTTTAATAAACAGTCGCTTTCCGCTGGTCTCTGCGGCCAACCCACCCTAGCCCGCAAGGAGCTTCAGGTGCTTTGGCCCCCCTTCTCCCGAAGTTACGGGGGCAATTTGCCGAGTTCCTTAACCACAGTTCACCCGATCGCCTTGGTATTCTCTACCTGACCACCTGTGTCGGTTTGGGGTACGGGCCGCGAAGGCACTCGCTAGAGGCTTTTCTCGGCAGCAGAGGATCACCCTACTTCGCCGCAACGGCTATGCATCACGCCTCACCCTCGTCCTCGAAGGACAGCTCGACGGATTTGCCTATCGAGCGGGCCACACGCTTACACCAGTATCACCACTGACTGGCGGGGCTACCTTCCTGCGTCACCCCATCGCTTGGCTACTACAAGCTCAGGTCCCACGCACCCCACACACCACCCCGAAGGGCGAACGCGCGGAGCGGGTGGTTAGTCTCACCTGCCTCACCAGGGACGCGCCTACGCGGGTACGGGAATATCAACCCGTTGTCCATCGACTACGCCTGTCGGCCTCGCCTTAGGTCCCGACTTACCCTGGGCGGAACAACCTGGCCCAGGAACCCTTGGTCATCCGGCGGCAGAGATTCTCACTCTGCATTCGCTACTCATGCCTGCATTCTCACTCCCGCACCCTCCACGACTCGGTTCCCCGGCCGCTTCCCTGGATGCAGGACGCTCCCCTACCCATCCACACGACTGGACCCGAACCCCGAAGGACTCGAGCCGATCACACATGTGAATGACACAGCTTCGGCGGTGTGCTTAGCCCCGCTACATTGTCGGCGCAGAACCACTTGACCAGTGAGCTATTACGCACTCTTTCAAGGATGGCTGCTTCTAAGCCAACCTCCTGGTTGTCTCAGCGACTCCACATCCTTTCCCACTCAGCACACACTTAGGGGCCTTAGCTGGTGTTCTGGGCTGTTTCCCTCTCGACGACGAAGCTTATCCCCCGCCGTCTCACTGCCGTGCTCTCACACACCTGTATTCGGAGTTTGGTTGACTTCGGTAAGCCGGTAAGCCCCCTAGGCCATCCAGTAGCTCTACCCCAGATGTGAAACACACGACGCTGCACCTAAATGCATTTCGGGGAGAACCAGCTATCACGGAGTTTGATTGGCCTTTCACCCCTACCCACAGCTCATCCCCCAGGTTTTCAACCCTGGTGGGTTCGGGCCTCCACACCGTCTTACCGGCGCTTCACCCTGGCCATGGGTAGATCACCCCGCTTCGGGTCTAGACCACGCGACTACAACGCCCTATTCAGACTCGCTTTCGCTCCGGCTACCCCCCACGGGTTAACCTCGCCACGTAGCACTAACTCGCAGGCTCATTCTTCAAAAGGCACGCCATCACCCGAAGGCTCTGACGGCTTGCAGGCACACGGTTTCAGGTACTCTTTCACTCCCCTCCCGGGGTACTTTTCATCTTTCCCTCACGGTACTCGTCCGCTATCGGTCACCAGGAAGTATTTAGGCTTACCGGGTGGTCCCGGCAGATTCACAGCGAATTCCACGAGCTCGCTGCTACTCGGGAACACCACCAAGACAATGCCATGCGGTTTTCGCGTACGGGACTCTCACCCTCTCCGGTCACGCATCCCAACGTGTTCCACTAACCACACACACCATCCCCAGCAGTGTCAGCTACTGGCAGGTGGCTCCCACAACACCGCACACACAACGCCTGACAGCTTTACCATGTGCACGGTTTAGCCTCTTCCGCTTTCGCTCGCCACTACTCACGGAATCACGGTTGTTTTCTCTTCCTACGGGTACTGAGATGTTTCACTTCCCCGCGTTCCCTCCACACCGGCTATATATTCACCGGCGGGTGACACCCCATTATCACGGGTGCCGGGTTTCCCCATTCGGACATCCTCGGATCACAGCTCGGTTGGCAGCTCCCCGAGGCTTATCGCAGCCTCCCACGTCCTTCATCGGCCCCTGGTGCCAAGACATCCACCGTATGCCCTACACAACTTGACCACAAAGATGCTCGCACCCACTCTGCAATTCTCAAACACCACACCGGAAACAACACCAGCGTGTTGCCTCAGGACCCAACAGCATGCCAGCGACCGGCCCCACCCCGCACCCCCACGGGCACGAACCACGGCAAGACCTCACTAGTAGCGGTTCACATAAGCTCCAAGAGCCAAAAGCTCCTTAGAAAGGAGGTGATCCAGCCGCACCTTCCGGTACGGCTACCTTGTTACGACTTCGTCCCAATCGCCAGTCCCACCTTCGACCACTCCCTCCCACAAGGGGTTGGGCCATGGGCTTCGGGTGTTACCGACTTTCATGACGTGACGGGCGGTGTGTACAAGGCCCGGGAACGTATTCACCGCAGCAATGCTGATCTGCGATTACTAGCGACTCCGACTTCACGCAGTCGAGTTGCAGACTACGATCCGAACTGAGACCGGCTTTCAGGGATTCGCTCCACCTCACGGTATCGCAGCCCATTGTACCGGCCATTGTAGCATGTGTGAAGCCCTGGACATAAGGGGCATGATGACTTGACGTCATCCCCACCTTCCTCCGAGTTGACCCCGGCAGTCTCCCACGAGTCCCCGGCATAACCCGCTGGCAACATGGGACAAGGGTTGCGCTCGTTGCGGGACTTAACCCAACATCTCACGACACGAGCTGACGACAGCCATGCACCACCTGTGCACCAGCCACAAGGGAAGACGTATCTCTACGCCGATCCGGTGCATGTCAAGCCCAGGTAAGGTTCTTCGCGTTGCATCGAATTAATCCACATGCTCCGCCGCTTGTGCGGGCCCCCGTCAATTCCTTTGAGTTTTAGCCTTGCGGCCGTACTCCCCAGGCGGGGCGCTTAATGCGTTAGCTACGGCACGGGACACGTGAACAGCACCCCACACCTAGCGCCCAACGTTTACGGCGTGGACTACCAGGGTATCTAATCCTGTTCGCTCCCCACGCTTTCGCTCCTCAGCGTCAGTATCGGCCCAGAGACCCGCCTTCGCCACCGGTGTTCCTCCTGATATCTGCGCATTCCACCGCTACACCAGGAATTCCAGTCTCCCCTACCGAACTCAAGTGATGCCCGTATCCACCGCACGCCCACGGTTAAGCCGCAGGTTTTCACGGCAGACGTGACACACCGCCTACGAGCTCTTTACGCCCAATAATTCCGGACAACGCTTGCACCCTACGTATTACCGCGGCTGCTGGCACGTAGTTGGCCGGTGCTTCTTCTCCCGGTACCGTCACTTACGCTTCGTCCCGGGCGAAAGGGGTTTACAACCCGAAGGCCGTCATCCCCCACGCGGCGTCGCTGCATCAGGCTTGCGCCCATTGTGCAATATTCCCCACTGCTGCCTCCCGTAGGAGTCTGGGCCGTGTCTCAGTCCCAGTGTGGCCGGTCACCCTCTCAGGCCGGCTACCCGTCGTCGCCTTGGTAGGCCATCACCCCACCAACAAGCTGATAGGCCGCGGGCTCATCCCGTACCGCCGGAGCTTTCCACACACCACCATGCGATAGCGTGTCCTATCCGGTATTAGACCCAGTTTCCCGGGCTTATCCCGGAGTACGGGGCAGATTACCCACGTGTTACTCACCCGTTCGCCACTCATCCACCCAGCAAGCTGGGCTTCAGCGTTCGACTTGCATGTGTTAAGCACGCCGCCAGCGTTCGTCCTGAGCCAGGATCAAACTCTCCAACAATGAATTCAATCCGATGACTCACCTGTCATCTCAAAGAAACCCACAAAAGGGGCAAAAAAGCACTACTAGCTGACAATCACTAGCACACTGTTGAGTTCTCAAACAACACACCGAGTGTATTTCCAGTCGCCGGGCGCAACCCACCCCACCACCAAAACCAGCGATGAAGCAGTCACACCCAACCGGGAAGGCCCACTCTACCACAACCGTGGGAGCTTGGTTCGCCATTCCCCACCGAGTAACCCGCCCCGAACCGCTTTCCGGTCCCGGCCGGTCTCCCCGGCGACGAACAAAAGATTACACCCCCCAAAAAACCCACCAACAGGGGGGTCCCCCAAACCACAAAACCACAGGTCAGGCGGGGTGCGGGGGCGCCGAGCAGCTCACAGCACCGGAAGCAAGGTCTTCAGCTCGTACGGCGTGACCTGGCTGCGGTAGTTGTCCCACTCGACGCGCTTGTTGCGGAGGAAGAAGTCGTAGACGTGCTCGCCCAGGGCCTCCGGTAGCAACTCCGACCGTTCCATCTCGGCGAGTGCCTCGCCCAGGTTCTGGGGCAGCTCGACGTAGCCGGCCGCCTTGCGCTCGGCGTCGGAGAGCGACCAGATGTTGTCCTCGGCGGCGGGCGGCAGTTCGTAGCCCTTCTCGATCCCCTTCAGTCCGGCCGCGAGGATCACCGAGTACGCCAGGTAGGGGTTGCACGCCGAGTCGGGGGTGCGGATCTCCACCCGTCGCGAGGACGCCTTGCCCGGCGAGTACATGGGTACGCGCACCAGCGCCGAACGATTGGCACGCCCCCACGAGACCGTCGTCGGGGCCTCGCCGCCCTGGATCAGACGCTTGTAGGAGTTCACCCACTGGTTCGTGATCGCCGAGATCTCCCTCGCGTGGTGCAGCAGCCCCGCAACGAAGGCCTTGCCCGTCTCGGACAACTCATACGGGTCCTCCGGGCTGTAGAAGGCGTTGCGGTCGCCTTCGAACAACGACACGTGGGTGTGCATCCCCGAACCGGGTTGGTCGCTGAACGGCTTCGGCATGAAGGTGGCTCGCACGCCCTGCGTGATGGCGACCTCCTTGACGACGTAGCGGAACGTCATCACGTTGTCGGCCATCGTCAGCGCGTCGGCGTACCGCAGGTCGATCTCCTGCTGCCCCGGCGCGCCCTCGTGGTGGGAGAACTCGACGGAGATGCCCATCTCCTCCAACGCCTCGATGGCGTGGCGGCGGAAATGGGTCGCCGTGGCGTGGCTGGCCTGGTCGAAGTACCCCCCGTTGTCGGCGGGCTCGGGCTCCCGACCGTCCTCGGGCATGTTGGCCAGGAGGAAGAACTCGATCTCGGGATGCACGTAGCAGGTGAAGCCCGCCTCACTGGCCTTCGCGAGCTGGCGGCGCAGCACGTGGCGGGGATCGGCCCACGAGGGCGAGCCGTCCGGCATGGCGATGTCGCAGAACATCCGCGCGGAGTAGCGGTCGCCGTCCGTGGTCTCCCAAGGCAGGACCTGGAACGTCGCAGGATCGGGTTTGGCCACCATGTCGGACTCGTACACCCGCGCGAAGCCTTCGATGGCCGAGCCGTCGAAACCGATGCCCTCGTTGAAGGCGCCTTCGAGTTCGGCGGGCGCGATGGCCACCGACTTGAGGAACCCGAGGACGTCGGTGAACCACAGGCGCACGAACCTGATGTCGCGTTCCTCCAGCGTGCGCAGCACGAACTCCTGCTGGCGATCCATGCCGCGACCATATGCTCACCGTGTTAAGCGGATGTTTCCGGGCGGCATTCCTCCCCCCGGTGAGGGGGGCGGACCTCGTCGGATCGGCGGAGAACGCCCGGCTACGGTAACGCGCATGGTCCTCCGTCGTCTTGCTCGGCTCTCCCTCGTCGCGCTGATCGGGTCGGCGTCGCTGTCGGCGTGCGCCGGTAACCCGGACAACACCGGGCCGCTCCCCGAGGCGACGGGGTTGGTCGAGGAAGCTGCGGAGAACCTGCGCGAGCTGACCAGCGTGGCCTTCGAGTTCCGGGTGAGCGGCGAGATCCCCGGCCTGTCGGTGCGGGAGGTCGAAGGTGTCGCCGATCGTGAGGGCGGACCGAACGGCACGGCGAGCGGGGAAGCCGACGCGCAACTGTTCACCGAACGCGTCCAGTACTCGTTCGTCCTCACCGACGACACCCTCACGCTGACCGACCCGGACGGCGAGACCACTCAGCGGCCCGCGCCCGCCGAGTACACCCCGGCTCGGTTGCTGGACCCCGAAAAGGGCCTCCGGCGACTGCTCACGGAGGCCACCGACCTACAGACGGAGACCCGCGAGGAACTGGACGACGTCGAGACCTACCGGGTCGACGGCGAGTTGGACCATCGGGCCATCTCGGCACTGGTGGCGGGGGTGCACGACGACGTCGACGTCAAGTTCTGGATCGCGGGTGCAAGCGGCCGGCTCATGCGGATCTGGGTTCAGGTACCGCCGAGGAAGAAGAACGAAGGCGCCGTGCAGTTGGAGCTCGCCCTGAGCGAGCACAACGCGACCGGCTCCCGGTCCGCGGACGAGCCCGCGGACCGGTCGTGACCGGACGACTCACCGGCATCGGGTGCCCTCCGGGGGAAGGGTGCCGTGGACGAGGTAGGCGATACCCGCGCGGTCGACGCACTCGTTGCCCACCGAGAGGAACGCCGTGTGCTGGGCGCCCTCGAACGTCAGGAGCCTGCCGCCCATCGCCTTCGCGAGGTTGACGCCCGCCTGGTACGGCGTGGCGGGGTCGTTCGTCGTGGAGACCACCAGCGTCGGCGGTATCCCCTCGACGTCGGGCAGGTGGGGCTCGGAAGTGTGCTCGACCGGCCAGAACGCGCAGGCGTCCCTCGCCGAGGAGGGCGGCAGACCGGGGTCGAGGAACTCGGCCTTCTCCAAGTACTCGGCCTGGGCCGCCTCGATGCTCTCGCGGTCGGTCACGGGCGGGTCGTCGACGCAGCGGATCGCCACCAGGCCCGTCTGCGTCGAGGAGTACTTCCCGTCGGGACCGCGCTCGTAGTAGGTGTCGGCCAACGCCATCATGAGCGTGCCCTCGCCCTCGGCGAGTGTGGCCAGCCCCCGGTTGAGGCTCGGCCAGAGCTGCTTGCTGTACAGCGCCGCCACGGTGCCGGTGGTGGCGTCCTCGTAGGAGAGCACTCGGCCGTCGGGCAGTTTCACCGGCTCGTCCAGCAGCGGACGGACGAGGTCCTGGTAGGCCTGCACGGCCGTGTCCGCGTTGCTTCCCAGCGCGCAGTCGGGGCGGGTGACGCACCACTCGACGAACTTGCCGAAGGTGCCACCGAACCCCTCGGCCTGGGCGACCAACGAGTCGAGCATGTCCTGCTCGGGGTCGAGCGCCCCGTCGAGCAGCAGCGCGCGCACGTTGCGTGGGAACGTCTCGGCGTAGGTGTAGCCGATGCGCGTGCCGTAGGAGTAGCCGAGATAGGTGAGCTTCTCGTCGCCCAGCGCGGATCGCAGCACGTCCATGTCGCGCACCACGTCGCGGGTGCCGAGGTTGGCGAGCATCTTCTCGCCGTGCGGGGTGCGTTCGGCGCACTTGGCGGCGAACTCCTTCGCCTCCCGCTCCGCGTCGGCGACGTCGTCGACGCCGTCCATGGCGGTCATGTCGGCGCGGTCGGCGTCCATCTCGGCGTCGGTGAGGCATTTGACGGTGGGCTCGCTCGCCCCTATCCCGCGCGGGTCAAAGCCCACGAGGTCGAACCGCTCACCCAACTCGGTGTTCTCGACGGCGGTCGAAAGCTGCGCCGCCGCGCTCATTCCCGAGCCACCGGGACCGCCCGGGTTCAGCACCAGCGAGCCGATGCGGTTGTCGGGGTCGCTCGCCCGCTTGCGAAGCAACCCGACGGTGATCGTGGTGCCTTGCGGCTCGGAGTAGGACAACGGGACGGTGAGCCTCGCGCACTCCAGGCCCTCACCCGCGAACGCCTGCCTCGCCGTCGCGTCCTTGGCGTACGGCGCGCAGTCACCCCATTCGAGCCGCTGGGAGTAGAACTCCTCCAGTCCCTCGGGGACCGGGCCCGCGGGCACGGTCGGTCCGTCGTCGGCAGAGCTCGAACAGGCGGTCAGCGACGAAAGAAGGAGGAGCGTCGCCGCCATCGCCGGGTAGCGTTTCGTCGTGCGCACGCTGCGATCGTGCCATCAGCACTGGGAACTCGGCACGACGACGGCTACGTTGGGCGTGGCGCGGGCGAGTAGAGGGGAGAGGCGCAGGTGGCGTTCTGGAGCCGGGTTTCGCAGAAGCTGAGACGAATGCTGTCCCGGCCCGCGAGTGCGGACCTGACACGGTACGAAGAACTTCTCCCCCGGATCGGCGAGCTGGAGCCCGAGCTGGAGAAGTTGTCCGACGCCGAGCTCACCGAGCGCGCGGCGGCCGTCCGGGAGACGGAGCGGACCGACACCGAGCTGCTGATCGAGGTGTGCGCGCTGGGCAGGGAGGCGGCGCGGCGGGCCCTCGGCGAGCGCGCGTTCGACGTGCAGTTGCTGGGCACGATGGGCCTGCTCACGGGACACGTCGTGCAGATGGCCACCGGTGAGGGCAAGACGTTGGCCGGCGCCCTGGCCGCGGCGGGATACGCGTTGCAGGGCAAGCGCGTGCACGTCATCTCGGTGAACGACTACCTCGCGCGCCGCGACGCCGAATGGATGCGCCCGGTGTACGACCTGCTCGGGGTGTCGGTGGGCTGGGTTGAACCGGCGTTGACCGCCGAGGAACGGCGCGCCGCCTACCACCGCGAGGTCTGCTACGGCGCCGTGAGCGAGATCGGGTTCGACGTCCTGCGCGACCGGCTGGTGACGTCGGTGGAGGATCTCACGCAACCGGAGCCCGAAGTCGCCATCGTGGACGAGGCCGACTCGGTCCTCGTGGACGAAGCGCGCGTGCCGCTGGTGATGGCGGGTTCCGTGGACGCCGGGGTGGCCGACCAGGAGGTCGCCAACATCGTGCGGCGCCTGCGGGTCGGGCTGCACTACGAGACCGACCCCGACGGCCGCAACGCCTGGCTTACCCCGGCGGGCGCCTCCGTGGTGGAGAAGGCGCTCGGCGGCATCGACCTCTACGCCGAGGAGGGCTCCGACCGGCTCGCGGCGGTGAACGCCGCCCTCCACGCGCACGCACTGTTGACGCGGGACGTCGACTACCTGGTCCGGGACGGGAAGGTCCAGCTCATCAACGCCTCACGGGGCCGGGTCGCCGAATTGCAGCGCTGGCCCGACGGGCTTCAGGCCGCGGTGGAGGCGAAGGAACAGCTCCCGCCGTCGGACCACGGGGAGATCCTCGACTCCATCACGGTGCAGGCGCTGATCGCGCGCTATCCCCAGGTAGCGGGCATGACCGGCACCGCGGTGGCGGTGGCCGAGCAGCTGCGGGAGTTCTACGAGCTCGAGGTGGCCGTCATCCCGCCGAACACGCCCATGATCCGCGAGGACCTCCCCCACCGCGTGTACGCCACCCCGCGTCACAAACTCCGCGCCATCGTGGAGGAGATCCGGAAGGTGCACGAGACCGGGCGACCGATCCTCGTGGGCACCCAGGACGTCGCCGAGTCCGAGGAGCTGGCGGAGAAGTTGCGCAAGGCCGGGTTGTCGTGCGTCGTCCTCAACGCGCGCAACGACGCCGAGGAGGCCGCCGTCATCGCCGGGGCCGGAGCGTACGGGGCGATCACGGTGTCGACGCAGATGGCGGGCCGGGGCACCGACATCCGGCTCGGGGGCGCCGACGGCGCGGACGCCGAACGGGTCGCGGAACTCGGTGGGCTCCACGTCATCGGCACCGCCCGGTACCCGAGCAGCAGGTTGGACGACCAACTTCGCGGACGCGCGGGGCGGCAGGGCGATCCGGGCAGCTCGGTGTTCTTCGCCAGCCTCGGCGACGAATTGGTGCTCGCGCACGCGCCCGACGTCCCCGAGGGCATCCCGAGCGACGAGGACACCGGCGAGATCACCGACGCGGCCGCCCACCGGCAGATCAACCACGCCCAGCGCGTCGCCGAGGGCGTCGACCTGGAGATCCACCGCAACACGTGGCGCTACACCCGGCTCATCGAGCACCAACGGGCGGAGTTGCTGCGCTTCCGGGACGAGGTCCTGCGCACCGACGCGGGCGCCACCCTGTTGCAGGAGGCCGTACCGGACCGCTACTCCGAGCTTTCGGAGTCGCTCGACGCGGAGACGCTGCGGCGAGTGTGCCGGGAGATCGTGCTGTTCCACCTCGACCAGCTCTGGGCCGATCACCTGGCGTTCCTCACCGAGGTGCGGGAGACGATCCACCTGCGCGCGCTCGCGAAGGAGACCCCGCTCGACGAGTTCCACCGCACGGCGATCCCGGCGTTCCGCAAGATCCGCGACGAGTTGGAGAAGCGCTCCGCCAAGACGTTGGTGGAGGCCGAGATCACGGACGAGGGCATCGACCTGGCGCGCGCCGGCGTCCGCAGACCCACGTCCACCTGGACCTATCTGGTGCAGGACAACCCGTTCGACTCCGACGCCGAGCAGGCACTCAAGAAGGTACGAAGCATGCTTCGCAAGAAGCGATCGTGAATTCATGGGTGAGAATGAGGGCATGCCACAACTGCGCATCGCCCTGGCCCAGGTGAACACGAGCGTCGGTGACCTCTCCGGCAACGCGGAACTCGTCGTCGAGCGCACCCGGTTGGCGGCGGCGGAGGGAGCCCACGTCGTGGTGTTCCCCGAGATGACGCTGACCGGGTACCCAGTGGAGGATCTCGCGCTGCGCGGCGCGTTCACCGCGGCGTCGAAGGCCGCCGTCGACGACCTCGCCACCGCGGTAGCGGACGCCGGGTGCGGGGACCTGCTCGTGGTCGTGGGGTACCTCGACTCCGACGAGGTGGGACCGCGCAACGCCGTCGCGGCGCTGTACCGGGGCGAGGTGGTGGCCCGGCAGTTCAAGCACCACCTGCCGAACTACGGCGTGTTCGACGAGCGTCGGTACTTCAAGCCGGGCAGCGAGCTCACCGTGCTGCGGCTGCACGGCGTCGACCTGGGCATGGTGGTGTGCGAGGACCTGTGGCAGGACGGCGGTCCGATCACCGCGCTGGGCGCGGCCGGGGTGGATCTCGTGCTCTCCCCCAACGCCTCGCCCTACGAGCGGGCCAAGGACGACGTCCGGCTGCCCCTGGTGGCCCGGCGGGCCGCCGAGGCCAAGGCCCCGATCGTGTACACGAACCAGGTCGGTGGGCAGGACGACCTGGTGTTCGACGGCGATTCCATCGTGGTGTCCCCCGACGGGACGCTGCTGGGGCGCGCGCCCCAGTTCGTCGAGCATCTGCTCGTGGTCGACGTCGAGCTGCCGCGGCGCGAACGCGAAGGCCTCGACGGCACCGTGAAGGGTTTCCGGGTGCGGCGCCGGGTGCTCGGCGACACCCCGGTGGAGCCGTACTCCCCCACCCACCGGCTCGTGGTCGCCGAACCGTTGCCCGACGAGGCGGAGGTGTGGTCGGCCCTGGTGGTGGGCCTGCGCGACTACGTGCGGAAGAACGGTTTCCGCTCGGTGATCCTCGGGTTCTCCGGGGGCATCGACTCCGCGGTGACGGCCGCGCTGGCCGTCGACGCGCTCGGCGCCGACGCCGTCCACGGCGTGTCGATGCCGTCGAAGTACTCCTCGGAGCACTCGCGCGCCGATGCCGCCGATCTGGCTCGGCGTCTCGGCTGCCACTTCCGCGTCGAGTCCGTGGAGAACATGGTCGCCACCTACGTCGACCAACTGAACCTCACGGGGCTCGCGGAGGAGAACATCCAGGCCCGCGTGCGAGGCATGCTGCTGATGGCACTGTCCAACCTGGAAGGCCACCTCGTGCTCGCCACCGGCAACAAGACCGAGCTGGCCGTCGGCTACTCCACGATCTACGGCGACGCGGTGGGTGGGTTCGCCCCCATCAAGGACGTGTTCAAGACGCAGGTGTGGAAACTCGCGCGCTGGCGCAACGCGGAGGCCGAGAAACGCGGCGAGACCCCGCCGATCCCCCCGAACTCGATCACCAAGCCCCCGTCGGCCGAGCTGCGGCCGGGGCAGCTCGACACCGACTCGTTGCCCGACTACGCGTTGCTCGACGACATCCTCGACGACTACGTCGAGGGCGACCGCGGTTTCGCCGACCTGATCGCGGCCGGGTTCGACGCCGAGGTTGTCGACCGCGTGGTTCGGATGGTGGATCGCGCGGAGTACAAGCGCAGGCAGTACCCGCCCGGCACGAAGATCACGTTCAAGGCGTTCGGCCGCGACCGCCGACTGCCCATGACCAACCTCTGGCGGGAAAGCCACCGCCGGTGACGCCCGAGCCCACCGGATTCGCCGTGTTCGACACGGCCCTCGGACACTGCGGGATCGCGTGGCGGGGCGACGTCGTGGTGCGCAGCCTGCTTCCCGTCGGCGACGCCGACGAGGCCCGCGCGCGGCTTTCCACCGCGGTGCCCGAGGCGGCCGAGACCCCCGTCCCCGCGTCACTGCGGCCCGTGGTCAACGGAGTGAGGGCGCTGCTGCGTGGGGAGGCGGTGGAACTGTCGGACGTACCGCTCGACTTCTCCGCCGTGCCCGAGTTCCACCGGCGGGTCTACGAATTCGTCCGCACGGTGGGCGTGGGTCGCACGGTGACGTACGGCGACGTGGCCGCCGCTCTGGGCGAGCCGTACGCGGCACGGGCCGTGGGTCGCGCGCTGGGAGCAAACCCGTTCGCGCCCATCGTGCCGTGTCATCGGGTGCTGGCCGCGAACGGCGGGATCGGCGGGTTTTCCGGGCCGGGAGGGGTCGCCGCCAAACAACGGCTGCTCGGCGTGGAGCGCGCTCACAGCGCTCAACCCGCGCTGTTCGACCCCTGACCGGGGTGCTCCGGCGGGCGCCACGGTGACAGCCACGGGGTTCGCGGCCAGCCCTCCGCCGCCGCCATGAGCGACAACGCGGTGGCGCCGTCGATCGCCTCCCGGATGATGTCGGCGTGCCCGGCATGCCGGGCCGTCTCCTCGATGAGGTGCAGCAGCACCCACCGCACCGACCACGCGTCGACATCGTCCGGGAACCACGGCACGTCACGGGGCACGGGCACGGGACGACCGAGGTCGTCGATGTCGACGACGACCTGCTCGGTCCGGGTGGCCACCCGCTCGTACTCCCCGATGAGGTCGGCGAGGGTCTCGTCGGGGGTCAGGTGCAGATCGTCGCCGGGGTCGGTGGGGGCGCGGCCGACGACGAGGTCGATCCAGGCCCGCTCCGTGCGGCAGACGTGCTTGAGGAGACCGCCGATGCTCAGCGAACTCACCGTCGGCGTACTGCGGATCTGCTGTTCGGTCAGCCCGTACGCGGCGAGGCACAACACGTAACGCTGCTGTGCCAGGTAGTCGAGCAGCCCCTCGCGTTCGTCGGCGACGGGCCCGATCAGCCCGGGCACGGCGCGGTCCTCTCCGCCCGCGGGGACGACTGGCACCTGCGAGTCCGCCGGGACATCCCCATGCGCAGCACGTAGACGGCACCTAGCGTGAACAACACCGAACCCCCTATGACCTGCGTCCGCGCGACCAGACCCACGAACCATCCCTCGAACAACCAATCCGCGGCGACGAGCGCCGCCCACAGCGCGAACTGGACGGCCAGCAACGTGCGCATGGCCACTTTCCACGGGCCCTGCCACCACGCCCCCACGATCAACGGCCCGGCCACGTAGTGCACGCTCGCCAGCAGCACCGGCAGTTCGGTGGGCCGTCCCGTCGGCGCGGCGCACAACCCGGCCTCCACGGGAAGGCACTCGGGTGGGAACGCCGCCCGAAGCAGCAGCAACACCCCGAACTCGAACAGCACCAGCACGGTGAGCCTGCCCGGCCAGTGCACGGGCGCGATACGGAACAGCGCGGGACAGACCAGCACGAAGACCGCCCCGGTGATGCCGTCGGCGGCCCGGAACACCTCTCGGTGAGGCTGCCCGTCGGCGGCCAGCCGAGCCGGAACGGTGTGCCACGGCGACAGGTAGGTGTCGAGCACCACCTCGGCCAGGAAACCGGCGTGGGTCACGGCGCCGAGGAACAGCAGCCCCACCGTGAGCCGACGAACCGCGCCCAGGGGCGGCTCGGTACGGCGCGGGCCCGACAGCATGGCGAGTTACTTACCACGCATCACTCTTTCGTGGTAGGCGTGCGGTCACTCACAGCTTCGAATCACGGGATGTGAAGCTCGTCGCAGCGGGTTGGGTGGGGTTTCCGGGGAGTGGGACGCTGGAGGCGCCAACGATCCACGACCCGGGGACCGCGAAGCGGCCTCGAGGGAAGGACGGTTTGACAGCGATGTCATCTGACACGCCACGTACGCATTCGGAAAACCCCACCGGCGGAGAGACTCCCGCCCCCTACGGGCAGCCGCCCGCGGAGCAGGCGCCACTGCGCAAGCGAGTCCGCATCCACCACCTCCGGGAGATGAAGGAACGCGGCGAGCCGTGGCCGATGCTCACCGCCTACGACACCTACACCGCCCGCCTGTTCGAGGACGCGGGCATCCCGGTGTTGCTGGTCGGCGACTCGGCGGCCAACACCGTGTACGGCTACGAATCCTCGCTGCCGGTCACGGTCGACGAGATGCTGCCGCTGGTCAGGGCGGTCACCAGGTCGGTCTCGAAGGCTCTCGTGGTGGCCGACCTGCCGTTCGGCTCCTACCAGGCCTCGCCCGAACAGGCCGTCGCCACGTCGGCGCGGTTCATGAAGGAGGGCCGGGCGCACGCCGTCAAGCTGGAAGGCGGTCGCCGGTTCGCCCCACACGTGGAGGCCGTGACCGCGGCGGGAGTACCCGTGATGGGACACATCGGCTTCACCCCGCAGAGCGAGCACAACCTCGGTGGCTATCGCGTCCAGGGCCGTGGTGCCTCGGGCGACGGTCTCATCGCCGACGCGCTGGCGTTGCAGGACGCGGGCGCGTTCGCGGTGGTCATGGAAATGGTGCCCGCCGAGGTCGCCAAGCAGATCACCCATGAACTGCGAATCCCCACCGTGGGCATCGGCGCGGGCCCCGACTGCGACGCGCAGGTGCTCGTATGGCAGGACATGGCCGGGCTGCGCACGGGCCGCGTCCCGCGGTTCGTCAAGCAGTACGCCGATCTCGCCGGGGCGCTCACCACCGCGGCGAAGACGTTCGCCGACGAGGTACGGCAGCGGTCCTTCCCCACCGCGGAGCACACCTTCCACTGACCCCGGTGGCCTGCTAAATAACGACCCGGCGCCGAGCACGAGCGGGCGCCGGGTCGTTCGACAGGAGGTGGGTGGTGTCGGAGCCGGAGCTGTACCCACCGATCGCTCCCCATGCCTCCGGCATGGTGGACGTCGGCGACGGCCAGCGGGTGTACTGGGAGGTCAGTGGCGCACCCGACGGCAAACCGGCGGTGGTGTTGCACGGCGGACCGGGCAGCGGGAGTGACCCGATCTCGCGTCGGCTCTTCGATCCGACCGTGTACCGGATCGTGCAGTTCGACCAGCGCGGTTCCGGGCGCAGCACTCCCCACGTCGGTGATCGGGACGTCGATCTGTCGACGAACACGACCTGGCATCTCGTCGCCGACATGGAGCTCCTGCGAGAGCACCTCGGCATCAACCGGTGGCTCGTGTTCGGCGGCTCGTGGGGCGCCACGCTCGCACTCGCCTACGCGCAGACCCACCCGTCGCGGGTCAGCGAGTTGGTGCTGCGTGGAGTGTTCACGGCCCGCAAGTCCGAGCTCGACTGGCTCTACAACGGCGGCGCCGGACATCTGTTCCCCGAGCCCTGGCGGCGCTACGTCGACGTGGTGCCCCCGTCGGCACGCGACGACCTGCTCACCGCGTACCGGGACCTCGTCAACAGCCCCGACCCCGCCGTCGCCGAACGCGCGGCCGTGGCGTGGAGCTCCTGGGAAGGGGCGATCGTCTCGATCACGCCGCAACCGGCGTTCCGGGCGCGCTACGGCGCTCCGCCGTTCGCCGTCGCGTTCGCCCGGATAGCCCTGCACTACTTCACCCATGGCGCGTGGCTCGACGAGGGACAACTGCTGCGCGACGCCCATCGACTCGCGGGCATCCCCGGACACATCGTGCAGGGCCGTTACGACGCGGTGTGCCCGCCGATCACCGCGTACGAACTGCACCGGGCGTGGCCGGACTCCACCCTGACCTTGCTCGACGGAGCGGGGCACGCGGTCACCGATCCGGGAGTGTTCGCGGCTCTTCGCCGCGCGACGGACGCCTTCGCCGTGCGACGCTGAGCCTTACCGGGTCCGGACGTCCGCGAGCGCGGCCTCCAGCTCCGCCCTGGCGTCGGCCAGCGACGGGCCGTACCACGTGAGCCGCCGCCCCGAGACCAGCGTGTAGGGCACTCCGGGAAAGTGGTCGGGGCCGTCGTCGTCGGTGAAGACGTACGGCTCGTCGGGCAGGACCAGCAGGTCGGCCTCGCCGTCGGCGAACCGCGCCCGCAGTTCCTCCACGCGGGGCCGCGGGTACCGATCGGCGTGCTCGGCGTAGACGTTGTGGACCCCGAGCCGACGCAGCACGTCACCGCCGAACGTGTCCCGTCCCAGGACCACCCACGGTTTGCGCCACACCGGCACCACGGCCCGGACCCGTACGGGGGCCGGGTCCCGCCACGCGGCCTCGGCCTCGGTCAGCCACGCGGGGGTCGCCATGTCGAACACTCGCGTGAACAACGTGCGCAGTGACTCCAGGGCCATGGTCACGGTCGCGGGCGCGGCCGTGACCCACACCGCGACGCCCGCCTCGCGCAGGCGGCGCACGTCCTCGGGACGGTTCTCCTCGGCGTTGCCCAGCACCAGGTCGGGAGCGCAGTCCAGCACCGCGTCGATCTTCGGGTACTTCGAACCGCCGACCCTCGGCACGTCCAACCCAACGGGGTACGTGCAGTAGTCGGTGGCGCCCACCAGCACTCCCGGCACGGTCTCGGCCACCGCCTCCGTCAGGGACGGCACCAGCGACACCACCCGGCTCGGGGGCCCGGAGAGCGCGACATCGGCGCCCAGCTCGTCCTTCATTCCGTGTACTCCACCAAAACGTCGGCATGGCACGGCTCGGGGGCACACCAGCACCCCAGCGCCCGCCCGTTCAGCTCGCCGTCCCGCAGCCGACGCAGCAGCTCGGGCTGCTCACGCAGGTAGTCCCGATAGTGCCGGACCATCATGACGCGGTCCTGCTTCGCCTCCTTCACGAAGGGGTTGGCGAAGTCGGACTCGGGCCAGGAGTGCCGGTTCCCGGCGTGCCCGACGTAGGTGATGAGGTCCTCCGCCACCAACCACGGCACGAGATGCCGGTGCGGCCCCGACTTGCGGACGTTCACCACGACGCTGTGTCCGGCCAGGACCCGCTCCCGCAGTGCCCGCTCTTCATCGGTCCACCCCTTCGTCAGCTCGTCCTCGCCTCGTTCACGCCTGCTCAAAACACACCCTCCGACCGACGACATCGACCTCGGTGAGACGCACGGCGATCTCGCTGCCCTCCGGGGCCGTCACTCCGGAGCAGCGAGCCAGCAGCGGCGGGTTCTGGACGAACACCTCGGCCGCTCCCGCGGCGTCGAACCGCAACACCACCCCGTCGAACGTCGTCCCCACCCGCTCGGCGAGCACCCACGCCCCGACCTGGTCGAGGCAGGCGCGCTCGACTCGGGACGCCCGCGAGTCGGACCATCCCATCAGCCGCGGCAGCTCGGGCAGCGACCGACGCACCCACTCCGGGACGCGGCGTCCCTCGGCCACCGCGAGGCACACCTCGGTGGCGAAGCGGTCCACCAACCGCCGGATGGGCGCGGTGACATGCGCGTACGGTCCGCCGATACCCGCGTGACCGACCGATTCGGGGACCTCGCCGTCGAAGGCGGTGTAGCCCGCGCCGCGCAACAGCCGCACCGTCCCGGCGTGCAACGCCAGCGACGCGGGGTCGGCGGGATCGAGCTCGGCCAGCACCTCCGAGACGCTCGCCGAGTCCGGCCACGACACGCCGAGCGCGTGAGCGGACCGCCGCAGCCAGTCCACGGCGTCGGGCGGAGCCTCGGGCACCGTCCGGAGCACGCCGATCCCCGCCTCGATCATCAACTCCGCCGCCACCATGCCGGTGAGCAGCGAGAGCTCGGCGTTCCACTCCTCCACCTCGTGTCTCGGCCGACGCACCAGTGCCCAACCACCCTCGGGCTCGGCCCGGATGCGTTGCTCGGGCACCTGCGGCTCCACCGCGCCTCGCCGAGCGGCGTGTTCCCGCCGCAGCCTGCCCAGCTCCGGCAAGGCTGCGATGGACGGGTGCGGTGTTCCGGCCCGCAACGCCTCGGCCACCGAGTCGTGGTCGAGGCGTTCCACCGATCGCACCCAGGCCCGGCGTACCCGGACCGTGGACGGTTCGCCGTCGGAGTCGATGTCGAGCGTCCACAGCACGGCGGGGCGTACCACGCCGGGCAACAGGCTCGCGGCCTGCTCGGCCAGCATCGGAGGATGCAGCCCCACGTTGCCGTCCGGCAGGTACAGCGTCTGACCTCGGCGCCGGGCCTCGGCGTCCAGCGCGCCGCGGGGAGCGACGAACGCGGCGACGTCGGCGATCGCGTAGTGCACGCGGAACCGACCACCGGGGCGCCGGGTCAACAACACCGCCTGGTCCAGATCCTTGGCGCCGGGCGGATCGATGGTCACGAACGGCAGGCCGGTGGCGTCCTCACGAGAGCCGGGACACGGTACGAGATCACCGGCGGCGGCTTCGGCCTCGGCCAGCACCTCGGGCGGGAACGACTCCGGCAGAGCGAACTCGGCGCGCAGCGAGGCGAAGTCGCCGGCGCCCTGGCCGTGCGCTACCAGAGCCACTCTTCGACACTAACCCGGCTGCCCGTGGTGTCGCTGCCCGTGCCGGGTCAGCGCTCGTCAACGTCCTCGCCCTCCCACTCGGCGTCCTCGCGGTCGGCACGCTTCGTGCGTTCCTTGGCGATCTCCAACGCACGCCTCGCGGTGGCCTCGTCGGGATACGGCCCCATGAGGTCGATGGCTCGGGACAGCTCGCCGTGCTCGACCTCGCCTGTCCGTGTGTTGTACCACCAGCCTGTCGGCGGGTTCGGGTCCTTGCGTCTGGCTGCCATACCGCCAGCCTGGCACGGACGGCTCAGCGACGGTAGCGGTAAGGGATCTCCGTTGGCTCCCCGGTCGGGCCGAATTCCGGCATCGGGTTCTCCGGGGCCGCCGTCGTGTCGGGTTCGGCCGCCGAGACCTCGGGGGTCTCGGCCGTGGCGCTCGCGGGCTCCGAACCACCGGACCAGCCGGGTTCCCGCGACTCCGGAGCCGGCGGTGAGGCCGGAGCCGGTGGTGACGCCGGAGGTGGAGGGGACGCCGGAGGTGGAGGGGACGACAGGGACGGGGCGGTGGGAGGCGGCGGCAGCGGAGGCGCCGCCGAACCACGGGGAGTCGTGGTGCGCCACACCGGTTGCGGGCCGATGTTCATGGGCACGGCGCCCGGCTTGGCCGCTCCGCTCCCCGAGTCGGAGGCGGTGTCCCCCGATTTACGCACGATCGGGTCGAGGCACGGTACGAGCGCGATGGTGTTCTCCGGGTCCTCCACCCGCCGCCCGGTGCGGTCGCGGTAGACCAGCTCGCCGTCGGAGTCGAGTTCCACCAGGTAGCCCGCTCCCGCGAGCTGTTCCTCGTCGAGGTCGACCAGGCGCTCGGGACGCGACGGGACCACGCGGTACGTCGGCCAGGACAGGTCCCTGTGCGTCTCGTGGAACTGGGCGAGCAGCGCGGCCATCTGCTGTTGCCACGGCAGCGGCATGTCCTCGGCGAGCGAGCGCGGCAGCACCAC
This sequence comes from Saccharomonospora glauca K62, assembly GCF_000243395.2. Lineage (NCBI taxonomy): Bacteria > Bacillati > Actinomycetota > Actinomycetes > Pseudonocardiales > Pseudonocardiaceae > Saccharomonospora > Saccharomonospora glauca. The sequence goes on along the minus strand of NZ_CM001484.1, from coordinate 762,540 downwards.
GTAGTTCTCCGTGACGCCGGGGGCCTCCGCGGAGAGCTGATCGGCCAGGGGCGTGCTCGACCTGGGAGTCCGACCCGACCGCGTCGGCTGGTTCGCCGCCCGTGCTCGCGCGGGTTCCCCGAACGCGGCGTCGAACGCCTGAGGCACCACGACCGGACTTTTCGCTTTCCTGCGCCTACCCCACTGCTTGGCCACGACTTCTCCTCACACACCGGGCCGCACGGCCTGCGGCACGAGACCGGGCTCGTCGAACGAGAAATCCCGCGTGTGCACGGGAACGCCGGACTGCTGCGCCTCCACGATCTTTCCCCCGCCCAGGTACATGGCAACGTGGTGGATGGTCGCCGGGTCCGACGAGTCGTACGCCCAGAACACCAGATCGCCCGGCTGTGCCTCCTCCACCGGCAACATCGCCCCCGCCCGGTACTGGTCGCGAGACACCCTGGGCAGCGTGATCCCGGCCGCCTCGTAGGCGGTCTGCATCAGCCCCGAGCAGTCGTACGCGTCCGGGCCCTCCGCACCCCACACGTACGGCTTGCCCTGCTCCCCCAGCGCGAATTCGATGGCCTCGGCCGCCTGCTCGTTGGGCGGCAGCGCGGCTCCCATGCCCGGACCGCAGCCCGTGGCGTCGGACACCTCGCCGAGGGTTTCCACGAGGTGCACGGCCATCGGCTCCCACCGGTGGTAGCGAGTGGGGAACGCCGAACGTTCCACCGCCTGTGCCGCGTCACCCGGCCGCATGGTCTCCCAGCCGGGAACACTCTCCAGCACGTCGTAGAACTTGTTCACCGCGTACGTGGGATCGGTGATCTGCTCGGGCGAACCCCATCCCATGGACGGCCTCATCTGGAAGATGCCGAGCGAGTCCCGGTCACCGTAGTCGAGGTTGCGCAGCCCCGACTCGGTCATTCCGGCCTGGATCGCGATCTGCCAGGCTCGCGGGGAGAGCTCCCGTTCCTTGCCGATCGTGATGATGAGCGAGACCGTGTTCAGTTGCTCGTCGGTCAGGTTCGCGGCGTCGTTCGCCCCTCGGTTCTGCTGTCCGGGCTGGGTGGGGCCGAGCGCCGCGTTGCAGCTCAACGGGGCGGCGTGGACCTGTTGCCGTTGGCTGTCGATCACCATCGCCGCACCGGCGGCCACGAGCACGGTGGTGGTCGCGGCGGCGACGAACCCGAACAACAGTCCGACTCGCACGACGTCCCCCTCTCACCCGTCGGCTTCGGTGTAGTCGGTCACCCGCCACCCGTCGTCGGTCTCGATCACGGTGACGAGCAACGTCGGCCCGTCGGTGGTGACCTCGGCCGTCACCGAACGCGGGTAGGACTCGCGCACCTCGGGCTCGCCGACCACCTTCGTGGCGTCCACATTGGCCGGGTCCACGGTACGAAGCTGCGGCAGGAACTCCTCCGTGGTGTACGGGCGCAGGCCCTCCAGCCACGTGTCCTGGTCACCGTCCTCCGGAACCGACGCCCACGCGGCGACCCACTCCTTCACCACCTCCAGCGCCTCGGGAGCGGGTTCGGCCGTGGTGGGAGTGACGAGTGGTTCGGACAACCGGGTCGGGAGCGTCTCGCGGTCGAGCGTCGGCTCCGCGCTCCCCTCCGTCGCGGGAGCCACGTTGTCCGATGTGGCCTGAGGGGCGTTCGGCGAGGCGGCCCCCGCGCCACCGTCTCTCACCAATCTCGGGACGAGCAGCCCCGCGGCGATCACCAGCGCGACCACCAGGATAACGGTGCCCACCAGGTGGGTCGGCGAACGCATCGGCCAGCCCCACAGGCGGCGGTACACCGCCGCCCGGCCCCGGTTGGTGCGAATCGGCATCTCCCGCGCCTCCTATCGGACCACGCGGTCGGTGTCACGAACGTCGTCACGGACCTCGAGACCGCGCGACGGCCGGTAGAGCACGAACACGGGTTTGCCCGCCACCAATTCGTGCTCCACGCGCCGAGGCTGCGGCACGGGCGCCGGGGTCGGGTACCGCGTCGGCGGGGAGGTCGACGGCGCCGCCGTCACGGGATCGGCGCTCACCGACAACCGCGAGGGCACCACCACGGGCTCCACGTCGTCCAGCCGATCCCAACCGGGGTCGCTCACCGGCACGGTGTCGACCCTGCGACTCACACCCGAGCCCGTCGCCACCGAGTCCCGGCCGCCCAGGTAGTCGCCGGGCGACCGGCTCGGAGCGTAACGACCGAACGCGTCCGCGGAGTCGCTCTCCCCCGCCGGGAGTGCCGCCCGCGGGCCGGGCGACCACAACGTGGCCGGGTGTGCCCCGGCGCCCGCCCGCGTGTCGAGGCGTTCGGCCGTGGCGATGATCGTCGCTTCGGGACGGTTGCGGCCACCCGAGAGCACGCCTCCGGTGCCCCGCGTGTTGGCACCGCCCTCGGCGGCGTCCTTCTCCGCCACGGTCTTCCAGAACTCGTCCTGGGGGCTGGGCGTGTCGCCACCTCGGCGGAACCGGGAGAAGAGGCCCCCGCGCGGGGTCGGGACCGCCGCGCCGACCATGCCCACGGACATCTCCACCATCTGCCACAACCGCTTGCCGGGCTTGCCGACCATGAACAGCAGCACGGTGATCAACCCCGCGACCGCCATCTGCGTGAGCATCGACAGCCCGGTCGCGTTGAAGATGGCCTGCAGCAGCAACGCCTGCACACCCGCGAGTACCGACAGCACCAACAGGTTGAACGCGACCGTGCCGAGGACCCGCCCCACTCGGCGCAGGATGTCGTGGTGCAGGATGGCGACGAGACCGATGAGCGGTGCCGTGAGTGTGAACAACCGCACCAGGATCTGCGCCAACAGCACGGCCGCCTTGGCGAACAACTGGAACAGCGCGTAACACAGGCTCTGCAGCAACGCGAGGAAGCCCACGCCCGTACGGCTGCCGTCCTCACCGGTGAAGTAACCGGTCGCCGGGCCGAGCTGGTTCGCGATCGTCTGGTACGCGGCCTTCTTCTCCTCGATCAACTCCTCGTCGGCGTCGTCGCCGTTGCGCATCTCCTCCCAGGTGAACGCCTGCGCGTCCAGCAGGTCCCTGCCGTGTTCCTCGGCCTGCGGCGAGTCGGGCGCACCGAACTCGCCCCGCAACCAGTTCTTGTAGACCACCTCGGTGTGCAGGTCGGTGGGCAGGATGTGCCGCACCACGCGGTCCTCGGTCTCGTCGACGAACCCGGCCTGGATGTTGGTGGTGGTCTGCACGATGGCGTGGTCGATGTCGTCGTAGTAGCGCAGCAACGCCATCGACGACGCGGCCAGCCACACCCCGCCGAGCGCGAACAGGGCGCGTTTGCTCACCGTGGACAGATCGCCCCGCCAGATGTTGCGGAACAGCAGCACCGCCAGCAGCAACGCGAAGAGCCCGAACAACTGGGTGTAGACGTTGTCGTAGACGGCCTTCGCGCCCTCCGACACGGCGTTGTAGATGGGGTTGAGCAGCCCGCCTTCCAACACCGTGTAGTGCAGCGAGTTGGTGGCACCGACGATGTTCTTGGCGATGTTGAACAGCTGGTTGCCCGCCCACGTGTCGATGGTGGACTCGGGCGAGCCGAGGCCGAGCGCGCCGCTGTCGCAGTCGTAGACGTGCCACACCATGCCGGCGTAGCTGTACTCGAGATAGGCGCTGCCCGCCTCGCCCTTCACGCCCGGCGGGTCGATGGCACCCACCATGCCAGCGCCGGGGCGCTCGGGATTCGGTACCTCACACCCGCTCTGCGCCGAGGCGGGTGCGGTGATCGTCAGTTGGAGCCCCAGGACCGCCACGACCATCGCCAGTGCGGGGCCTCGGCGCCGTACCGGGAGGCCACGACGGCGCGCCCGCACGGTCCGCCACACCCACGCACAGCAGGCCACGGCCACCAACGTCATGATCGTGTTCATGCCGCATCCCTGCCGGTGCCGCCCTTGCCGGCTCCCGCGTGCTCCTTGTCCTCCGAGCGCGCCTCCCCGGCCCCGCTCTCGGAAGCCTCGTCGGCCTCGGCCGCGCCCGCCAGCACGTCCTCCTCGGTGAGACCGACCTCCAGCTCCGCCGCGCGTTCGAATTCCTCGTCCAGTTCCGGTTCCGGTGGCTCGGGCACGCGGGGGGCCTCCTCACGCTGCTCGTCCTCACCCTTGTCCGCCTCACCGGAGGGCTGCGGTCGGCGCACGGAGCTCGCCGTCGCCCCCGGCGTGGTGTCGAGTGCCGCCCTCAGGTGATCGAGGTGCGGACCCGAGAAGTCCACCCTGATGCGTTCGACCCCACCGGCACCGTCGGCGAAGATGAACTGCCGCGGCTCGGTGTCACGTTCGACCTCGCTGCGGGAACCCGGCCTACGGCCCAGCGCGGCGATCACCTGCTCGTAGCCCACTCCCACGGGCACCTTGAGCAGTCGCAACGCGTCGGCCTGGGCCTCCTCGTCGTCGAGCCGTCCCACGAACACCGAGTCGAGCAACGCCACGAAGCCTTGGATCTTCAAAAAGTCCGCGGGGATCTGCGACGACAGCAGCACCCGCACGTTCCACTTCCGCGAGTCACGCGCGAAGCGGTTCATGAGCACCCGGCCGGTGGGCACCTCGGACAGGAAGAACGCCTCGTCGATCCAGACGCCCTTGCGTTCCTCCTTCGGCTTCTCGTACACCGAGCGCTGCGTGAGCCACGCCGCGAGGTTGAGCATCTCGACGCCGAGCGCCTCGGCATCGGTCCAGTGCTCCCTGCCCACGCCTTCCTTCGGCAGCGTCAGCCCGGCCATCGTGAGGACGGTGAGCCGGTCGTCGCGGATGTCGGAGTACGGGTCGGCGTCGGCCTCCGGAATCAGCAGCGACATGCGTTCGCGCAGCTCGTCGAGGAAGTCGGCCACCACGACGGCGTGCTCGTAGTGCTCGCTCGAATCCCGCCGCAGCGCGTCGATCACCTGACCGGGGTCGGCGTCGTAGCGTCCGCCCACCCGGCGCACGGCACGCAGCAGCACGATCCGCGTCTGCGGCATCCGCGCCACCTCGTACGGCAGCACGCCCGTGAGCACGTCCAGCACCAACCGTCGTCGGGTCGCCCCCGCGAGCGCGCGTTCGCGCCGCCACGCCCGCTCGGGGTCCTCCTCGTCCATGAAGTGTTCGAGCTGCGGCTCGGCCACGACGCGGTACGGGTTGAGGATGCCGGGCTGGGCGTTGAGCAGGTTGATCGGCCGCGCGTACGGCCGGATCTCCGGGAGCTCGCACAGCGCCGACAGCGGACCGGACGGGTCGAGGACCGTCCAGTGGGCCCCCGCCCGCAGCGTCTTGTAGACGATGCCGCCGCCGAGGAACGACTTGCCGCCCCCGAGACCGGCCACCATCGCCGTCAGACCGGAGCCGTCCCGGACCTCCTGCGCCATCCACGGGTCCCACGCCACGGGCCTGCGGGTGGCCGTGCAGGTCTCCCCGAGCAGGATGCCGCGCCGGTCACCCACCTCGGCCGTCGCGGTGGGCACGGCCGACGCGGCCCACACCACGGAGCCCCGCCGCAGGTACGCACCGGACGACAACGGCTCGCCCGGAATGAACTCCCGCGCCAGGGCGTACTGTGCCTCCGGGTGCTCGATCGCGATCTTGGGCTTGTAGAGGTCGAGCAACTGCTGCGCGAGCCGCAGCGCGTCCCGCTCCGTGGGGCCGGACACCGCGAGCCGCCACCACGACCGCACGCGCGTGGCCAACGCCGTGAACCCGGAGGTCATCTCGTCGTCGATCTCCAACACCCGAGACGCCTGCCGGGCCAACGACTGCGGGGGCTCCAGGTCGTGCTCATCGGTGTAGTGCTTGACCTGGGAGCGCACCTTGTTCATCTGGCGTTGCAGCTCGCCCGCGACCTCCTCGGGCCTGCGCACGTAGATGCGGGCCGACCACTCCACCGCCGACGGCAGCCGGTCGGCGTGCTGCACCCACGGGTCGTCGACCTCGGGGATCTGCAGCCCGTGCATCTGGCCCACGGTGAGGACGGCGACGTGCCGCGTGACCCCGGCGTTGGAGCCGGTGCGGCCCCGCACCGTGACGGTGGGCGCGTACGGCTCGCAGTGGAAGTCCGCCGCGTCTGTGAAACTCGCGAGGTCCTCCGGTTCCCATGCCGCTCCCGGCACGGCGGGCAGGTTCCTCGGCGCGGGCAGTCCCAGCGAGCACGACCGGTGCATCAGCCAGGACATCTCCTCGGCCTCCACCGGGCGCCCTTCCAGACCGGGCGCGCCGATGACCTGGTCGAGGTGCTCGACCTCGGAGTCCAGCGCGACCAGCTCGGCGTCCACGGCCTCGGGCAGGATCTTGCGCAGCAGCGGCGCGGCACGTTCCACCGCGCGGTCGACCACCCGACGGGTCTGGACCTGGACCCCCAGGTAGACCTCCTTCTCCGCCATCGACCGCCCCATCAGCTGCTGCTGCTCGCCGACCAGGTAGTCGTCGAACGACAGCGCGCCCGGCACGTCGGCGGGACGGTCGTGGGCGTTGTGGACGTGCGCCTCGGCCCACATCCTGATGGGATACGGCCGGGTGGTGACACGAAGATGCAGCCAGCGTCCCTGGAGCTCCGCGTACTGACCGGCGATCGCGGCGATCAGGTCTCGTCGCTGCGAATCCGACCGGAACGACCAGCGTTGGGGGGCGAGCCGGTACCAGGCGTACACCTCGTGCCGGGTGCGAAGCAGGTGCCCGTCGATCGAACGAGCGGCGATCGACGGCGTGTAGGTGGGGATGTCCTGCTCGCCGGGCAGTCGTCTGCCCCGACGGCCCTTTCCGGGCCTCTGCGTTGCTGCCGGGTACTGGGCTTTCCGGCTACTGCCGCGACCGAACAACGACTACCTCCCGACCGCCGCCGGGCGACGGCGCGCTCGTCCTGGGCTGTCTGGCGGATACGGGGTGGGCGGCGGTGCCGCACCACGCCGGGCCCCGCGTCTACGCTTGGCCCGTGGTCTCGGTCGCTCGCGATTCACCCGGATCTTGCTCGCGCTCGCGGCGCCGCCCGTCGGGGTCCGGCGCTCACGGGGCGCGTGGAGTTCGCGCCACCACATCGTGAACACCGCGCCCAACGGGCGCTCGTGACTGATCTTCGAGGTGATGATGCGCGTGAGGGCGATGGTGATGACCAATGCCCACGCGGTGGAGAAGAAGTCGAAGCCGATGCCGATCTGTCGCTCGACACTGAGCACGATGAGGAACACCGGGATCCCCACGCCCCATGCGACATAACGAGCCCGCCACGGGAAGGTGGCCTTCGGCGGACCGAGCCAGACGGCGTCGACGCGGTAGATCTCGTCGTCAGTTCGAATGCGCACCGCGCGTGCCCTACATCAGCTCGTGAACAGACTGGCCAACCACTGGCCGACGTCGACACCCAGTCCGCTGACCGCGAGGCCGACGATCGCCAGAGCGATGACCACACCCGCCAGCCTTCGCATCACGCCCGCGTTGTCGCCCTTGCCGCCGCCGAGCCACAGCAGCAGCAGCGCGACGGCGAGCAGCACGAGCGGGATGATGTTGTCCAGGATCCAGCCCTGGACGTTGTCCGTGTCGAGCTCGGCCTGCGCGAGTGTCGCAAGCGTCATCGTGGTCATCGCATGCTCCCGAGTGCCCGGGGTGTGTGGCGTGGCGCACGGTTATGCGCAACACCGGTTATCCGGCACGTGCCGTGTTCACTCAACATCATGGCGTGATGACCGGTGGGGGTCAAAGGTCGACTTCCGTACCGTGACCCGTCCACTCGGCCTCCCTGCGGGATCTCACACACCGGGACGTGCACGTCCTTCGACAGCCGGCTCCCAACGACGTGGTTCACGCTCGGCCTGTTCGGGTGTCCCGCCACGGGCCAGCGCTCGCTCGTACGCATGACGCCCCCTCACAGTGTGTGCCAGAAATCCCTCGGTCGGTGACCGCTAAGACAGTGAATCATGTCCGGGGGGGAGCGAGGCACGGAGACCGGATATGGTCCCGACCTCTACCGGTTCGTGGGACGGACACCGCCCGGACGTGGGAGAAGGGGAAGCGGCACCGCAACCCCGACCCCTTCCGGTCACGGACCGTGATCCCCCTTCGGGCCGACGCATCCCGCGCCCCGACATCGGCGTCGGCACGGACCCGACGTCGAGTGGGGCGGCTCGACGCGCCCGCGGTCACCCCCGCCCGAACAACTCCCGTGGGATGCCCCCGCCCTTCAACACCCTCCGCGTGAAGGGCTTGGCCAGCTCGGCGATGCGGCTCGCCCCGTCCTCACCGATCCGCCGGTACGGTGCGGAGGCGAGCTCGTCGGTGCGTTCCTCCAGCCGGGTACGCAGAGCCTCCCCTTCCGGAGTGAGGGCACCGTCGGCGTCGAGGAGTCCCCGCTCGCGCAGCTCGCGTTCCGCGTTCTCCCACTCCTCGTCGCTCCACCCGCGCATCGACTTGGCGACCTCGGCGCGGAAACCCTTTCCGGTGGCGGTGTGGGTGACGATGGCCTCCAGCCCGGACAGGCCCTCCGTGACCAGGGCGGCGATGTGCCCGTCTCCCCGGTACTCCCGCAGCAGGCTCACCCCGTGCCACAGCACCCCCACGGGATTGTCGGGCCACGGGAGATCGGCGTGGGCGGCGAACAAGGGCCGCCCCTCGGGAGTGGTCGCCTCCGCGGCCCGTCGTACGAGCTCGGCGAGTTCGGCCAGCTCCGGGGCGTCGGCCGCGTCGCCGAGGAGCCGACGCAAAGCGGTCTCGGCCCCCGCGAACCGTAGTTTCAGCACCTCGTCGGGCTCCACGAGCTCCCACGCCCTCGGGATGCACCGCGCCACGAGCCGGGGGTTGAAGTTGTAGAACGTCGCGCTCACCACGCCCGCGCCCACGGGGCCCAGCGGCGCGGCCCGGCCGGCGAAGTAGGCCATGCGACCGGCTTCCAGACCCGCGTCGACGAACGCCTTCTCCACCTCGGGCGCGAAGTACACGAAGGAGTGCAGGGGCTCCAGGACCTTGTGACAACGCTGGGCGAGTTCGGAGGCGACGGCGCGATCCATGCGATCACCCTAGTGCGCGCCCCACCGCCACGGGAAGACTCACCGTGGTCCGTACCGACGACCTCACCATGCCGCGGGGAGAACCTTCCCTAAATCGGATGACCCGCCGGGCCCGCCGACGTTACGGTCCCGCCATGACCGAGGAGCCCGAACTTCCCACCTATAGTCCGCGCATGCCGCCCGAGCGGATCGAGCGCATTCGTCGTTGGCACGAACGGGCCTACCGCGGTGACTCCGAGCGGGAGGAGCAGCGGGTCACGTACTTCGGCCGCAGCATCGTGGTGCCGCCCGACGTCCAACCGCTCACGCCGGTGTCGGAGTTGTTGGGAGGCGCTGTCCTCGACGAGGTCCGCGCGGGGGACCGCGTGCTCGACATGGGCACCGGCAGCGGTGTGAACGCCGTCCTCGCCGCGGCAAAGGCCGAGACGGTGCTGGCCGTGGACATCAACCCGAAGGCCCTGGAGGCCGCGCGGGACAACGCGCGGCGCAACGGCGTCGCCGATCGGATCGAGGTCCGGCACAGCGACGTCTTCAGCCATGTCGAGGGTCGGTTCGACCTCATCGTGTTCGATCCGCCGTTTCGGTGGTTCCGACCTCGCACGCTGTTCGAGACCGCCATAACCGACGAGAACTACGAAGCCATGACCCGGTTCTTCGCCGGAGTCCGCGATCACCTGACCGAGGACGGCCGCATGCTGGTCTTCTTCGGCACCTCGGGCGATCTGGACTACCTGACGTTCTTGTCCGAGAAGGCGGGCTTCGACCGCACCGTCGTGGCCGAACGGAGCCTGACCAAGGACGGCTGGCAGGTCGACTACGTGACCTTCCGGATGACACCGCGCCGGTGACCCGGAAACCGTCGAGCCGGGCGGGAGGTGGACGAGTTGGCATGTAAGCCGGATTCTGTCCACGCCCGCCTCGCGGCGGACGATGGGCGACCATCCATCTGGGCCTGCCGTCGCCGACAGGCTCTAGCGGCCTACCCGCAGGCATCGGACGGGCCGCCCTCGAACGCCTGCGCAGAAGCCCGAGGGCTTCCTCTTGGCCTTGCTCCGGGTGGGGTTTACCGAGCCGCCCCGGTCACCCGAGGCGCTGGTGGTCTCTTACACCACCGTTTCACCCTTACCCGGCCGCTGTCGGCCGGGCGGTCTGTTTTCTGTGGCACTGTCCCGCGGGTCACCCCGGGTTGCCGTTAGCAACCACCCTGCCCTGTGGAGTCCGGACTTTCCTCGACCGAAGGCATCGCCTTCGACCGCGGCCGCCCTGCCAACTCGTCCACGAGAAGAAGGGTACTCCCCGGCCCCTACCCGAGGTGGCAGGTGTCGTTGACCAACCGCACCGACGTGTTGCCGTCCGGATAGTGATCGACGACGGACAACGACGCCAGGTCGAGGTGGAGGCGGTAGAACAGCGAGGGGCCGACGTCGAGCGCGGCGCGGAGCAACGACTTGATCGGCGTGACGTGGCTGACGATCACCACCGTGGTGCCGCCGTAGCGGGCCAGCACGTCGGCGCACGCCTTGCGTACCCTGCGGTACACCTCCTCGAAGCTCTCGCCCCCCGGCGGGCGCACGGCGGGGTTGCGCAGCCACCGGCGGTGCAGCTCGGGGTCCCGTTCCGCGGCCTCGCCGAACGTGAGGCCCTCCCATTCGCCGAAGTCGGTCTCCCGCAGGTCGCGATGGGTCTCCACGCGTGTCCCGAGGGCGTCGGCGACCTTCTGCGCCGTCTGGGTGGCCCGAAGGAGCGGTGACGACACCACGTGCACCACCTCACCGAGGTCCTCCATCGCGGCGATGCGTTTGGCGGCCGCTTCGGCCTGCCTCGTGCCGAGCTCGGTGAGGCGGACGTCCCCGGCCCCCGAATAGCGTCGGTCCACGGACATCGGCGTCTGGCCGTGGCGCAGCAGGAGCAGGCGGGTGGGCGCGCCACGAGCGCCCGTCCAGCTCGACGGCGACCGCTGCTCGGCGGGTTCCCGGCGGGCCTCCTCCTTCGCTCCCGCGGCCGGGGTCTCCTTCGGCTCGGCGGCCGGAGCGTCGGCGCGGGCCACCGAGCGCCCCTCGGCCTGGGCGTCCATGGCCTCGTTGGCCAGCCGGTCCGCGTGCGCGTTCCGCTCCCTCGGCACCCAGGTGTAGGTGACCCGGTCGAAGCGCCGCGCGAGTTCCCGCACCCGCAGCGCCAGCGGTTGCAGCATCGCGTTCTTGATCTTCCAGCGGCCGTTCATCTGCTCCACGACGAGCTTCGAATCCAGCCGCGCCTCCACTGTGGACGCACCGAGTTCCGCCGCGGCCTCGAGACCCGCGATCAGTCCGTTGTACTCGGCGACGTTGTTGGTGGTGACGCCGAGCCCGGCCTGCCGTTCGGCGAGCACGTCCCCGGTGTCGGGGTCCCGCACCACCGCTCCGTATCCCGCCGGCCCCGGATTGCCCCGCGACCCACCGTCCGCCTCGACGACGACCCCGGAGATCACAGGCCCGACTCCGGGGTGCGCACCAGGATCGCGCCGCAGTTCTCGCACTGCACGACCTCGTCGTCGGCCGCCGCCTTGATCTCGGCGATGGCGCTGCGGTCGAGCTCGAGCTGACAGGCGCCGCACCGGCGGGCCTGCAACAGTGCCGCCCCGATGCCCTTGTGGGCACGCACCCGCTCGTACAGGGCGACGAGGGCCTCCGGAAGTGTCGGCACCAGGTTCTCGCGGTCGGCCTCTCGGCGGGCCTGCGTGGTGTCGAGGTCGGCGAGAGCCTCGTCACGCCGCTTCCGCGCGTCGGCGAGTTCCCGCTCGGCCTTGTCCACCTCGGCCGCGGTGCGCTGGACGTCGGCGTCGACCGCCTCCTTGCGCTCCATGAGTTCGAGCTGGTCGTCCTCCAGCACCGACTGCCTGCGCGCGAGCGTCTCCAGCTCGTGTTCCAGGTCGGCAAGCTGCTTCGCGGACACCGAACCGGACTCCATGAGCTTGCGGTCCCGTTCGGCCCGCGCCCGCACCGACTCGATCTCGCGCTCTTGCTTGCTCACCTCTCGTTCGAGGTCGGAGGCGGCCGTCTGCACGGCCACCAGCGCGTCACGCCGCTCCCGCAGACGCTTCTCCACGTCCTCGATCTCGGCCAGCTCGGGCAGCGTGCGGCGGCGATGAGCGAGGCGGGTCAGCTCGGCGTCGACCTTCGCCAGGTCGAGCAACTGACGCTGCACGGCGGGTTCTGCCTTCACTGCTGCACTCCGTTCGTCTCAGGTGCGGATTCGCCCGGCGGACTCGCACCGCCCACCCCTGCGATCCTCCCACAGGGCGACGGTGAGGCCGGGGGACGCGCCACGAGAGGCCGGGCCTGTCATGGTTATGCGATCATCGAGCCGACGTACACGACGAGGAACCGGATGAGCACCCTGCAGACCCTCGACCGTGGCCTGCGCGCGCTGGACATCATCTCGCGGAGCCCGGAAGGTATCTCCGTGGCCGAGCTGGCCGCCGAACTGGGCGTGCACCGGGCCATCTGCTATCGGATCGTGGCCACGCTGGAGTCACACTCGCTGGTGACCCGCACGGAGTCGGGTCGGCTGCGGCTCGGGGTGGGTGCCGCCGTGCTCCTGTCCCGCTTCGAACCCCAGTTCCTGCACGGCGCCCGACCGGTGCTGGCGGAACTCGCCGACCGGACCCGCGCCACGGCGTTCGTCGCGGGGGCCGAGGGCGACGAGTGCGTGGTGCTGATGGTGGCCGAGCCGACCGACACGGTGCTGCGGGTGGGCTACCGCGTGGGCAGCAGGCATCCGCTCGACCGAGGGGCCTCCGGCATCGCCATCCTCGCGCTGCGTCCTCCCAGTCCCCACGACTCCGAGGCGGTACGGCAGGCCCGCCGCGACGGTTACAGCATCACGAGCGGCCAGCTCGAACGCGGCGCCGTGGGAGTGTCGGCGGGTATCCGCGCCTCCGGTCACCCGCTGGAACGCAGTGTCGGCGTCGTCGCCACCGAGGGACTGGACACCGAGAAGGCCGCCGAGGCCGTGCTCGACGCGGCACGACGTCTCGCCCGGCTCGTCACCACCTGACCCCCGGCGTCCACACGGGAGCGTCCCCGGACTTCGGGGGCCACCCGTGGGGCCTCAGTTGCGGCCCCGGACGTCGAACTGGTTCCGATTGGTGATCAGCTTGTTGAGCAGCATGATCAGGATGCGCTGCTCCGTCTCGGTCAGCACGCTGGCCCACTCGTGTTCGCGTTCGTTGTGGACACGGAAGACCCGCACCATCTCGGTGTGTCCCTGTTCGGTGAGGGACAGCCGCACCGATCGGCCGTCGCGTTCGTCGGGGCTGCGGTCGAGCAGCCCGTCCGCCACCAGGGGCTTCACCAGGTTCGACACGGCCGCCCTGCTCATCCCCGTCAGCACGGCGGCCCGTTTCGGCTCCAACGGCCCCGCCAGCCACGTGACGAACAGCAGCCGGAACGCCGACCACGACAGCCCGTGCGGGCGGTGCACCGCCGCCTCCAGGTCGTAGGTGACGATGTTGGAGGCCCGGTTGAGCGTCAGCAGCACCTCGGTGGCCAACTGGTGCCGGAAGCCGTACTCGGTGGCGAGCCGTTCGTTGGCGAGTTCGACGAACGACCAGAAGTCGAGTTCGCCCTCGGGTGCCCCACCCGCCTTACGGCCCCGGCCATCGGTCATGCCCACACTGTAGAGGCCCCGTGACCTCGGGGAATCACCGAATCCCGATTCGGTACAGGGTCTGACTAGTTTCCGGCGCGCAGGGTCCACGGGTCCGTGCACAGCGTCGAGACCCGGACCTCGACGCCGCGAACCCGCCGGATCACTTCGGCGGCCTGCTCGCACCACGGCCACTCGCTGGCCCAGTGGGTCAGCCCGACGAGGGCGGGACCGCCCTGTTCGAGGTGCTCACCGGCGGGATGGTGACGGAGGTCGGCCGTGACGTAGACGTCCACCCCGGCCTCCGCGGCCGCGGCGAGGTAACTGTCGCCCGCCCCACCGGAGACCGCGACGGTCCGCACGAGCCGGTCGGGATCCCCGGCCCCCAACACGCCGGGTCGGGTCGCCGGCAGCGCCTCACCGGCACGGCGCACGAACTCCGCGAACGGCATCGCCTCCGGCAACTCGCCGATCCGCCCGATGCCAGTGGGACCCGAGCCGTCCCCGTGGGGTGCGAGCGGTCGCGTCACCCGCAGCCCGAGGCGTTCGGCGAGGGCATCCGACACCCCCGGCACCGCCGAGTCGGCGTTGGTGTGGGCGCAGAACAACGCCACGTGCGAGCGCACCATGCGATGCACGAGCCGTCCCTTGGCCGTGTCGGTGCCCACGCCGTGCACACCCCGCAGCAGCAACGGGTGATGCGCCACGATCAACTGCGCACCCCACTCGACGGCCTCCTCCACGGTCGCCGTCACGGGGTCCACGCACACCAGCACCCGCTCCACCGGTTCGCCGGGATCACCGCACACCAGTCCCACGGCGTCCCACGACTCGGCGAGCTCGCGAGGGTAGGCCGCATCGAGCGCGGCGATCACGTCGGACACTGTCGAAGCCATGCCGTGATCCTCCCAGACGCGCTCAGCACCCCACGGCGCGCGCCTTGGACATGGTGTACAGGTGGTGGACCAGCGTGATCAGGACGTGCTTGGCCGACTCCCGCCTGCGCGCGTCGCACTCCACGATCGGCACCTCGTCGCCGACGGCCAGCGCCTCGCGCAGCTCGCCGAGGTCGTGTCGGGTGCCCGGAAAGTTGTTGCGGGCCACGACGAACGGCATGCCGTACTGCTCCAGGCGGTCGATGGCGTACCAGGAGTCCTCGACGCGGCGGGTGTCCACGAGCACGACGGCGCCCAGGGTTCCGGCGAACAGGCGGTCCCACAGGTACCAGAACCGCCGCTGCCCCGGCGCGCCGAACAGGTACAGCACCACCTCGTCGGTGAGTGAGACCCGCCCGAAGTCGAACGCCACCGTGGTGCGCAGTTTCTCGGTCAGCCCGGCGGTGCTGTCGATCCCCCGGCCCGCCTCGGTCATCGTCTCCTCGGTGGACAGGGGTCTGATCTCGCTGACCGAGCGCACCAGCGTGGTCTTGCCGACCCCGAAGCCGCCGACGACGACGATCTTCACGCCGTCCGCCGCGGTGCTGCGCAAGGGGGTACGGCCCCCGCTTCGGGGATATGACACTTCGGGTTCAGAGATTGCGGAGTCCGACAAGGACCTTCTCCAGGAACGCGGGGTCGGGGAGTTGATCGGCGGCTCGGGGAGCGCTGGGATGACGCGCCGTCACGGCTCCCGTGGCCAGGAGGTCGGTGAGCAGGATCTTCACCACGCTGACCGGTAGGCCCAGTTCGGCGGCCACCTCGACCACTGCCGTGGGGCTGGAGCACAGCAGCAGGATGTGGGCGTGCTCCGACTGCATGCCGGGCTCGGGCTCGCACTCGCTCACGATGAGCGTGACGAGGTCGAGGTCGGTGTCGTCGGCCCGGCTCCGACCGGAGGTGATCGTGTAGAGCCGGTCGGGCCGGTCCTGAGCCACGTCGGTGTCCGCGGTCATGCCGGCTGGGAAGTACGACGACGGTACCGGGGCGGCGCGGTGAGGAACGCACCAATCTGTTCCACGAGCTCGTTCATCTTGTGCCCCACCAGGCCGACGTCGGCGTTCTCCTTCGCCACCATCGCCAGGTGCGCGCCCTCACCGGCCTCCACCACGAACAGCAGCCCTCCGTGGAACTCGGTCATCGACTGCCGCACTCCTCCCGAGCCATCGCCGAACTCGGCCGACGCGCTGTGCGCCAGGGCCTGCACCCCGGCGGCGATCGCGGCCAGCTGGTCGGCCTGGTCGACGTCGAGATTCCGGGTATGGCACAGCTTCAGCCCGTCCCGCGAGAGCACCAGAGCGTGGCGCGCTCCCGGTGTCTGGTCCAACAAGCTCTGCAAGAACCATTCGAGACTCTGGTCGGTGGTGCTCATGGGTGCTCAATCAATCCCTCAGTCGGCTGTGGTCGGGGGCGTGTTCGGCCTAACCGCGGCCCGGAACGCGCTGAACCGGGCGCCCGCGTCGGTGCGCGGCTTGGTCGTCTCGGCACGGTGGCGCGTTCTCGGCGGCGGGGACGCCGTGAGCGTCTGACCGCGGCGGCGCTTGGGTAGTCGAGCGGCGGCCCGCGAACTCACCTGGGGCCCTCGCTCCTCCACCGGGCGGCGGTTGCGCAGCGTGGGCACGTCCTCGGGGCACGGATCGGTGATCAGGGTGGCCGGGATCCGCACCACCACGCTGACCCCGCCCCTCGGGGAACGCCGGAACCGCACCCGCAGTTGGTGCTTGCGCGCCAGTCGGCCGACGACCGCCAACCCCAGGCGGGTTCCGGAGAGGGTGACGAGGTCCGGCGGCTCCGTCGTCGACACGGCCCGCTCGGCGCGTTCGAGCGCGTGCGGCTTCATGCCGAGCCCGGCGTCCTCCACGATCACCACGACACCGGACGTCAGCTGCTCGACGTGCACGTGCACGTCCTCGGACGGCTTGGAGAACTTCGCCGCGTTGTCCATCAGCTCGGCGAGCAGGTGCATGACGTCCTCGGCCGCGTAGCCGACGACGGCCGCCGTGCACGTCGAGTGCAGCCGCACCCGCTGATAGGCGCTGATCCGGCCCATCGCCCCACGCAGGACGCTCTCCATGACGATGGGCTTGGTCCAGCGCCGGCCCGTGCGCGCCCCGGTCAGCACCGCGATGCTGTCGGCGAGCCTGCTCGCCTGGGACGTGCAGTGGTCGAGCTTGAGCAGGTCCCCCAGCACGTCCTCGCCGTGCCGGTACTCCATCTCCCGAAGATCGGCCAGCATGCTGGTGGTCATGGCCTGGACGCGGCCCGCCGCGTTGGCGCACGCCGCCATGGTGGCCTCGCGCTGCCGCTCGCTCACCTCGATTTCCTTGGTGAACAATTGCACAATGCGGCCGGATATCTCGTTCGCGTGATCCGGAATTTCAGCCTTTACGGTGTCAATGGACGCCCCTTCACGTAATCGGCGAGCAATCGTCGGAAGGATTTCGTCAACCAGTTGAGTGAGTTCACTCTCCACCGATTCGGCGTGGCGGTGCACTTCCTGTAGTTGCGCACAGTGCACTGCCGCCACGAACGTTGCCGCACACAGCAACGCCAACGCCACACATCCCACGAGAAGTATCGGAAGTCGTTGTGACGCAACGGTTTCTAGGGAAGCCCACACCCAGAGAACGCCGGTCACGAAGACCGACGCCGCCAGCGCGAGCAAAGCCCGACCGTTCGGCGAGTCCGGAGTGAAGGCACGGAGCGCATGCGACGGGGAAATGGGAGCCCCCCAAGTGTGCTAGGTGTCTTGGCGTTCATTGACAAGAAGTCAGCGACGGGAGATCACAATTTCCCGAATGCCGACGAGACCGGCAGCTTAGTCGAGCCGTTCACCGTCTGCCACCGGACGCACTCCGTTCGATACCCACATTCCCCCGGCCCGGCTTTTTCGATCTCGTTTTCGATCTTTTCGACCCACCGGACGGGACGACCGCGAGGACGGGGACACTGGATCCATGGCCGATCACAGCACCGGCTCCCCTCGTGCGGGAGCGAGCTCGCCGATCAGCGTCGTGTTCGTCTGCTCCGGCAACATCTGCCGGTCACCGATGGCCGAGATCGTGTTCCGACACCGCCTCGTCGAGCACGGGCTCGCCGACGCCGTGACCGTTCGAAGCGCCGGGACGGGCGGCTGGCACGTCGGTGAACCGGCCGATCCCCGCGCCAGGGCGACCCTGCAGGCCCACGGCTACCCGGTCGACCACGTCGCGCGCCGGGTCGGCCCCGAACACCTGGACGCCGACCTGCTGCTGGCCGCGGACAAGAGCCACCTGCGCGACCTGCGCGACATGGTGGACGACCCCGACCGGGTGCGACTGCTCCGAAGCTTCGACCCCACCGCCCCCGCCGACGCCGAGGTCCCCGACCCGTACTACGGCGGCGACGAGGGGTTCGAGGAGGTGCTGGGCATGATCGAACGCGCCGTGGACGGTCTCGTCGAATGGGTACGCGACCGGTGACCGGCCCCCGACGAGCAGCCGAACGGCACACCGGCGTACGGGCCACCGGCGACCGGCCCCTCTCGGGTGGCTCCGCCGTCGTGAGCCTGGAGGACGGCCGGACCGTCGTCGTCAAGCGCGGCTCCGGGCCCGACTCCACGGTGGCGGAGGCCGCCGGGTTGCGGTGGCTCGGCGAATCGGGTGACGTGCCGGTTCCCGAGGTACACGGCGTGGACGACGACTGGCTGGTCGTCGACTACGTCCCCGAGGGCAGGCCGGAGGTGGGCGCCGCCGAGGCATTCGGACGCGCGCTCGCCGCCCTGCACGCGCGCTCGGCTCCCGCCTTCGGAGCCGCTCCGCCCGGCGGCCCCACCGAGGCCTGGATCGGGCTCGCCCGCATGCGCAACGAGCCGCACGAGGACTGGCCCACCTTCTACGCCCGGTACCGGGTGGAGCCGTACGTCCGGCAGGCGGTGGACCAAGGCCTGTTCTCCCCGGCCCAGGCGGCGGTGTTCGACACCGTGTGTGCCCGCCTTCCGGAGTTGGCCGGTCCCCCGGAACCGCCCGCCCGCCTGCACGGTGACGCCTGGAGCGGCAACGTCCACTGGGCCTCCGACGGGCGGGTGTGGTTGATCGACCCGGCCGCGCACGGCGGGCACCGGGAGACCGACCTGGCCATGCTCCGGTTGTTCGGAGCGCCTCTGCTCGACCACATCCTGGGCGCGTATCGCGAGGCGGCCCGTGACCTCGGGCGTCCCCTCTCCCCCGGCCACGAACGGCGGGTGCCGCTGCATCAGCTCTTCCCGCTGCTGGTGCACACCGTGCTGTTCGGGGGTGGTTACGCGGCGCAAGCACTGGCCGCCGCCCGCGCCGCGCTGGCCTGACCCCGCCGCCCCCCCCTGCCGAAACGCGGCACCGGGGCCCGCATACCGTGGGGACGTGCGCTGGAAATCGCTGCTCCAGCCGGGTTGGCTGGCGCTCACGCTCGTCGTGTTCGGCTTCGCCGTGACCTGCTACACGGTGCTCGCGCCGTGGCAGTTCGACCGCCACGCCGAACGCAAGGCGCAGAACGACGCCGTGTCGACCTCGTTCTCGGAGCAGCCGCGCCCGTTGGAGGAGGTGCTGCCGCCGGGACGGTCTCCGGGACAGGACACGGAGTGGCGCCGAGTCCTCATCGAGGGCACCTACCTACCCGAGCACGAGGTCATCGCACGCCTGCGCACCGTCCAGGGCGAACCGGCCTTCGAGGTCCTGACGCCGTTCCGGACGTCCTCCGGGCGGGTGGTGCTGATCGACCGGGGCTACCTGCGCCCGGACAACGGAGCCGTCCCGCCCTACGCCGCGCCGCCGGACGGGGTGGTGCGCGTGGAGGCACGCGTTCGCGCCGACGAGACCGACCCCCAAAACCGCGACGCCTTCGCCGACGCCTCCACGCGGGGCAAGCTGCACGCCTACGCCGTCGACTCTCGTATCGTCGCGAGGTCCTCGGGACTCGACATCTCCCCCGGATACTTCCAACTCACCGAGGGGCAGCCGGGCGTGCTCGGCGCGCTCCCGCTGCCCACGCTGGAAGCGGGCCCCTTCTTCTCGTACGCGCTGCAGTGGGTGGCGTTCGGCACCATGGCGATCCTCGGTTGGGGGTATTTCACGCTGCGGGAGCTGAAGCCCGGAGGGGTGCTCTCCGAGGAGCGCGGGGGCGGCACCCGTCGCAAGTCGGTGGCCGAGATGCTCGCCGAGGACGAGGAGGACCACACCGCCGAGGAGAGCCCGGTCGGCAGCGGTGGAGACACCGACTCCGACACCTCGCGGCACTGACCGTCACTTGCTGGTACGGCAAAATTCTTTGCCGCTCCTTCTCGGCCGTGGGCATGATCGCCACGGAGGTGGTCGAGATGACCGAGCAGGTGAACCGAGAGAACACGGCACGGGACGTGGTGGTGATCGGTGGTGGCGCCGCCGGCCTGAGCGGAGCGTTGTTGCTGGCCCGTGCGCGCCGGTCGGTGGTGGTCGTCGACTCCGGCGAACCACGCAACGCTCCCGCCGAGGGCGTGCACGGGCTGCTCGGCAGGGAGGGCGTGTCCCCCACCGACCTGCTCGCCCGTGGCGGGGAGGAAGTCCGCCGCTACGGCGGCCAGGTGGTGAACGACGAGGTCACCGCGGTCGAGCGGGACGACACCGGCTTCACCGTGACGTTGGCGGAAGGCCCGAGTCTGCGGGCCCGGCGACTGCTGGTGACCACCGGGCTGGTCGACGAACTACCCGACGTGCCGGGGTTACGCTCGCGCTGGGGCCGAGACGTCCTCCACTGCCCCTACTGTCACGGCTGGGAGGTCCGGGACCGGGCCATCGGCGTGCTGGCCTCCGGGCCGACGTCGGTACATCAGGCGCTGCTCTTCCGGCAGTGGAGCGCCGACGTCATGCTGTTCACCCACGACCGTCCCGCCCCGTCCCCCGAGGAGCTCGAACGACTGGTCGCCCGAGGCATCGACGTGGTCGACGGCGAGGTCACCGGCGTGGAGGTGGTGGACGACCGGCTCACCGGCGTGCGGTTGGCCGACGGCACGGTGCACGAGCGTGAGGTGGTGGCCGTCGCGCCGCGGGCGAGGGCCCGCGGCGGTTTCCTGGCCGGGATCGGGCTACGCCCGGTGACGCATCCCGCGGGGGTCGGCGAGCACGTGCCCACCGACCCCACGGGACGGACCGAGGTCCCCGGAGTGTGGGCGGCGGGGAACGTGACCGACCCGATGGCCCAGGTCGGCGCCGCCGCGGCCGCGGGCGCGACGGCGGGGGCCCGGATCAACGCGGACCTGGTGGAGGAGGAGACCCGGCTGGCCGTCTCCGCCCGACGCGGGCTCTGACGCGAACCACCTCAGCCGCGCCCGCGGGAACGTCGGCGGCGACGCAGGCTCGACACCAGGGCGATGGCGGCGGACGTCACCCCGGCGAGCCCACCCACCACACGGGACAGCTCGACGGCGCGGGTCACGTGACCCGCGTCGGGGTTGCGTCCGTCGCCGAGCACGGGCAGCTCCCGCACCCCGTCCGGGTACGTCGTGCGGCCCCCGAGGCGGATCTCCAGCGCGCCCGCGTAGGCGGCCATTACCCGCCCGGCGTTGGGGTTGGGGTGCAGGACGCTGTCCCGCCGCCACGCCCGCCACGCCGCACGGGCCGATCCGCCGACCACGGGAGCCCCGACGACGGTCAACGCGGCGGTCAGACGCGTGGGCAGCAGGTTCACCACCCTGTCGAGATAGGAGACGGGCAGGGCGAACCGCCGGGAATCCGGCCGCTCCGCCACCACGCGGCGGGCCACGCCGACGGCACGAGAAGCCAGCAACCCCGGCACACCGGCGACCGCGCCCCACAACAGGGGCGAGACCACGGTGTCGGAGGCGTTGTGCGCCACGGCTTCCACCGACGCCCGCGCCAACGCGACGGAGTCGAGATCCCGCGAGCACCGCGAGTCCCAGTGCGCCAGGGTCTCGCGCGTGGCCCCGAGATCACCGGTCTCCAGGTGCCTCGCCAGCGCCGTGCCGTCGGCGGCCAGGCGAGCCCCACCGAGGACCGCCCAGGTACCGGCCGCAGTGGTGACGGCGTTCACGAGCGGGCGGGTACGGCCGAGGCGCTCCAGCGCCGTCCCGGCCAACACGGCCGTCCCGGTCACCGCACCGAGATGCACCGCCCCCGCCAGCGGGTGATCCACGGGGACGCGTCGCCGCACCGCCCGCGCGAGACGCGCGAACGTGGCGTCCGCTCGCCCCCGCACCGACTCGCCGACCATCGCGTCGGCCACAACGCCCAGCAGCAGTCCCACAGCCCGCGCTGCGCTCACTCGACCTACCCCCTGATTCTCGCGTGTCGCGAGACTATCGGCCGAAAGTTCGTGCTCAGTTCCGGGCCTCCGCCCAGGCACGCACCATGACGTGTGCGATGGACGTCTCCCCCGGCAGCAACAGCTCCGGGTCGTTCCCGGCGAGGGCGGCTCGAACCCGCTCCCTGGACACCCACTGGGCGTTCTCGATCTCCCCGCGAGCGGGCGTGAGCGGCGCCACGGCGTCGGCCCGTGCCGCGAAGCCCATCATGATCGAGCGTGGGAACGGCCACGGCTGGCTGCCGAGATAGCGGACGTCTCGAACGGCGACCCCCACCTCCTCGCGGATCTCCCGCTCCACGCAGCGTTCCAGGGACTCGCCCGCCTCGACGAACCCGGCGAGCACCGAGTAGCGGTTCGGCGGCCACGTCGGCTGACGTGCCAGCAGCACGTTCTCCCCGTTGACACCGACGTCGTCGTGCACCAGGCAGATCACGGCCGGGTCCGTCCGCGGATACTCCTCGCGCCCGCACTGCTCGCACGTGCTGGCCCAGCCGAACTGGTGCAGCGTCGTCCGCCCCCCGCACCGAGCGCAGTACCGGGCTCGCCGATGCCAGTTGCGCAGCGCCACGGCGGTGGTCAGCAGGCCGGCGGCCGTGTCGTCCAGCACCGCGCCGTGCGCTCGCAGATCCACCCACGCCTCGTTGCCGACGACGGTGACCTCCACCGGCAGTCCCCAGCCACCGTCGAGGCCGACCCGCCGTCCGGGCCCCGCGGGATCGGCCAGCACGGCCCAGTAGTCGGTGTCCTCCCAGCGCCCGAGGAAGACGGCCTCCTCGGGCACCTCCTCGGCGACGTCGAGGGCGGGCGTCGTGGCCAGCGGCACCCCACCGGATCGGTGCCCGAGGAGGGCGTCCTCGGGCACCGGGACGCGCCCCGCGCTGTCGAGGCGGACGACTCGCGCCGAGGGCCACCGAGCCCGTAACCGCTCGGGATCGGTGCGGAGCGACTCCTGTCGATCGGCTGTCGACCGGGACAGCGCGGGAAGGGTGGTCAGCCGGAACGGGGAAGGTTGGCTCGTAGCACTCATCGAGCCGGCACTATCTCACCGTCCACCTCGACGCCCCCGAGCGCGGTCAGCTTCGGCGCGAGGACGTCGGCATCGCCGACCACGACCCCGGTGAAACGCCGGGGCGAGAAGAACTCCAACGCCGCCTCGGCCACCTGCTCGGTGGTCACCTCGGCCAGCCGCCGCGGATGCTCCGCGAGCCACTCCACCCCGAGTCCCACGGCGGTCAACGCGGCCAACTGGCTCGCCAGCCCGGCCTGCGACGACGACGCGATCAACAGAGTGCCGACGGCATACTGCCGCACGGACTCCACCTCGTCGTCCGTGGGCGGCACGAGCCCCAACCGGGCCAGTTCGTAGCGGGTCTCCAGCAACGCCGCCGCGGTCACCTCGCTCGCCGTGTCGGCCTCCACCTGCAACGTGGCCTTGGACCCGGTGAACTCGAACCCGGAGTGCGCGCCGTAGGTGTAACCCTTGTCCTCGCGGATGTTCTCCACGAGCCGAGACGAGAAGTACCCGCCGTAGGCGAGGTTGGCCAGCTGCAACGCGGGATAGCGCGGATCGGTCCTCGGCACCCCCTGCGCCGACAGCCGCAACTGCGACTGCACCGCGCCGGGCCTGGCGACCAGGAGCAGGTCACCGGGCGTGAGGTCCGGAAGCTCGGGAAGCCGGCGCGCCCGCGCGTCGCTCGACCAGTCCGCCAGCGCCCGCCGAACCTGCTCCACCACGGTGTCCGGGTCCACGTCCCCGACCACGACGAGGGTGGACCCGCCGGGCAGCACCGACGCCGCGTGCAGCGACCGCACTCCCTCGGGCACCACGGCGGCGACGTCCTCGGCCCGCGGCATCTCACGCGTGTAGGGGTGGTCGCCGTACCGCCTGCGCTGCAACGCCTCCCGCGCAATCACCCTGGGCTGGGTGCGTGCCACGGCGAGCCGCTCGGAGATCCGGGCGGCCTCCCTGTTCACCTCGGCGTCCTCGTACGAGGCCTCGGTGAGCACGTCGGCCAGCACGTCCAGCAGGTCGGGAAGTTTCTCGGCCAGCGCGCCGCCCGAGATCCTGAGGTGTTCGGGGTCGACCACGGTGCTCAACTCGCCGCCGATGAGCGCGAGGTCGGTGTCGATGCCGATCCGGTCGCGACGGCGGGTGCCGGTGAGCAGGGTCTCGGCCAGCACCTCGGCCGTGGCCGGGTGCATCGGGTCGTCGCCCGCGAAGGGGATCGTCAGCCGAAGTTCGACCATCGGCACGGTGGGCTTGTGCACGGCGAGCACGCGCAGGCCGTTGTCCAGCACGGTGTCCGCATGCGACAGTTCGGCCGCGCTCCGCTGCTCCCCGAGCGGGGGCAACTGCCTCGGCCCCTGCTTCGTACGGCCGATCTCCTCGGCGGAACGGTGACTGGTCACACTCACTGGGCACCTCCCTGTCCCGGTTCCACCTCGAGAACGGCACGCGAATCGGGGCGCAGCGACTTCGCCGCCTCGGACACCTGCTCGGCCGTCACCGCGGCGATGCGCTCGGGCAGCTCGTACACCAGTCCGGCGTCACCGTAGAGCAGCTCCAGCGACCCGAGCGCCAGCGTCCGCGACACCAACCGGTCGTGATCGGAGTGCAGGTTCGCCCTCCATCGGGCCGTCACCTTGGCGAGTTCCTGCTCTCCCGGCGGCGTGGTGGACAGCGCGTCGAGTTCGGCGTCCAGCGCGTCGAGCACCTGCTCGGTCGAGGTCTCCGGAGGGTGGATCGCCGTCACCGAGAACGTGTCCGGGTCTCTCGCCTCGAACGGACCGAAGAGTCCCGCACCGGCGTTGACGTCGGTCACCAGCGGTTCGGCGTGCACGAGCCGCTGCTGCAGCCGCGACGAGTCGCCGTCGGTGAGCACCCCGGCCAGGACGAGGTGAGCGAGGTAGGCGTCGAGTTCGCCCACCGGGTCGGGCATCCGGTAGCCCACGGCGAGGGCGGGCAGCGGTGCGTGCGGGTCGGTGTGCGAGCCGCGCAGCTCCTTGGTGGGGCGGGGCTCGGCGAACGACGGCCGCTGCGGCTTCGGGCGCGCGGGCACGTCACCGAAGTGCTTCTCCACCAGATCGCGGGTGCGGTCCACGTCGAGGTCACCCGCCACGGTGAGGACTGCGTTGGCGGGCGAGTAGTAGGTGTCGAAGAACGCCGCACAGTCGTCCAGGGACGCCTGCTCCAGGTCGGTGAAGTCGCCGTAGCCGTTGTGGGCGTTGGGGAACGTCGAGTACAGCACCGGGGGCAGGAGGATCCACGGGAACCCGCCGTAGGGCCGGTTCAGCACGTTGAGGCGGATCTCCTCCTTCACCACGTCGATCTGGTTGGCGAGGTTCTCGCGCGTCAGCTTGGGCGCGCGCATGCGGTCGGCCTCCAGAAACAGCGCGCGTTCCAGCGCTGCCGACGGCAGAACCTCGAAGTAGTCGGTGTAATCGGGGTGAGTGGAGCCGTTGAAGGTGCCCCCGCTGCTTTGCACGTGGCGGAAGTGGGCGAGCTTCTCGAGGCTCTCGCTGCCCTGGAACATCAGGTGTTCGAAGAGGTGGGCGAACCCCGTGCGCCCTTCCGGTTCGGAGCGGAAGCCCACGTCGTAGTGCACGCTCACCCCGACGACCGGTGCGGTCGGATCGGGCGCGAGCACGACGCGCAGGCCGTTGTCGAGGGTGAACTTGTGTAGCTCGGAGACGGCCATGAGCACACCCTACGGGTAATCTCGATTCCGAGAGCAGCCACGCAAGTGACGAGGCCACTGGATCGACGCCGGAGGTAACCGCTGTCCGAGCGAACCGTACTCGTCACCGGGGCCACCGACGGCCTCGGCCGACGCCTGGTCACCGAACTGATCGACCGCGGGGTCCGGGTGATCGCCCACGGTCGTGATCCGGAGAAGCTCCGCGCGGTGCGCGACGAGACGGGCGCCGAGATCGTCCGTGCCGACCTCGCGGAACTGCGTCAGGTCGACCGTCTCGCGACCGAGTTGCTCCAACGCTACGAGCGGTTGGACGTCCTGGTGAACAACGCCGGGGTGGGCTTCGGCAGCGATCCCACTCGACGGGAGGAGAGCGCCGACGGCTACGAGTTGCGGCTGGCGGTGAACTACCTCGCCGCCTACCACCTCACCCGCCGCGTCCTTCCTCTGCTGCGGGCTCCCGCTCGCATCGTCAACGTCGCCTCGGTCGGGCAGGCGGAGTTCGACTTCGCCGACCCTCAGCTACGGAACCACTACGACGGCATGTCGGCGTACATGCGCAGCAAGCTGGCGCTGGTGATGTTCACGCTGGACCTCGCCGACCAGCTCCGGGCCGGCGGCGTCACCGTCAACGCCCTGCACCCCGCCACCTTCATGGACACGACGATGGTGCGCGCGGCGGGCATCACCCCGACGAGCAGTGTGGACGACGGCGCGGCCGCGGCCCTGCGGCTGATCTGCGACGACGACCTCGCCGAGACCACGGGACGCTTCTTCGACGGCACCCGTGAGGCGGCCCCGCACCCGCAGGCACGCGACGGGCGGGCGCGAGAACGGCTGCGGCAGCTCAGCGACGAGCTCGTACGCGACGCCCTGGGTTGAGAACCCGGCTCCCGTTCTCCGCACCGATTTCGGTCCCCGGCTGTTTCGGCCCCATCCCTTCGGACGACTTCGGAGGCGTCCACACCGCCGACCACCCTCGATCCCGACAAGGCCGAGGAGTCCACACTCGCGCTCGACGTCGGCTACGTCTGCCGGAGGCCGTGACGGTCACAGGCCGCACCGCGCCGTGAGCAGCGTCCACACCGCCGCATGCACCACCCGATGCCCGGCCTCCGTCAGGTGCGTCGAGTCGGGCAGGTAGAGCCCCTCGGCCTCGGGCGTGCCACCCGCGGGCAGGTACTCCCCGAGGTCGAGCAGTTCGACGCCCCGGTCGGCCGTCACGGTCTCGATCACCGCGGTGTACGCCTCCCACGGATACACCGGGTCGGGCACGAGCCGCGCGCCCGGCTCGGGCGGCACCAGCAACAACACGGTGGTCCGCGGCGAGGCCTGCTGAAGCCCCTCCACGAGAGCGCGGTAGTGCTCGTCGAAGTCCGTGGGCGGGAGGTCGGACGCGAACTCGCTCGCGCCGAGGGCCACGATCACGAGCGCCGGTTGCACGTCGTGCACGGTCCCGATCGCGCCCGCGGTCTCCGCCCAGCGCCCTCCCGGCCGGAAGTCGGCCGCCGTGGCACCGTTGTGCGCGAGCACGGTGGTGATCGTGCCCCACTCGTCGGACGCGCGCCGCGTCAGAGTCGACGTCCAGCCGGCCTCCGTCGGCGCGTAGCTCCCGCCGCCCGAATAGTCGGACAGCCCGTACCCCGTGCTGTGGGAATCGCCGAGGATCATGGCCGCCGACTGGTCCTCGCACCAGGTCGGGGTCGTGGCCGCGGTCGTGGCTCTCGGGGAGACGCATGCCGTCAGTCCCAACGTCAGCACCACGACCAGCCCGGTGACGAACGCACGGCGAGCTGCCCGCCGTACGCCGCGTGACCGGCGCCCCACACGACCCACGGTGTCTCCTCGCCGCGACGAGCGCGCCGGACCCGGTGCGCCGGCGACGTCACCGTCCTCGTCGTCGGTACCGGCCCCCGCGTTTCACCCGAGGAGGAAATCACTGCATGTGAGTGATGTCACCCGAGGTCCGGGTCAGTTCCTCCCGGCGGCCCTGGAGAGTTCGTCGGCCAGGTTCTCCCTCCGGATGCGCTGGTCGATGTAGAGCAACGCGGTCACGGCCGCGGAGAACGGAACCGTGACGGTGCGGGCCACGGCACCCCCGAGTTCCCGGATCACCAGCTCCTGCGGCGTGTAGCCACGCTCGAACGCCTGCGGGTCGATCGCCAGGGTGAACGGCCACTGGATCAGGTAGGACAACGCCCACGTGATCAGGACGGCGACCACGAGCACCCCGAACACCCGCCACCACGCGCCCTGCACGAGGAGCACCGAACGGCGCAGCGCGGCCCCGAGCCGACCGCGTTCGAGCACCAGCGCCGGTGTCGCCAGGCTCAGCAGGGCGTACAGCCACACCCCTGGCACGATGAACAGCGCGGTGCCCACCATGACCGCCGCCGTCACCACGAACGTCAGCCCCAGCAAGGGCAGCAGCCGAGGCTTCAGTTCCTCCCACGCCCCACGCACGCCGATGGGCCGGCCGAGCACGGCCTTGCCCACCACGACCGTCAACAGGCCGGACAGGAACGTCTGCGTCACCAAGGTGATCAGTGCCAGCACCCCGAACTGCGGCAGCGAGCTTCTGAGCTGCTCCATCGCCTGTTCGAGCTGCACCTCGGGCGGTGCGTCCGCGTCGATGACGGGAGCGGGGCTGGTGGCGTCGAGCACCCACAGGTCAGCGGCGTAGTAGACGACGGCGCTCACCAACGCCACCACCGCGGCGGAGCCGAACACCACGCCCGCGTACCTGCGCAAGGTCGCGACGGCACCTTCCAGGATCTCCCCGAGAAGCAGTGGGCGAAGCGGGATGACGCCCGGCCGCCGCTCACGCGACGTGGACCAACCTGTGGATTCGGACATACCTCCATCCTGACGGTTGCCTCGCGTGTGGAATGCGACCGGGTCCGCCGCAGAACCGTTCCGCGGGGAGGAAAGCTCGCTATGCTTGCGGCCGAGTTCCATCGACCGCGCGGGGACGACGAGATGACACAACCGCCACCGTGGCCGGGCTCCTCGGGCCACGGTCACGGCCCGTACGTGCCCTCCGGGTATCCGGCACCCCCGACACCACCGCACCAGCCACCGCGGAAACCCACGCGGCCCTACGCGCTCGCGTTCGGCAGTGGCTCGATCCTGCTCGTCCTCGCCCTTGTGCTGGTGTACGTGGTCGCGACGGGCACCGAGTCACGCGACACGCAGATCGACTCGGCCGCCTCCTCGCCGATACCGACTCCGGCGGTGCCCAGCAGCTCGGAGACCACGTCGAGCACGACGTCCACCACCACCTCGGCGACGCCTGCGGCGGGTGGCGCGTCGGCGACGGGGCAGGCGGGTCAACCCACCAAGATCCTCAAGCTCGCCGACCACCCCATACTCCAGGACCCGAACGCCGGGCTGGCCAACCGTGCCTGCTACCTGCCCGGCTGGGAGAGCACGCCGGAGGGGGCGCAGGAGTTCTTCACCGCCGCGCGGGAGTGCCTCGACGCGGCGTGGGAGCCGTTCCTGCGCGCGTACAACCTGCCGTTCACACCCCCGAGACTGCACTTCCCGGAGACGGACAGCTTCGACACCCAGTGCGGCAGGATCGACGTCAGCATCTCCACGGCGGCGTACTACTGCGAGGGTGACCTGTACCTGCCCTTCGACGGGCTGCAGACCCAGCAGTACGGCAACGCCCCCGGCGTCTACCTCGCGTTGTTCGCGCACGAGTACGGCCATCACGTGCAGGAGCTGGCCGGGATCATGGACGCCGCCTGGGAACGCATCTACGCGGAGGGGCGCGACAGCCCCGCCGGACAGGAGATGTCGCGGCGCAAGGAGTTGCAGGCGCAGTGCTTCTCCGGGATGTTCCTCGGCGCCCACGTCGACCAGGGCGGCTCCATCACCCGCGAGATGTACGACGCCGCCTGGTACGACCAGGAGACCCGCGGCGACGACACCTCGGGCACCCATGACCACGGCAGCAACGCCAACTACGCGAAGTGGTGGCGCGCGGGTGCCTACGACAACCGCATCGTCGACTGCAACACGTTCGCGGCCCCGAGCGAGGACGTGGCCTGAGTTCGACGCGGCCGGGCCGCGCTCGCGATCACGCCGCCGCGAGCCCCGAGCGCGGCCCTCGCGCCAGCAGGAAGGCGTAGGTGCCACCGCTGACGCAACCGAGCATGAGCAGGCCGAGTCCCACCGGCCTGCGCAGGTCGTGGACGCCCGGCGCGGTGGCGTCGAGGAACACGGACACCGGGCCCTCGGCCTCGGTGGGGTCGTCGACCACCGCGATGCTCACCTGCTCGTCCTGACTGTGGCCACATCCGCTCAGCAGGCCCTCGTAGGTCTTCCCGTCGAGTTGGAACCGGACGGTCTCCTCGGCGTCGGGTTTCGAGCACTCCACGGGTTTCGTCACCGTCGCGTCGACGACCTTCCGGTCCGCCTCAGCGGACCCGGCCCCGAACAGCGAGGGCCCCATCCACCACGCCCCGAGCAGGATCAGGATGCCGGTCACCACAGCGACACCGAGCACTCGCGGTGTCAGTTGGGGAGTTCGCCGTCTGTCTGGGTTCGCTGGCTGCGGCACGGTTCAATGGTTCCAGAACACCTCGGCACCGCCCACAACACGGTCCCCGACGTCGAAAACCGCGAGGACGTCCGTCACGACACGGTTTCCTCCCCCGCCGACACCTTCTTCACGTACAGCAACCGGTCGCCGGGTTCGAGGGAGTCGGCCTCGGGAGCGTCCACGCGGTAGAGGATGCCGTTTCGCACGAGCCCGAGCACGATGTCGCTCAGGTGCCGAGGTGAGCCTCCCTCCTCGGAGGGCTCCACGGGCCGTTCGGCGATCGCCAGACCGGTCTCGGGGGTCAGCAGGTCCTCCACCATGTCCACCACCCGTGGGGTCCGAGTGGCGATGCCCAACAGACGACCCGCCGTCTCGCTCGACACCACCACCTGGTCGGCACCGGACTGCTTGAGCAGGTGGACGTTCTCCGCCTCCCGCACCGACACGAGGATGCGCGCCTTGGGAGCGAGTTCCCTGGCACTGAGCGTCACGAGCACGGCCGTGTCGTCCCGGTTCGGCGCGACCACCACCGCGCGGGCGCGCTGCACGCCCGCGACCCGCAGCACGTCCGAGCGTGTCGCCGAGCCGTGCACCGTGATCAACCCGCGAGCGCTGGCGGCGTCGAGGGCGGCGCGGTCGGTGTCCACCACCACGACCTGGCTCGGATCGCTGTCCTCCTCCGCCAGCAACGCGTTCACCGCCGAGCGACCCTTGGTGCCGAAGCCGATGACGACCACGTGGTCGCGCACTGTGCGCCTCCAATTCTGGATCCGAAACGCCTGCCGCGAGCGCTCCGTCAGCACCTCCAGTGTCGTTCCGATCAACACGATCAGGAACAGCACCCGCAGCGGTGTGATCAGGACGGTGTTCACCAGCCGGGCCGTCTCGCTGACCGGGGTGATGTCCCCGTAGCCGGTGGTGGACAGCGTCACGGTGGCGTAGTAGAAGCAGTCGAGCAACGAAAGGCCGTCACCGTTGACGTCGCGGTACCCGTCGCGTTCGAGGTAGACGACGAACACCACGGCCACCAGGGCCAGCAGTGCGAACAGCACCCGGCGAGCGATGGCACGCACCGGGCTGACCGTGTGGGTGGGCATGTTGACCACGCCCACCAACGCGTGCCCCGGTAGCTCGGACAACCTCTCCTCGCGGAGGTTGGCTCTCCACGCCCTCACCATGATCGCGCCGTACCCGTCCTCACGTCGCCTCCCCGTCCCGTTCGCGTGGCGGCACCGTGCGCAGCAGGGCCTTGAGCCCCTCGGCGTCGGCCAGGTCCACGGGATGGACGGTGCGGTTCGCGCGGACGTAGTGGAACGCCGCCCGCACCTTGTGCAGCGGCGCCCCCGAGAGCCCCGCCCACGCCAGCCGGTACGCGGCGAGCTGCACCGACAGCACCCGCATCCGGTCGGCGTCCGGCACTGCCCCGGTCTTCCAGTCCACGACGGTCCAGCCGCCGTCCTCGTCGGCGAACACCGCGTCCATCCGGCCCCGCACGGTGATTCCGTCGATGACGGTGGAGAACGGTACCTCCACGTCGTGAGGGGTCCTTCGGGCCCACGGACTCCGTTCGAACGCCTCCTTCAAGCCCTCCAGGCCGGCCGCGTCGCCGTCGGGTCCCTCCACGTCGTCCGGGTCCATCGCGCCCGGCAGGTCGTCGAGGTCGAACAACTTGTCGCTCGCGAACCGACGTTCCAGCCAGCCGTGGAACTCCGTGCCCCGCCGGGCGTAGGCGTTCGGTGGGAAGGGCAGCGGCCTGCGCAGGCTGCGCGCGAGGTCCTCCGGTTGCCCGGCGAGGTCCACAAGCTGGCTCACCGACAGCTTGCCGGGCAGCTCGATCTCGGTCTGCGGCTGTCCGGTGCGGGCGCGCTCGGCCAGCAGCACGTCGGTGTCGCTCACCCAGCCGTCGGGATCGTCCTCGTCACCGTCGGGGTCCTCGGGAGCCTCCAGCGCTTCGAGGACGAGGCGCGCCCCCTCGTCCACCGCCGCGCGGCGGGCGCCGAGGGGGTCGACCGGCCACAGCAGTTCCCGCGACGACTCCGACAGCGGGTTGTCCCCCGCTTCCTCCTGCCAGTGGTCGATCACTCCGGCCTCGGGGTGCTCCCGGAGCTGCTCGGCGATCTCGGTCAGGAACGGGGACGGGTTCTTCGGTTTCGTCGCCGCGGGGTCATGCCACCGATAACCGGAGACGAGCAGGCAGTGCTCGGAACGCGTCAACGCCACGTAGCACAGCCTGCGCTCCTCCTCGGCGTGCCGCTGCTTGAACCGTTCCTCGTGGTCGTCGAGGGCCTCCTGGACCTGCTTACGGTCCTCGTCCCCGCGAAGCGTGAGCGCGGGCAGGTCCTGGGCGTCCCCCCGCAGCGCGGCGGGCAGCTCGGACACCGTACGCAGCCAGGACCCCGTCTTGCGCTCGTTCGGGAAGACGCCGTCCACCAGGTGCGGGACGGCGACGAGGCGCCACTCCAGCCCCTTGGCCGCGTGGGCGGTGAGCACCTGCACGCGCTCGGGGGCCACCTCCACCTCACCCGGTTCGAGTCCGTCCTCGGCACGGGCTGCCGTGGTGAGGTAGTCCACGAAGGACAGCAACGTGGCCGTCGGCGAGCTCTCGGCGTACTCGTGCACGACCTCGGCGAACGCGTCGAGGTGCGCCCGGCCCACCGCGCCCGGCCGGGCCAGCGCCTCCACGTCCAGCAACATCGTGCGTTCGACGTCGGCGACCAGCTCGGGAAGCGGTTGGTCGAGCCTGCGTCGCAACGCCTCCAGCTCCCGGCTCAGCCTGCGGATGCGCGCGTAGCCCTCCGGCGAGTACCGCTCCGGCTCACCGGGATCGTCCAGCGCGTCCACGAGCCCGGCCTGTTCGGACCTCTCCGCCACCACCGCGTCGTCCGCGGCCGACAACTCGCCGGCCCGACGCCACAGGGCGGCGAGGTCGGCCGCGCCGAGTCGCCACCGGGCCCCCGTGAGCAGCCGCGCGGCGGCCGTGCCCGACAGCGGTTCGGCCAGCACCCGCAACGTGGCCACGAGGTCGGCGACCTCCGGTTCGTCGAGCAGTCCACCCAGCCCGACGACCTCCACCGGCAGCCCTTCCTCGCGCAACGCCGCGGCGATGGGCGCCATGTCGGCCCGCCTGCGCACGAGAACGGCCGCGGTCGGCGCCACGCCGGTGGCCTCCCGCTCGGCGAACCAGCGGGTCGCCAGTTGCTTCGCCACCCATCGGCGCTCGCTTCGCACGTCGGGCAGCAACGCCACCCGAATGTCGGCGGGCCCCGCGTCGGGACGGGCCCGCAACTCGCTCACGCCCGCGCCCTCCCCGCGAAGCGGCTCGGCCACCGCGTTGGCGAGCGCGAGCACCTCGGGCGGATTGCGGAAACTCGTGAGCATCCCGTACTCACGGGCGGGCGTGGGCACGTGCCCGCCGGCGCGGTCGAGGCGCGGGAAGTCCGTGGTGAACCGCGGCAGGTTGGCCGCGCTCGCCCCACGCCAGCCGTAGATGGCCTGGAGCGGATCGCCCACCGCGGTGACCGGCATCGGCTCGGCTCCGCCGAACAACGAACGCAGCAACACCCGCTGGGCGTGCCCGGTGTCCTGGTACTCGTCCAGCAACACGGCACCGTAGCGGGCGCGTTCGAGGGCGACGACGTCGGGCTGGGTCTCCGCCAGCCGGGCCGCGAGCGACATCTGGTCGGAGAAGTCCAGCGCTCCCTCGGCCCGTTTGCGTTGCTCGTACGCCTTCACCAACGGCAGCAACTGCAGCCGCAGGCGCTGCGTGGCGAGCACCTTGAGCAACTTGTCCGGCAGGTTCGCGCGCTGCCGCTTGGCACGGGGCGCGTTCTCCACCAACGAGCAGAACCACTCCGTGTACTCGCGGAGCCGTTCGGGCCGCACCAGGTGTTCGCCCAACTCGCCCGCGATCGCGAGCACGTCCTCGGTGATCGTCGACGGCGCCTTGTCGGTGTCCAGGTCGGCGTCCCACGACGCCACGACCCGGTGGGCGAGCTGCCACGCGGAGGTCTCCGACAGGACCCGCGCCCCCGGCTGCACCGGCAGCCGCAGTCCGTGCTCGCTCAGCAGCCGCCCCGCGTAAGCGTGGTAGGTGAGCACGGTCGGCTCGCCCGAGGCGACCGCGAGCCTGCGTTGTCCGCTGGGATCGACGTCGTCCAGCAGACCCGAGCCGGCCAGCCGCCGGAGGCGGGCCCGCACCCGCTCCGCGAGCTGCCGCGCCGCCTTGCGGGTGAAGGTCAGCCCCAGCACGCGGTCCGGGGTGACGAGTCCGTTGGCGACCAACCACACCACGCGTGCCGCCATGGTCTCCGTCTTGCCCGCTCCCGCGCCCGCCACCACGAGCGCGGGTTCGGGGGGAGCCGCGATGACCGCGGCCTGTTCCCGAGTCGGCGTGGGCAGGCCCAACGCCTCCGCGATGTCGGCGGGAGAGAGGAACCGGGCCGGGCGGGCGGTCTCGTTCGTCCTCGTCACTCTCCCGTCACCTGCCTGCCCTCGGGCCGCAGGGGGCACGCCGACCGCGAAGGGCATCGCGAACAGTCCACGTTCTCCTTGACCCGATACGTCGGCCCGGCGGTGTCGGCGGCGGCCCGGCGCACGTCGGCGAGCCAGCGACGCGCGGCCTCCTCGTCCAACGGCGGCTGCTCCCGGACGGTGGCCCCGTCCTTTTTGTTGGACTTGGCGACGTACAGCAGCTTGGCACCGCCGGTGGTGCCCGAGTGCTCGGAGAACGCCCCGAGCAGGGTGGCGAGCTGGTAGACGGCGAGCTGCGGGTGTTCGGCGGCCGCGCGCTCACTCACCGCCTCCTTGGCGGTCTTCAGGTCGACGACCACCGGCCTGCCCTCCTCGTCGAGCTCCAGCCGGTCGACCCGTCCCGTCAACGCCACCCTCGGTTCCCCTTCCGAGGCGGGCAGCTCCACCCTCATGTCCTGCTCCACGGCGTGCTGGGTGAGCGTGGCCCGGCTCCGGCGGAACCAGGCGAGGAAGTTGCGGACCATGGCCTCCACCCGATCCCGCTCCCTGCGGGAGAACCACGGCGCACCGGCGTCCACCTTCGCCCACGCCGCGTCGAGTTCCTTCCACAGGGTCCGTTCGTCGGCCCCCTCGGCCGCCGCCTGCGCCAGCGCGTGCACCACGGTGCCGGTGACGGCCGACAACTGGGCGGGATCGGTGCCGCCGTGCCGCTCCAGCAGCCAACGGAGCGGACACTTCACCAAGGTGTCCACAACGGACGGGGAAACGCGGATGATCTCGTCCGGTCCCCGCAACGGCCGGTCGGTGGAGGGGCCCGAGACGCCGTACCACTGCGACGGGTGCGCTCCGGGCACCCCGGCTCGCGCCAGCCGGGCGAGCTGACGCGCGGCGAGCCTGCGGCGCCCGAGGTCTGCGTCCGGATCGGTGACGGCCGCGCGCAACTCACCCACCAGTTCCGCGAGCGTCAGTCCTCGTTCCCGCTCCTCCACGGGAGTCCGCGGACCGCCCCGCCCCACGTCCTCACCGCTGTCGGTCAGCTCCGAGAGGAACCGTGACGGTTGCTCCTCCTCGCCCTGCACGGCGCTGACCAGCAGGGTTCGCCGAGCCCGGCTCGCGGCCACGTAGAACAGGCGACGTTCCTCGGCCAGGATCGGCGCGGTGGCGGAGACGGCCGACATGGCGTCGTCGTCCACTCCGGACAACAGGTCGACGAGTCGTTCGACGCCGAGCAGCGAGCCTCGCAGCCGAAGGTCGGGCCACGTCCCCTCCTGGAGTCCCGTCACCGCCACCACCGTCCACTCCCGACCTACTGCCGCGTGGGCGGTGAGCAGTGAGACCCCCGTTCCCTTCTGGGCCACGGGCGCGAGGCTGTCGCCCGCGATGTGCTGCGACGACAGGTACTCGGCGAACCCGGCGACACTGGCCTTCGGAAGCCTCTCCACATAGCGGGCCGCCGCGTCGAACAACGCCACGACCGCGTCGAGATCGCGGTCCGCCCGCGCTCCCAACACCCCTCCCCGGCCGGCCTGAGCCACGAGCCGGTCCTGAAGACCGCTCGTCTCCCAGACCCGCCACAGGACCTCGGGCACCCCGACGCCTTCCCGGATGGCCTCCGACGCCGTGGTGAGCAGTCTCCCCACCCGCCGCACCGGCAGGGCCTCCGCGTCGGCCAACCCGGCCAGCACGTCGCCGTCCCGCAACGCCTCCACCAGGAGTTCGTCGCTCGACCGCTCCCCTCCCGCCACCGACTCCAGTCGGCGCAGCCCACGACGCAGGCGACGCAACGCCAACGGGTCGGCGCCGCCCAACGGCGACGACAACAGCATCTCCGCGGTCTCGGCGTCGAGCGACCACGGCTCGGCCGCCACCTTCAGCACCGTCAACAACGGACGGACGGCGGGTTGCTGCGCCAGGGGCAGTTCCTCGACCACCGTGGCCACGGGCACCCCGGCCGTCGCCAAGGCCCGCTGCAGCAACGGAAGCGACTGCGTCGCCGATCGCATGAGCACGGCCATCTCGGACCACGGGACCCCGTCCAGCAGGTGGGCCCGGCGCAACTGGTCGGCCACCCACGCCGCCTCGGCGGTCGCGGTGGGCAGCAACCGAACCCGCACCGTGCCTGCGGTGGCGTTCGGCGCGGGTGACACGAATCGATGCGCCGACGTGCCCGGCAGGGTTCCCGCGATGCGTGCCACCGTCTCGTACACCGCGGGGGCGAGCCGGTGCGAGCGTTCCAGGACGACGGTGTGCGTGCCGTCGGGGTCGGCGTCGGCGAGCAACCGCGGATCGGCTCCCCGGAACGAGAACACGGCCTGGTCGGGGTCCCCCGCCAGCACGGCGTCGGACGCGGTGGCCGCCAGCAACCGCACCAAGCGGTACTGCAGGGGGTCGAGGTGCTGAGCGTCGTCCACGAACAGGTGGCGTATCCGCTGCCGTTCCCCGGCGAGCAGGCCCGGATCACCTTCGAGTTCCACGAGCGCGCTGGAGACCAGCTCGGCCGCGTCGAGCGCGGGAGCGCCCGGCTCACCCACCGCGTGTCCGCCGACTCCCTGCAGCAGGGTCACCTGCTCGTACTGGCTCCAGAAATGCCCGGCCGCCACCCACTCGGGCCTGCCCTGCCTGCGGCCCAACGTGACGAGGTCCTCGGGCCCCAGACCGCGTTCGGCGGCGCGCAGCAGCAGATCACGTAGTTCCTCGGCGAATCCCGGCACGGCCAACGCGGGACGCAGGGGTTCGGGCCAGTCCGGGGCGCCGCGTTCGAGATCTCCGGCGAGCAGTTCCCGCACCACCACGTCCTGCTCCGGTCCGGACAACAGCCTGGGCGCGGGGACCCCGTCCCGAGCGGCCTGTGCGCGCAGGACCGCGAACGCGTAGGAGTGCACGGTACGCACGAGCGGTTCGCGCACCGTGCGAATCTCGGCGCGGGTGTCGTCGAGGATCGTGAGCCGTCGGGTGATCTCGGAGCGCACGGCGTCGGCCGACTTCCGCGACGCGGTGAGTACCAGCACGCTCTCCGGATCGGCGCCCTCGGCGATCCGCGCGGCCGCGGTGGTGGCGAGCAGGGTGGTCTTGCCCGTCCCCGGTGCTCCCAGGACCCGGACGAACCCGCGCGGCTCGGCGAGCAGCCACCGGGCACCCTCGTCCCACGTCTGCGGTGGGACCGGTCGCACCGGGGTCCGTACCAATCGCGCTCGGAGTCCGTTCACGTCCTGATGGAATCATGCCGCCCCGGCGGATCGACGGAGCACGTCCACCGTGTGTTGCGCATACTGCTCGCCCGAAAGGGTGCATACCGTGTCCGCAGGTTGGGTACGCGTGTTCGCACTTCCGGTACGGGGGTAGGCGATGAACGAGGAACTGCACGAACGCATCCGCGAGGTGGTCGCGTCCGTGCCGGAGGGCACGGTGGCGACCTACGGTGACGTGGCGGCCCTGGCGGGCGCGTCCACGCCGCGGCTCGTGGGCCGGGTGCTCGCCGAGGACGGGCACGACCTGCCCTGGCACCGGATACTCCGCGCCGACGGCACCCCGGCCCCCCACCTGGCGCGGGAACAACTCGCGCGGCTGCGGGCGGAGGGCGTCCTCGCCGACGGACGGCGGATCGACCTCCGGAAGTTTCGCTGGAAGCCTTTGTAGGTTAGCCTTGCCTAATGAGCATCGAGGCGACCCGGCCACGCCTGGCCTACCTGAGCGCGTACGTCCGGCACGTTCGCGCCCTCACCCCGCGACTCGTGCGGATCACGTTCGCGGGCCCCGACCTCGCCCATGTCGTCGACTCGGCGCCCGACCAGTACGTCAAGGTGTTCTTCCCCGCCCCCGGCACCGACCGCCCCCAACTCCCGCCGCCGCTCGCCGACGACGCGATGTCCTGGTACCGCCGGTACCTCGCGATGCCCGACGGCACCCGACCCGCCATGCGCACCTACACCGTCCGCAGCGCGCGCCCACGAGAGGCCGAGCTGGACATCGACTTCCTCCTGCACGACGACGCCGGCCCCGGAGCGAGCTGGGCCGCCTCGGCCCGTCCCGGCGACGAGGTGGCGTTGCTCGGGCCGTACGGACTGTACGACGTGCCCACGGGAACGTCGTGGCAGCTTTTGGTGGGCGACGAGTCCGCCCTCCCCGCTATCGCCGCGATCTGCGAGCGGTTGCCGGAGGGGGCCAAGGCAGCCGTGTTCGTGGAGGTGGCCGACGCCACCGACGAGATCCCGCTGGCCGGAGACGGACGCCACGTGGACGTGCGGTGGGTGCATCGCGGCGAGGCCCCCGTCGGCGAGGCCGTGCTGGCCGCCGTCCGCGAGGCGACGTTCCCGCCGGGAGCGCCGTACGCGTGGGTCTCCGGCGAGGCGAGCCTGGTCAAGCACGTCCGCCGCCACCTCGTGCGCGAGCGCGGCGTCGACAAGCGCCACATCACCTTCACCGGCTACTGGCGTCGTGGCCGCAGCGAGGAGGACACCGGACGCGAGCAACTACGGGCCCACGACCGCGGCGAAGTCCTCGCCGACTGAGCCCGGCTACCGGCCGAGTCGCGCCACCAGCAGTTTCACCAAGGCGCCGAGCCGGGCACGTTCCGGTACCGCCACCGGAATCCCACGCTCGACGAGCGGCGCGGCCGTCACCGGGCCCACGCACGCGCAGAGCACCCGGTTCGCGAGCGCGTCCGCGAAGGCCTTCCGGTGGGGGCCCTCGTCCGCCAGCGCGAGGAGGTTCGTGGCGGCCGGAGCGCTCGTGAACGCCAGAGCGTCCACCTCTCCCGCGCCGATGCGTGCGACGAGGTCCTTCACGGGCGCGAGGTCGGCGGGCCACTCCCAGCGGTACGGCTGCACCTCGATCACCTCCGCCGCCCGCGCGCGCAGCGCGGCGACGTGCTCGGGCAGCGGCGCGCCGTGCAACTGCACCGCCACCCGCCTGCCCCGCAGGTCCTCGGAGCCGAGCCGGTCGAACAGCTCGTCGTTGGTCTCCCCCGGCGCCGACCAGACCTCCCACAGCCCCCGCTGACGCACCGCACCGGTGGCCTTCGGCCCCCTCGTGAACACCTTCGCCCTCGCCAGCGCGCGCGTCAGCGACTCCGAGACTCCCCACCCGTCGGCGGCCTCCAGCCAGCCCCGGAACCCGGCGCCCGTCGTCACCGCCACGACGTCCACACCGGACTGGAGGATCGCATTGGTGGCGGCACGCAGTTGTTCGTCCTCGGGCAGCGGCACGATACGGATGGTGGGGGCGTGTACCACCGTGGCCCCGTGCCGCTCCAGCGCGGCGATGAACTCGCTCGCCCTGCGCTCCGCGGTGATCCCGACGGTCACCCCCGTGAGCACACCTTCAGCCATAGTGGGAACCCATTCTCACGACGACGTCGGACACCCTGCGCCGGAGTTCCGGCGGCGCGAGCACCTCCAACTCCGCACCGAACTGCAGGAGCTGGGCGAGCGCGGGCGCGCCGGTCTCCACCGGCAGCTCCACCGTCACCCAACCGTCCCGGTCCGGCGAAGTGGCGGTCTCCCGCAGGGCACGGGCACCCACGGACCCGAGGAGGAAAGGGACGAGTTCGCACCCCAACGGCGACAGTCGCACCCTCGCCGTCTCCGGGTACAGCCGCCGCTCGAACCCCTCCGACCATGTTCGCCAGTAGTCGGCGAGGTCGAAGTCGTCGGGCCGGTCGAACGTCTCACCGAGCTCGACGAGAGCGTCCACCCGCGAAACCCGATAGGTGCGCACGGAGCCGTCACACCGTGCGGCGAGATACCACGCCCCGGCCTTGAGCACGAGACCGAGCGGGTCGAGATCACGCTCGACGGCGCTGCCGTCCCACCGCCGATAGCGCACGCGTACTCGCTTGGCGTGCCATACGGCATCGGCGACCGCCGCCAGGGCCGAGGCGTGTTCGATCTCCCGGTGCCAGCCGGGAACGTCCACGTGGAAACGTTGGGCGAGTTCGCCCGCCCGGTGGCGAAGTTCCTCCGGCAGCGCGGCATGCAGTTTGAGCTGCGCGGCGGCGAGCACCGTGCCGAGACCGAGTTCGGAGGCGGCCGCCGGCAGGCCCGCCAGCGCGAGAGCGCGCGCTTCCGCCTCCGACAGTCCGGTGAGCCGGGTGCGATAGCCGCCCAGGAGCCGATACGCCCCCGCGCGGCCCCGGTCGGCGTAGACGGGCACGCCTGCCGCCGACAACGCCTCGACGTCGCGATAGACGGTGCGCACCGAGACCTCGAGCTCGTCGGCGAGCTCCCGTGCCGTCATCCGCCCTCGGTTCTGCAACAGCAGCAGCACCGACAGCAACCTGCTCGCCCGCACGACCTTCATTCTGCGCGTAAAACCTGACAAAGGACGACAGGTATACCGGGCAGGGTCGGTGTCATGAGCACGAACTCCTACACCGTGACCAGTTGGGACGAACACGTCGTCGCGGGTTCGGACACCGGCCCCCACTACGCCCACGCACACGCCACCTCCACCTATCGGGGAGTGATCGAAGGGACCGCGTCGGTCGACTACCTCCTGTACTACGACGAGGCCACCGCGCACGGCGGACAGCGAGCGCCCGGTTACGAACGCGTCGAGGGCAGCGTCGCGGGTCGTTCGGGAACGTTCGTCCTTCGCCACGACGTCGCCTACACCGCCAACGGGATCTCGGACCGGTTCACCGTGGTGCCGGGCTCCGCCACGGGTGAGCTGGCCGGTCTTGAGGGCAGTGGCACGGCGGCGTCGGCGAACGAGACGGTGCCGTACACGTTCGACTACCACCTGCCCGAAGGGGGTACGGACAGCGTGGACCCGCGGGGAGGAGCGTGACGGCGATGGTGCTGGAGATCGACCGGCGGCAGGCGATGGCGTACCGCGTTGCGGCGCACGGGCTGCACCGCGGTGGGACCGACCCCGCCGCGCTCGCGGTGTTCGACCTCGGGGTTCAGGACGACGCGCAGCGCGACACCGCGAACCTCGCGGTGCTCGCGAGACTCGACACCGCACCGCGACGCCCTCTCGCCGACGACGAACGCTTCCTCTCAACGTGGTCGCATCGCGGCGCGCCGCACTACCACCGCGCGGGCGACTTCCGAGCGCTCTTGCCGGCCTTGATGCCGTGGGACGCGGCCGACGCCGCCGCACGGCTGAGCTGGCAACGCCGCGACATGGCGGCGGCCGGGATGCCCGCCGACGAGGCGATCCGTACGGCCGCCGCCGCGCTGCGAAAGGTGGTCACGCACCCCATGACGAAAGGCGCCGCGAGCGAGGCCGTGACGAAGGTGATCCCCGAGGGGCTGTCGCTGTGGTGCCGACGTTGCCGGGCCACGCACATCCTCGACCAGCTCATGCGGCTCGCCACGCCGCTGGCCGGCCTCGCGCTGCGACCGGGAGTCTCTCCCGTGACGCTGGTACCGCTGCGGCCCCGCCCGCGCGTCCCGGAACACCCCGACGCACGGGCGGCGGTCGACGTGGTGAGGACCTACCTGCGGTTGCACGGTCCGGCGACCGCCACCGACGCGGCGGGATTTGTCGGAACCACGAGAACCACGCTGACACACGCGATGTGGCCCGACGACCTCGTGGAGGTGTCGGTGGACGGCAGGCGATGCGTGATCCCCCACGACGCACTCGCGGCGCTGGAGCACCCACCGGAGGCGGACGTCGTTCGCCTGCTGCCGCCGAGGGACCCGCTGGTACAGGCGCGGGACCGCGCACTGCTCGTGCCGGACCCCGGTCACCGCAAGGAGGTCTGGAAGATCCTCGGCAGTCCCGGCACGATCCTCGCCGACGGCGAGATCGCCGGCGTGTGGCGGGCGAGGAGGTCCGGAGCCCGGATGGAGTTGACGTTGACGGAACTGCTGCCGCTGTCCGCGCGGGTGAGGGCGGCCGTCGAGGCGGAGGCGGAGCGGCTGGGAAAGGCACGGGGAGCCGAGTCGCTTCGAGTGAGCTGGACCTGACCGTGGCACGGAACACCGTGCTACAGCAGCTCGGTGATCTCACCGGCCGCGCGCCGCAGCCCGTCGAGGGTCGAGACGCCGGAACGAGGGTGCAGCGCGTGCCAGGCCAGGCGGAACAACACGGCTCGCAACAACATCTGCGGCCATTCGGGCAGGTGCGACCAGTACCGCAGTAGCGCGCCGTCGCCGCCGCCCCAGGCCACGGCGTCCACCGCAGCCACCGCGGTGCCCCACTCCGCGGGTCGGAAGTGCGGCACGAAGTTCACCAGCCCCGGAGGCTCGTCACCGTCGAAGAGCAGGGTGCCGAACAGTTCAGCGTGCACGAGTTGGTCGGGGGCCTGCACCGGGCGCCGCGCCGGCGCGAGGATCTCGAACAACCGCCCACCCTTGGCCTCGTCCAACTCCCGGTGCTCCTCGCCCCACGCCAGGCGCTCGGCGACGGCGGAGACGTCGTTCCGATCCCCGAGGAAGGGAGGACGCGGGAACGCGGCCGTCGCCTGGTGCAGCTTCACCGCGGCGAGGACGGTCTCGTGAGGCCGGTGATCGGGCGAGCCCGACAGGTAGCGGCGGGCTCGCCACCCGCCGACCACCCAGCGTCCGTCGGTCGCGCCCACCGGCCGTGCCACGCGCAGCTCGGGCACGTCCAGGGCCGCCATCGTGCGGGACAGCCACACTCCCTGGGCGCGATCGTGCACCGGTTCGAGTACCACGTCACCGCAGCGCCATCCCGTGCCGCCGACCAACGGTTCGACGTCGGCACCACCCAGCCCGAAGGCCCGGCGCGTGTGCTCCGGAGGGGGTCCCTGAATCACGCCGCGACGTTACCCCGAAGAACTGCGAACACCCGTGCATAAAGTGCGGACACGCCGGTATGGGGTGCCCATACCGGCGTGTCCGCAGACCATGTACGCGTGTCCGCACGCTGCGGACGCGTGTTTGCAGTTGTCGTACGTCGCCGGAGCGGCTCAGTACGTTGGCAGGCTGGGGTCCACCTGGCGAGCCCACGCCAGCACACCGCCACCGAGGTGCGTGGCGTCGCGGAAGCCCGCCTTGTGCAGGGCCGCCAGCGCCTCCGCCGACCGAGCGCCCGACTTGCAGTGCAGCACGATGGGCTTGTCCTGGGGCAGCTCCGCCAAGGCCTCCCCGGACAGGATGCGGTCCTTCGGGATCAGCTTCGAGCCCTTGATGTTGACGATCTCGTACTCGTGCGGCTCCCGGACGTCGATGAGTTCGAAGTCCTCACCGGCGTCGAACTTCGCCTTCAGCTCCTCCGGGGTGATCGTGTGACCGGACGCCGCCTTCTGGGCGTCGTCGGACACCACGCCGCAGAACGCCTCGTAGTCGATCAGCTCGGTGATCTTCGGCGTCTCCGGGTCCTTGCGGATTTTCACCTCGCGGTAGCGCATCTCCAGCGCGTCGTAGGTGACGAGCCTGCCGAGCAGCGGCTCACCGATACCGGTGATGAGCTTGATCGCCTCCGTGACCATGATGGAGCCGATCGACGCGCACAGCACACCCAGCACGCCACCCTCGGCGCACGAGGGAACCATGCCGGGAGGCGGCGGCTCGGGGTAGAGGTCGCGGTAGTTCAACCCCTTGCCGTTGGGCGCGTCCTCCCAGAACACGCTCACCTGGCCCTCGAACCGGAAGATCGAACCCCACACGTACGGCTTGCCCGCCAGCACGGCGGCGTCGTTGACGAGGTAGCGCGTGGCGAAGTTGTCCGTGCCGTCGAGGATCAGGTCGTAGGAACTGAACAGCTCCACCGCGTTGTCGGTGGTCAGCTGCTCGTTGTGCACGACGAAGTTCACGAACGGGTTGATCTCGGCGACGGATTCCTTCGCCGAGATGGCCTTCGGCTTGCCGACGTCGGACACGCCGTGGATGACCTGACGCTGGAGGTTCGACTCGTCCACCACGTCGAAGTCGATCACGCCCAGGGTGCCCACCCCGGCCGCGGCGAGGTACAGCAGTGCGGGGCTTCCCAGCCCGCCGGCACCGATGACCAGGACCTTGGCGTTCTTCAGCCGCTTCTGCCCGTCCACGCCGACGTCGGGGATGATGAGGTGACGGCTG
Organism: Saccharomonospora glauca K62; assembly: GCF_000243395.2. Taxonomy (NCBI): domain Bacteria; kingdom Bacillati; phylum Actinomycetota; class Actinomycetes; order Pseudonocardiales; family Pseudonocardiaceae; genus Saccharomonospora; species Saccharomonospora glauca. Next base: position 717,990 of record NZ_CM001484.1, on the reverse strand, counting down.
TAGCGCGCGACCTCTTCCTTGGTGAGTTCGGCGGCCGGCTCGACGAGCGGCGGAAGCTTGGCTTCCGACGTACCGCCCCCTGTACCAGACATCAGTCCTCCATCTCGCGCGTGTCGCGGTCCTTCGCCATCTATAACGGCGCGAGAGGGCCGGGTCTTCCCACGTCCACATCGTGGACGAGAGTCGGCTGGATCACTCGCCCTTCGGCTGTGGCACGGGCCAGGCGTTGGGGAGGCAGACCTTGCCGTCGGCGGGCACGGCTCCCTGGTCGCCTCCGGGCAGGTCGTTGAGCTTGGCGACGTAGTCGTTGGCGACGCCGAAGGTCTGCTGCATCATCACGGGGGCGAGCGCACCGTCCTCCGGACATCCGACGTGCCCGTTGCCCAGCGCGTGACCGACCTCGTGGTTGATGACGTACTGCTGGTAGACGCCCATGTTGCCGCTGAACGCCTTCGCCCCCCGCACCCATCTGGCCAGGTTGATGACGACTCGCTGGTACGAGCTGATGTAGCACGACGACTCGAACGGGATCTCCTGGCCGCACAGCTGCTTGGTGGTCTCGGGAGACGTCAGGCTGACCCGGAAGTCCGGGTCGGGGTGCCTGTCGTCGACGCGTTGGAAGGACACCTCCCCGGTCCCCGGCCAGCTCCGGCTGTCGGACAACGTGGCCTCCACGGTGGAGGCGAAACTGTCGTCGCCGGCGAAGCTGCCCGGATTCAACCCGTCCTCCACCTCGACGGTGTAGGTGTACAGGTTCGGGGAGTCCCCCGCCTTCTTGCCGCCGTTCTCGCCGAGCGGCACGACGTGCCACTGGCCCTTGCCGACCTTGTCGTAGTCCCCGCCCTCGGGCAGCTCGGCGGTGGGGATGTGGAGGTCGACCTGCTTCGCGGGCACCTCGGTGGCCACCGGATTCGGCGACGAGCCGTCGCCACCGCCGCTCGGGGCCGCCCCCGACGCATCGCCACCGTCGGGGGTGCCGGCGTTCCTGGTGGTGTCGAACACGACCAGCGCGGTGACGACGAGCAGGATCGGGATCAGGTACGCGCGCCAGCCGTAGGTGGCGGTGAACTTCTTGAGTCCGGAGCGTCGAGGACGTTCCGGGGCAACCTTCCCGACCGGCCGCCACGACGCCCGCAGCGGCTCGGACGGGGGACGTCCGCCCTCGGACTCCGCGTCGAAGTCCCCGTCGTCCGGGCGGTCCGCCTCCGCCGTACCACGGGCATCAGCAGGATCGTGACCAGCCGACGCGATGTCCCCGTCGCTTTTCCGTACCCCTCCTGTTACCCGCTTCACGGCTTCAGAGTGCCACACCTGAGCGTGCGGTTCTCCGCGTGGCCCGACACGTTCGGCCTATCATGCGTCACCCGTTCGGAGGGGGTGGCACTCACCAGTGTCCGGCCTCGACGCTCTCCCACATACCCAACACCGCCTTGGCCACGGTCGTGGGTCGCTCCATCTGGGCCACATGCCCCGTTCTGGGGAGCACCAACAGTCGCGCACGAGGAATGAGCCGCGCCGTCCGAGGCGCCTTGCGCACGGAGATGACGCGGTCCTCCGTGCCCCAGACCACGAGGGTGGGCGCGCTGATCCGGGGCGCCACCGCCCACAACGATCCCGCTCCCCTGGTGAACCAGGTCCGGAAGATCTCCATGGTGCTGCGAGCCATCGCGCGCTCGGCCCACTCGTACGAGACGCGAGCGCTGTGCTCCTCGATCACCTCGTCGAAGCGGTGCGCGGGGAACGAGGACGGATCGGCGAAACACAGGCGGATGACCTGTTCCGCCCGCTGCCTCGGCGTCATCGCCGCGAGTTCACGCCGGGCCCGTTTGCCGATCACCGGCAGGTACGCGAGCGCCAGGCGGGGGTCGGAGAGCCTGCGCGGGTCCGGGCGCAAGTCGGGCACCGCCGGGGAGATCAACGTCAGCGTGCGCACGAGTTCCGGACGGTGCGCGGCGACGAGCATGGAGATCGCCCCGCCCATCGAGTTGCCGACCAGGTGCACGGGCGCGTCGGTGTGTTCGGCCAGGTAGTCGCCCAACACCTCGGCGTGCGCGGAGAGGCTGAACGTGAACCCGTCCATGGGCTCGGAGGCTCCGAAGCCGGGCAGGTCGAGCGCGTGCCCGGCGGCGTGGGGCGCGAGCAGCCTGCCGAGGTCCGTCCAGTTCGTCGACGAACCACCGAGCCCGTGCACGTAGACGGCCGTGGCCGAGGCGGCCGGAGCGTCGCCGTGAGTACGGCGGACGTGCAAGGTAAGTTCCCCGACGCGCTCGAACGCTCCCGGCCACGGTCCGGCCGTGAGGTCGAGTTCCGGCAGGGGGGTCCTCGACAGCGGTACGTGGGTGAGCGGGGGACGGCGACGAGGACGCTCGGAGGTCAACCTCTCGGGTGAACTGGTGCGTGTTTCGGGCACCTTTACAGCATGCCTGACGCCCACGGCGCTTGGCGTGCGGTACGTACCCACGAGTAGTGTGCGATGGGAAGCACGACTGGAGGCGGGGATGACGGAGACAGGGCAGGCGCGGCAGGTTACGAGCGAGACGAGCTCGGCACCGCTCGGACGCGGGGTACGGCTCCCGCGAACGGAGCGCCGCGCGCAGTTGCTCGCGGCCGCCCAGGAGGTGTTCGCGGCCAACGGCTACCACGCGGCGGCCATGGACGACATCGCCGAGCGCGCGGGAGTCAGCAAGCCCGTGCTCTACCAGCACTTCCCCGGCAAGCTGGACCTCTACATCGCACTGCTGGAAAGCCACGTCGACAACCTGGTGAACGCCGTGCAGCAGGCGCTCGCGTCCACAACGGACAACAAGCAGCGCGTCAAGAACGCCGTGGGCGCCTTCTTCGACTTCGTCAACAGTGACGTGGGCGCGTTCCGCATGGTGTTCGAGTCGGATCTTCGAGGTGAGCCCGCCGTGCAGGAGGCCGTCGACCGGGCCACGTCGGCCAGCGTCGACGCCATCACGGAGACGATCACGGCCGACGCGGGGCTCGACGAGGAGAAGGCTCGCCTGCTCGCCGTCGGGCTCGTGGGCATGAGCCAGGTCAGCGCTCGGTTCTGGCTGGCCAACAGCTCGATGTCCCAGGAAGAGGCCGTCGCGCTCACCTCGACGCTCGCGTGGCGCGGCATCGGCGCGGGTTTTCCGCTGTCCGGCCGCGACTGACCGGACAGCGGAAAACCGCTCAGCCCACCGGGAGGGACGCCGACGGCACTCGGCACAGGATCGAGATCTCCCGCGCCACCTCGTGTGCTCGCTCCTGCGGCAGCATGTGCCCCGCGCCGGGGCACAGCACGAGCCGCCCCGCCTCCAGCTCGTCGGCGATGGCCCGAGCATGGCGGGTGGAGCAGAGCCGGTCGGCCATTCCCGCCATGACCACACTCGGCGTGCGGCGCAGCACCGCCAACGCCGCCGTGCGGTCGTGCAGGGCGATCTCGTTCCGGAAGGCCCCCATGCTCGCGGGGTGGACCCGTAGGAGCTGGTCGGCCACCGACTCGACGTCGGAACGCCGGGGCTTGCGACCGAACACGAGCCACCGCGCCCCGAGTCGGGCAGCCGTGCGCGGCAGCGGAAGCCGCTCCCTCCGGTACCGCACGAGCGCCGTCGCGAGCTTGCGCTCGACGCGGTGGGCGGCGGTTCCGAGCGCGCCGGGCAACCCGAGGGTGACCCGGCTCAGGTTCGCGCAGGCGGTGGACACGAACGCCACTCCGTGGACACGGTCCCGGACGAGCTCGGGATGCCGGTCGGCCAACGCCATGATCGTCATGCCGCCCATCGAGTGTCCCGCGAGCACGAGCCTCCCCGAGGGGGCGAAAGCCTCGATCACCTCCGCGAGGTCGTCGGCGAGCCGGTCGATGGTCGTGGTCTCGAAAGCCGAGTGCCCCGACTCCCCGTGTCCGCGCAGGTCGTAGCGCACGCTCCGGACCTCGGGGGGAAGCAGGGAAAGCACGCGGTCCCAGGTCCGGCGATCCTGGGTCCACCCGTGGACGAGCACGACGGTGCCCGCCGCGTCGTCCACCTCCCCCCGCTCGACCGCCAGGGCCGTGCCGTCGCTCGTGACGAAACGCTCGGCGCTCATCGGGCCCCCAGCAGGAACGAGCGCCGCCACCACGGCATGCCCGGACCGCCGACGAGCCCGACCTCGTCGAGGAAGCCCATAATCCGCTCCCCGCAGTAGCGGATGGTCTCCCGCCAGTACGGATTGTTCACGGCCGCGCGGTAGCCGTCCGCCGGTCGAATGCCCACGGCGGCGTAGACGCGGGGGTTGACCAGACTGCGGGTGATCTCGTGAGCCACCACCGCGAGCAGCCACTGCTGGTAGGCCTTCTCGGGGCCCCGCAGGTCGCGCATGCCGCGCGCGACCTCCTCGCGGGCGAACGTCACGTGCCGGGCTTCCTCCAGCACGTGGATGCGGTTGATCATGCGCACGAGCGGCTGGATGTCGGGGTCGTTCATCTGCTCGCGCTGCAACCGGTCGAGGATCTCCTCGGCCACCAGGATCGACCCGTACATCGCGGGCCCGTACGCGAGCACGTTCAGCAACTTGCCGAGCCGCTTCCGCCAGGAGACGGGGCCGTAGTGCGGACAGCCGACCCGTTCGCTGAACCGGGCGAACATCGTCGAGTGGCGGCACTCGTCGGCGATCTCGGTGAGCGCGTACTGCGCGAAGCCGGTGGTGGGATCGGCGTTGTAGACCTCCTTGAGCAGCATCTGCATGAGCAGGACCTCGAACCAGATGCCGTTCGTGGCGATACTCGCGATCTCGTGCTTGCCGAGTTCGATGCGCTGCTCGGGCGTGAGCTGCTCCCACAGCTTCGTGCCGTAGAGGGTGGACCGATGTTCGGGGAGGTAGCGCTTGCCCTCCACGAGGGGCGCGTCCCAGTCGATGTCGACCTCGGGGTCGTAGAACTTGTTGGCCGACGACTTCAGCAGCCGTTCGGCGGTCTTCTCGCGGCTGGACTCCCTCACCGCGCGCGTCATCGCGGCCACCACCTTCCCCTTGCATGTAACCTCGGGTAACAGTTACTTCTGGTAGCATGGACAACATGGCCGACCGTGTCAACCGCTCCAGCAGGTCGAGGCGCGATTCCGGTGAGAAACCCACCGGTGACGCGCGTCGCGACCGCTGGCGCAAACACCGGATCGCCCGCCGCGCGGAGTTCGTGGAGGTCGCGCTGAGAGCGCTCGACGAACACGGCCCCGACATGGGCATGGAGGACGTGGCCGCGGCCGCGGGCGTCACCAAACCCGTGCTCTACCGCCACTTCGAGGACAAGGCCGACCTGTACCTGGCGCTCGGCCGCCGAGGCACGGAGATCCTGTTCGAGCGCCTCATCCCGGCGATCAACGCCGAACTCGCACCCCTACCGCGCATCCGCATGGCCCTCGACGCGTTCTTCTCGGTCATCGAGGAGCACCCGAACCTCTATCGGCTGCTCGCCCGCAAGTCCTTCGGCGACCGGCCGGTGGACGCCGACGTCGTCGCCGAGGACAAGCAGCTCATCGCCACCGCACTGACGGCCCTGCTCGGCGACTACATGCGAATGCTCAACATGGATTCCGGCGCCGCCGAGCCCTGGGCCCACGGCATCGTCGGCATGGTGCAAAACACCGGGGAGTGGTGGCTGGACAAGCGCACCATGAGCCGCGACAGCGTCGTGGAGTACCTGACGCAGATCATCTGGGCCGCCATCGACGGGCTGACCCGGCAGCACGGCATCGTGCTCGACCCGAACAAACCGCTGGAAGCCAACAAGGTCGTCACCTTGAAACGCACCCCGCCCCCTTTCGAGCAGACGGGAGAATCATCGTGAGCGGACACGACCACGACGAGGACGGCTACACGGGCCCCGCGACCCTGCGCCTCGGCGAGGCCGAACTCGCGGTCGAGGTGGAGTTGCGCGGCCACTTCCAGCCGATCGACGGCTACTACCACTGGTACGGCCGGATCAAGGCCGACCAGCGGCTTTCCGAACTGGCGGGAGGGAAGAAGCAGAAGGTCGAGATCCGCACCCCCGAGGGCAGCGCGTCCGGCGAGATCTCCGACCCCGACCCGTGGGACCGCTACCGGATCACCGGCGTGAGCAGGCCCCCGTTCTCGGTCCCCACGTCACTGGAGGACCTGGCCCCGGTGGAGGGCTAGGAAACCCGCGCGGCCCCGGCCTCGGCCGGGAAGTGTCCCGGGTTCGCCCAACAAAAATCGGCCACCCACTCCCGCCCCGTGCGGGGAGGAGTGGGTGGCCGTACGTCTTCGGGTGTCAGGAACCGACGGCGAAACCGACTCGACGCACGTCGGACGGCGCGATCTCGACGTAGGCGATGCGGTCGGCCGGGACGAGGAACTTGCGGCCCTTTTCGTCGGTGAGCCGGAACAGGCCGTCATCGGCACTCAGCGCGTCGGCGACCTGCTTTTCCACCTCTTCGGCTGAGGCTTTGCTGGCCACCACGAGCTCCCGCGGCGCGTCCTTGATGCCGATCTTGACCTCCACTGCGACCTCCGCCTAGTCGTGACCGTTCGTCGCCCTCAAGGCTAGCCGAGACCGAGGGCTTGCATCCGCTTGGTGTGTTGCTTTTGGAGCTTGCGGAACAACGCCGCGATGCCGGAGAGATCGCCGGTCCCGGCCACGATGAGCTCGGCGAGCCCGTCGCTTTCCGCCACGACGTACTGGGCCTGCGTCAACGCCTCGCCGAGCAGCCGGCGGCTCCAGAGCGCGAGGCGATCGCGCACGGGAGCGTCGTTCTCGATGGCCGCCGCGACTTCGCGCTGGGCGAACGCGGAGTGGCCCGTGTCGGCCAACACGGTGGTCACCAGCTCACGGGGCTCCTCGTCGAGCACCTCGGCCAGCTCCCGGTACAGGTCGGCGGCCAGGTTGTCCACGACGTACGCCTTGACCAGCGACTCCAGCCAGGTCCTCGGCGCGGTGGACTCCTGGAACGCGTCGATGTGCCGCATGAATGGGCGCATGGCTTCCTCGACGCTCACACCCCGTTCGGCGAGGTAGCGTTCCAGCAGCCCGTAGTGACCCATTTCGGCCGCCGCCATCGACGCGAGCGCTACCCGGCCGGACAGGGTGGGTGCCGTGCGGGCGTCCTCGGCCAACCGGTCGAAAGCCGACAGCTCTCCGTACGCCAGCACGCCGAGCAGATCGACGACACCCGTCCCGATCTCCGGACGGTCCTCGGTGGCATCAGCCTTCGCGTCAGTCACGCGATAACCGTAGTTCAGCCCACAACGAGACCAACAACACGCCGTCGTATCGCGCGAGGTCCCTGGAGCGGGCACCGGACGGGCTAGACTATTGGCTGGTAGTGAAGTTGGCCTCGTGTAGAGCACGACGTCGAGCTGGCACACACGAGGCGCCCGACACGGCAGTGCCGACCCGGCGTCGGGTTGCCTACACGCCGTCCTCCGTCGCGACCACTTCACTACACCCTGACAGTGTGCGTGCACGCCTTTCGGCGGCATCCCACTCCGTTTCGTGTGACATATCGCGAAGCGAACGCGCTTTCGCGTAGTGGTCGACAGGCCGCGAGTACCGGGCTGTGCGCGCTGGTATGAGAGAGGCGATTCGACATCGACCAGAACGAAAACCGCACGGATGCCCCAGCCACGGGCACAGACGCCGGCACACCGACCAACCCCACGTTCGCCGAGCTCGGGGTGCATCCCGACATCGTCCGGGCCCTCGCGGAGTCCGGCATCGAGCGCACCTTCGACATCCAGGCCCTGACACTGCCGCTCGCGCTGCGCGGCGAGGACGTCATCGGGCAGGCGCGGACCGGAACGGGCAAGACGTTCGGATTCGGCGTGCCACTGCTGCAACGGCTCACGCTCCCCGGGGACGGCACCCCACAGGCACTCGTGGTGGTTCCCACCCGCGAACTGTGTCTGCAGGTCAGCCAGGACCTGGAGAACGCGGGCAAGCACCTCGGCGTGCGCATCGCGTCGATCTACGGGGGCCGCCCCTACGAGTCCCAGATCAAGACCCTGCGCAAGGGCGTCGACGTGGTCATCGGCACGCCCGGCCGACTCCTCGACCTCGCCGAACAGCGCCATCTCGTGCTCGGCAAGATCGCCACGCTCGTGCTGGACGAGGCCGACGAAATGCTCGACCTCGGCTTCCTCCCCGACATCGAGCGCATCCTGCGAATGGTGCCCGACGAGCGGCAGACGATGCTGTTCTCGGCCACCATGCCCGGCCCGATCCTCACGCTGGCACGGACCTTCCTGCACCAGCCGACCCACATCCGGGCCGAGGACCACGAGGCGGGCGCGGTGCACGAACGCACCACGCAGTTCGTCTACCGCTCGCACTCGCTGGACAAGCCCGAGCTGGTGGCGAAGGTGCTCCAGGCCGAGGGCCGGGGGCTGACCATGATCTTCACGCGGACCAAGAGGACGGCGCAGAAGGTCGCCGACGACCTCACCGAACGCGGGTTCGCCGCCGCGGCCGTCCACGGTGACCTGGGGCAGGGAGCACGCGAGCAGGCGCTGCGGGCCTTCCGGTCGGGCAAGGTGGACGTCCTGGTGGCCACCGACGTCGCCGCCCGCGGCATCGACGTCGACGACGTGACCCACGTCATCAACTACCAGACTCCCGAGGACGAGAAGACCTACGTGCACCGCATCGGCCGCACGGGCCGCGCGGGCAAGGCCGGGGTGGCGATCACCCTCGTCGACTGGGACGAGGTCCCGCGTTGGAAGCTGATCTCCGACGAACTCGGGCTGGGCATCCCCGAGCCGGTGGAGACCTACTCCACCTCCCCGCACCTGTTCACCGACCTCGGCATCCCGGAGAACGCCACCGGGAGGTTGCCGCTGTCCAAGCGCACCCGCGCCGGGCTGGCTGCCGAGGCCGAGGAGGACTTCGGTGGCACGCGACGCCGCCGCGCCGACACCCCGCGCAAGCGCAGGTCCCGCCAGCGCAGGCGCACCCGCGGCGGTCGTGAGATCACTCCCGCCACGCGCACGGACGGAGGCGAGCGGACGGCGAGCACTGCCACCGACGAGGCCGCCGACACCACGCGCCCCCGCAGGCGCCGCACGCGGGGAGGTGTCCCCCACACCCCGACCGCCGAGCACGCCGCTCCGGCCGACAAGGAGGAGTCGACGCGCGGTGACAGCGGTGAGCGGCCCACCCGACGTCGGCGCCGCAGGAGGCGTGGCGAGAGTGTGGGCAGCGCCAACCCCGCCAACACCACCGAAACGGCGGCGGAGGCAGACTAGGGCGCGTGACCACCGGACGGCCCAGCGAGGACTCTCCCGAGACGTCGGCACACTCGCCGGAGCCCGAGCACGGGCTCGCACGGACCGACCCGGCTTCCCCCGAGGGGGAATCCGCCGCTCGCGGGGCCCCCGACGGGGCGGTGGAGTCCTCGCCGATGCCTCGGCGCTCCCCCTGGAACCGGCGCCGCGACCGGGTGGTGGCCGCGGTGCTCGCCGTCCTCTGTGTCGCCACGGGCATGGTGGTTTGGCTGTTCAGCGACAGCCGTGCCACCACGCGGCACCTGGCCTCGGAGCCCCCGCCTCGCCTCACGGTCCCCTCGGCGGTGCCCGGAGCGTTGGCCGAACGGTGGAGCGCCACGAGCGAGGCGACTCCGGTACCGGTGGCCGAGGGCGGATTCGTGATCACCGCCTCGGACGGCACCGTCGCGGGCCGCGACCCCCTCACGGGCGAGGTCCGCTGGAGCTACGGCCGTGATCTCGAACTGTGCACCGTGAGTGCCGCGTGGTCGAAGGCGCTGGCCGTCTACCGCAAGGACGTCGGCTGCAGCGAGGTCACCCAGCTCGACCCCGCCACGGGCCGGAGGACGGCCCAGCGCAACGGCGACGCCGAAGCTCCCACACGCCTGGTCGTGGACGACAGCCACGTGACCACCACGGGCACGGAGCTGCTCAACACCTGGCGCAGCGACCTCGTCAAGACGCTTGAGTACGGCCGGGTTCCCGCCCCGGTCAACCCCGGTCGGCAGCCGAGGCCCGACTGCCGGTATTCGACGGTGGCCGCCGGCGGCGACCGGGTCGGGGTGATCGAACACTGTCCCGGCGAGACCGGTGCGCGGCTCACCGTGTTGAAGGCCGCGGGCGAGGAGGCCGACGAACCCGAGCAGGTGTTCAGCGTGCTGTTGCCCGAGCCGACGGCCCAGCTCGTGGCCATGTCGGACGAACGGGTGGCGGTGGCGTTGCCGGAACGCCGACACCTCCTCGTCTGGAACTACGACGGCAATCAGGTGGGCACCTACGACCTCGCCGTTCCGACGTCCGAACTCGCGGCCGTTCCCCCCTCCGGCGTGGTGTCGACCTCCAAGGGCCGAGAACACGTGTACTGGTTCACCGGCTCCCGCACCGTCGCGCTCGACCTCCACAAACTGCAACCCCGATGGACGGTCGAGGGAACCCTCGGGCCGGGTACGGTGTTCGCGAACGAGTACGTGGTGCCCGTCCGGGGAGGAATCGCCGCGCTCGACGAGTACACCGGTGCGACGACTCGCACCGTGGCCGTGGACCGCCACGGCTACGAAGGGCCGGTCGAGCTCGCGGCGACGGGCCCGGTACTCCTCGAACAACGTGGACGGACGTTGGTAGCACTGAGGTGAGCTGGTGAGTGAGTTCTCCCCACTGAGCCCCCACAAGGGCGACCGGGTGGAGTTGCACGGCCCTCACGGACCGGTGGCCGCGCTCCGAGGCCCACGGCCCGACGAGGTGATCGCGACCGCGCTTCTCGTCCCCGGCTACACCGGTTCCAAGGAGGACTTCGCGCCGCTGCTGGACGGCATCGCCGAGGCGGCGATCCTTCCGGTGGCGATCGACCTGCCCGGACAGTACGAGTCGCCGGGCCCCGACGACGAATCGGCCTACGCTCCGGCGGAGCTGGGCAAGGTGGTGGCCGACCTCGTGTCGCAGCTCGCCGCCGACGGTCCCGTTCTCCTGCTCGGGCACTCCTACGGTGGCCTCGTGGTGCGAGGAGCCGCGCTGGCCGGCGCGCCGATCGCCGGACTCACCCTGCTGGGCAGCGGCCCAGCTGCCCTGCCACCGGGCCCCCGGTACCGAGCCATGGAGGCCGGTGAGCCCCTGTTGCGCGAGCGGGGCGTGGAGGCGGCGTACGTCGTCCGGGAGCGACTGACCGCTCAGCTCGCCCCGAACCGCCCCCCGATGCCCGAGCGGCTGGCCGAGTTCTACCGCGAACGTTTCCTGGCCACGAAGGCGGCGTGCCTGCTCGGCATGGCCGACGGCCTGCGGCGGGAACCCGACCTCGTTCCGGAGCTCGCGGCGGCACTGCGGGAGCACGACGTGCCGTGCCTCGTGGTCGCGGGTGAACACGACGACGCGTGGAGCGTGCCGAGTCAGCGGGACATGGCACGACGGCTGGACGCCGAGTTCGTCCTCATCCCCGACGCCGCGCACTCGCCGAACACGGAGAACCCCACCGCGCTGTTACGGGAGCTCCTCACCCGCTGGCGCGGCTGGCTGGGCGCGGCCTGACGCGGTCGGCCGAGGTCGGTCCCGCGAGAGTCTCACGACCACCAGAACAGCCACAGCATCGCAAGGGAGAGCACGGCGACGGCTCCGCCCGCAAGCCCCGCACGCACTCCGTCGCTGCGGTCCGCGACGTACTGGGCCCCACCGACGAGCACACCACCGACGAAGTGCCCCACGAGAGCGGAAGCCCCGGGGCCCTCGTCGCCGTTGCCCCACGCCAGGAGCTGTGCGACGACCAGCGCGAGGAAGACCACGACCCAACCCGCCGCGAAAGCTCCGGTGATCCCTCGCCACCGGGAGATCCCGGCCCGGACCGGCCCGCGCGAAGACGAGGCCGTCCTCAATTCCACCGGCTCCAGCTCCGCCATGTCACTCCGTCATTCATCGTCACGCCATCGGCGCCAGCAAATCCCACGGACGCGCAGAAGGGGCGGCCTCCCGGCCTTCCGGACAGCTGGGACGCAACTCACACCACGCACATCGGGGCGCCGGCCGCGCGGGGAAGAGCCGATCCGGATCGCCCCCTTGCCTGAGCCTATCGGTTGCGGTATGGGACGCCGTAGCGATCTCCTCCGCCTCGCGGACGTGTTCGCGCAACGTCTCGGCGGTGTGTTCCGCCGCGGCGACGGTCCCCGTGGGCAGGTGATGCAGTTCCACCCGTGAACACGGCGCCCGCAGCGTGCGCCGAGCCGCGACGGCGTAGAGGGCGAGCGCCCGTGACCGTTGCGCGTCGGTGTTCTCGGGCGGGCGTCGTCCGGTCTTGTAGTCCACCACCACCAACTCGGCGTCCCTGCGGTCGACGCGGTCGATCCGGCCCTCCACGATCAACGACGGCGCGGCGGGGTCGCTCCCGGTCGTGGCCGACACCCACCGTTCGACGGCGACCACGTCGACGTCCGCGCCCCCGGCCTCCACGTAGTCGGCCACCCACCGGCGGGCCGCCTCGGAGTACCGGGCCACCTGCACGGAGTCGGCGAAGCCCGCACTGCGCCAGTGTTTGCCCACCAACGACGCCGCGCGTTCCGGGGTCCGCTCGGCCGCCGGGAGGTCGAACAGCTCGCGCAGCGCGTTGTGCACCACCGCGCCCATCGTGTTGTGGGCCCACGGCCCCGTCCGCGTCGGCGTCGGGCGATCGAGGTAGGTCATGCGGTACCGGCGCGGACAGTCGTCGTAGAGCGCCAACTTCGCGGGAGTCACCCTGATCAGCGGCCTCGGTTCGACCCCGAAGTCGAACCCGAGCTGTTCCATCTCACGCTCCCTCGACGAAGCCGCGGACCGAGTCGGCCACCAGCTCGACGGCGATGGCGGCCAGCAACAGACCCGCGACCTTGGCCAGCAATGTGATCCCGCTTTCCCGCACCAGGCGGATCAGTACACCCGAGTACCTCATGCACGTCCACAGCACCAGGTGCACGGCCACGATGGCCGCGCCCAGCGCCACGTAGGCACCGACGTGTCCGTGAGCCTGGCGCACGAACACGATGGTCGCCGCGATCGCACCCGGCCCCGCCAAAAGCGGTGTCCCCAGCGGCACGAGCGCGACGTTGACGTCCTCGGTGGCCTCCGCCTCCGGCGTGCCCTTGCCGGTGAGCAGATCGAGCGCCACCAACAGCAACAGCAACCCACCCGCGCCCTGCAACGCGGGAATGCCGATGCCCAGGTACGCCAGGATGAACTGGCCCGCGACGGCGAACAGCGTGATCACCAACAGCGAGACGAGCACCGCCTGACGTGCGGCCTTCGCCCTCGCGGCCGGTGGCTTACGACCGACCAGGCTCAAAAACACCGGCACCGTCCCCGGAGGGTCCATGATCACCAACAGCGTGATCGCCGCCTCCAGGAACAGGGTGACGTCGAAAAACTCGCTCACGACGCCGTCACCGGGGCCCCGCCCGCTCTCGCGAGCAACTCCTCGAACTGATCGGGGTTCGTGGTCTCCTGGCCGATGATGATGGTCTTGTTCGTCCCGTGGTAGTCACTGGAACCGGTCCGGACCAGTCCGAGGTCGTCGGCCAGCGCCCGCAGCCGCCGCCGTGTCGCCTCGTCGTGGTCGGGGTGGTCCACCTCCACGCCGGTGAGGCCGCGTTCGGCCAGCGCGGCGATCGTCTCCTCCGTCACCGTCGGGCCCCGCGACGACGCGAAGGGATGTGCCAGCACCGTCACCCCACCCGCCTCTTCGATCATGTCGATGGCCGTTTCCACCGGCGTGTCCCTTCTCGGCACGTAGTAACCGCGTCCGCCTCCGAGGAACCGCGCGAACGCCTCGTCCACGGTCCGGACCGCGCCGGCCCGGACGAGCGCGCGGGCGAGGTGCGGTCTTCCCGCCGGAGCGTCGGGGGCCAACCCACCCAGCACCTCGTCGGGATCGATCGGCAGACCGTCGGCCGCCATGCGCTCGGCCATGGCACGCAGCCGCGTCCGCCGCTCCCGCCGCAGGCGGCGCTGCTCCGCCACCAGGGCGGGAGCCTCGGGGTCGAACAGGTACGCCAGAAGGTGCACACTCACCCGGCCCCCGTCGACTCCCATCGCCTCGCACGAAAGCTCCGCACCGGGGACCAGCCGAAGTCCGCGTGGGAGTGCTCGCGCCGCCACCTCCCACCCGGCGGTGGTGTCGTGATCGGTCAACGCGATGACGTCGAGGCCGGCCTCCGCCGCGACACGTACGAGCTCCTCGGGGCTGTCGGTGCCGTCGGAGACGGTGGAGTGTGTATGCAGGTCGATGCGCACACCGACCATTGTCCAGCGCGCGGGCGACCGGCCCGGCTCGACCTCAACCGACCACCGGCTTCTTCCGGCCTCGCCGAGCCGCGCGCTGCGCCTTGATCATGGAGAACCGCTCGGCCTGCTTCTGCTTGTCGCCGAACACCAACTCGGAGATCGTGTCGTAGAACTCCTCCGGCTTCGGCAGGTACTCGATCCGGTTCAGCGCCTGGATCTGACCGGCCGACTCCACGATCATCGTCCCGTACCCGAGGATGCGCCCGAGGAACGGCCGCTCGTAGGTCAGGTCGGTGACCTTGGTGATCGGCATCATCAGGACCTGCGTCGTCCAGACGCCGGTGGTCATGACGAACCGTTTGTCCGTGACCACCAGCCGTTCCACCCACCACTCGACCACGTGGTAGGCGTAGCGGAGCACGAGAAAGAGCGCGACGTACCAGAGGACGTTCTGCATCACCCACATCGAGGGCGGCAGGATGTACGACACCATCACGCACACGGCGATCAGGGCAACGGCCTCGAAGGTCTGCCAGATGAGACACGACCAGTGCCGCCGAACCCTGATCACCCGGCGCTCGGTGTCGAGCAGGTATTCGTCTGGATCGCGGGGCGCGAACACGGCCAGAGCCTATCGCCGGGTCAGCTGAAGACGCTGCTGACGAACGTGATCACGGCCTCGGCGGCGTCCCGCAACGCCGAGATGATGTTGTCCACGAACCCCGCCGCCTCTCCTGGTCGGGCGATCACGAAGAAAAGGACCAACGCGATACCAGCGAACGTCGCAAGCTTTTTCGCGTTCACGGCGATCAATCCCGTCTCTCGAAGTGCAGACCTGTGTGCGGCTTGGTGCCACTAAGTTTGTACCGCACTGCGCTCCGTTACGGCAGCAAAGTCCTGCACTTGGGTCAGCGCCCCGCGAAGAACTTGATCTTTAACTACACTGCGTGAGTGCCCCCTGTGACCCATCACACGATTTCCGAGGGAGGCGGGCCCGGTGACCACTCAGCGCTGTGTCGGCGGGATCGTGTTCGACGCCGACGGTCGCCTGCTGCTGATCCGCCGGGGCCACGAACCCTCCGCGGGACTGTGGTCGCTGCCGGGCGGCCGGGTGGAACCCGGCGAGACCGATGCCGAGGCCGTCGTCCGCGAACTCCACGAGGAGACGGGGCTCACCGTGCGCCCCACCGGACTCGCCGGCACCGTCACCCGAGGCCGGTACGAGATCCACGACTACACGTGCACCGTCGTCACCGGGCGACTCCATCCCGGTGACGACGCCGACGACGCCCGATGGGTCGACACCGTCGAGTTGACCGCGCTGGAGCGAGCGGGGCTGCTCACCGACGGCCTCACCGAGACCCTCCGGCAGTGGGACGTGGCCCCCCGATGTTGAGCGGTCGGTCGGTCATCGACCCGCCAGCCACGTCATCCGCTGCCCGTGAGGCACGGCCCGCGCCTTGAGCTCGACGTTCACCCTCGTGCCGTCGAACGACACGACCCCCAGCACCACCTGCCCCGTCTCGGCGTAGGAGAGGTCGTCGTGGCCGGGAAGCACATGGCGCAGTCCCGCCGCGTAGTCCTCCATCGCCACCCACCACAGTGGACGTCGTACGGCGAGCTCGCGCAACGCGGACACGAAGTCGTCGCGCCGGGCGGCGGGCAGATACGGCAGGGCGTAACTCGTGAACACCACCAGCGGTAGCTCCTCGGGCACCCGCTCGGCCGCCGCGGCGAGGTCGTCCACGGCGTCCCCCGCCACGAGCTCCGGTCGCACACGGCGCTGCGCGAGCGCGGCCGTGCGCAGCAGCCGAATGCGATCCGGTTGGTCGGCCCACACACAGGCCTCCAGCCATGCCAGCTCCTCCTCGTCGGAGACGTCCACGGGCGCACGATCCAGCCCGACCCTGGCCTTGACGGTCACCTTCCGGGGCAATGCCGGAAACACCGCCTCGCCTCGCACCGACAGCGCGCAGTGCAGCCCCACGGCCGCCTTCGCCGGCCCCGCCGTGATCTGCTCCCCGCCATCACACAGGTACCGGTAGGAGAACGTGTCCATGCCCAGCAACAGCCCGGCACTGCATCCGACCTCCAGCAGACCGACGGCCCCTCGGAGCTGTTTCGCCAGGGACGCCACGGCGGGGTACAGCACGGCCGCCCTGCGCACCTCGTTGGTCTGCGTGAACCGGGTGGCGACGAGCTCGCGCATCGCGGCGGCCCGTTCGAGCACGAACTCCCGGAACAGCCCCCAGGTCCCCTCGTCCGGGCCGGAGAGCCCGCCCAACGACGGGTAGTACCGCGTCAGGGGGTGGATCGGCTCCGCCTGGAGCAGCCGGTGCGCCGCCGCGAACAGCAACGTCGGATGCGCGTCGTTGCCCGAAGCCACGGTGAGCAGCGCGGCCACGTCGTCGTCGGTCGCGGCCTTTCCCGCCAGGTGCGAGTACAGCGGCGACGTCTCGGCCGCCTCGTACTCGGCGAACCGGCGCAGTCTTTCACGAACCGTGTCCAGACTCGAAGCCATGTGCGTCCTCGGGCTCTCCTACGGGACGTCCTCGCCGACGCGTGGGCCGGGTGGGGACTTCGCCCCACCGTAGCCGCCGGGGCCGCCACCGGACGGGTGAACGCCCGGCCACGGGGGCCACACCGAATGTTCACCTACGTCACACCGACCTGCGCCGACGTGATCTACACGGCAGGAGTACCCTCGGATGACGGCGCGGTGAGATCGCACCGGCGAAATCTCTCGCCGCCCGCGCCCGTTCGACTCGACTCCGAGGAGGTGAGGACGCAGATGAGTAGTGGCGATAGTCCGCTTCCTAGTACTGCCAGCGTTCCCACCCCCAGGGCCGAGCACCGCCGCGGTGACCGGTAACGAGCTTCCGCATGACGTGGCCCTGGTCGGGGCCGCTGGCATGTGCCCGTCGTTTCAGTCCTCGACGTCGCAGCCAGGAGACCGTCATGTCCGCCATTCGTTCCCTCGGCAACCTGCGCGGCCTGGGCAACGGCCGTGTTTCCCGCGACGGTCGTCGTCGTGACTCGCGAGAGGTTCGGCCGTCGCCCTACGTCGTCGACTGCGGTGTCTACATAGACGGGGTTCGGCAACCCGGTGAGTGGTCCCACGTCGACGCCATCGCCGAGGTGCGCGAGCGGGGCGAGGGCTTCGTGTGGATCGGGCTGCACGAACCCAACGAGGAGCAGATCCAGGGCATCGCCGACACGTTCGGCCTGCACGAACTCGCCGTCGAGGACGCCGTGCACGCGCACCAGCGACCGAAGCTGGAACGCTACGACGACACGCTCTTCATGGTGTTCCGCACCGTCCGGTACGTGGAGCACGACTCCCCCACCACCGCCAACGAGATCGTCGAGTCCGGCGAACTCATGGCGTTCCTCGGCTCGGACTTCATCATCACGGTGCGCCACGGCAACCACGCCGGGCTCTCCCACCTGCGCAGGGAACTCGACGCCGACCCGGAACGCCTGACGGCCGGCCCCGCCTCGGTGCTGCACGCCATCGCCGACCATGTCGTGGACCACTTCCTGGTGGTCACCGAACGCATCGAGGACGACATCGACGAGCTGGAGACCGAGGTGTTCGCCCCGCGCAGCCGCGTCACGTCCGAACAGATCTATCTGTTCAAACGCGAGGTGCTCGAACTGCGCAGGGCCGTGCTGCCGCTCGCCACTCCACTGCGCAGGCTCGCGGAGGGCCACACACGGCTGATTCCCGACGAGGTGCGGTCGTACTTCCGCAACGTGCACGACCACGTCACCACGGTGTCCGACCGCGTCGCGGCGTTCGACGAACTGCTCACCACGCTCGTCGACGCCACGCTCGGAAAGATCACCCTCCAGCTCAACGCGGACATGCGCAAGATCACGTCGTGGGCCGCGATCATCGCCGTGCCCACGGCCATCGCCGGCATCTACGGGATGAACTTCGAGTACATGCCCGAAGTGCAGACCCGCTACGGCTACCCGGTGGTCATCACGGTCATCCTCGTGATCTGCCTGGTGCTCTACCGCGTGTTCCGCAAGAAGAAATGGCTCTGACTACCCCGCCTCTCGGGGTCTCCACCGTGTCCGCTCCCGCGCTCGATCGAAAGGAGTGAAGCCGTGCTCCGGATGCTCACCAACCTGAAGTTCTGGGCCCTCACCACCGCGCTGGTGTGGGTGGTCGTCGTCACCGTGATCATCGCGACGAACCCCGAGTTCGCCCGCGGCACGTGATAATGGGGTCATGACCCCGCCGAGCGGCCACCGCCTCGGCGGCGTGCCCGGAGCCGACGCGCCGCTGCGGGTACTCGCCGTCTCCGACGAGGTCGAAGAGGCATTGTGGACCGACCGAGCCGCCGACCTCTCCGTCGACCTGATCCTCGCCGCGGGCGACCTGCCGTTCGACTACCTCGACTTCCTCGCGAGCACGCTCGACCGGCCGCTGGTGTTCGTACCCGGCAACCACGATCCCGACCTGAGCGGATTCGGCTTCCGCAACGGGTTGACCCTGCGAGCCGGATTCCCGGCTCGCTGGCCGGGGCCGCCCGGCGGTGTCAACGCCGACGGGCGCGTCGTCGAGGTCGCGGGTATTCGCATCGCGGGGCTCGGCGGCTCCCCCTGGTACAACGGGGGTCCGAACCAATGGACCGAATCCGCTCAGAACCGTCGCGCCCGCCGGCTCGTGCGACGAGCACGCGGCACACCGGTCGACGTGTTGCTGACCCACACCCCGCCTCGGGGCGTCGGTGACGGAGAGGACGCACCGCACCGAGGCTTCGCCTGTCTCCATCACGCCGTCCAGCGCCTGCGACCCCGCTGGCTGTTGCACGGACACGTCCACCCGTACGGCAGGCGGCCGACCGAACACCGCCTCGGCGACACCCGCGTACGCAACGTCGTCGGTGCGCACGTGTTCTGCCTCGGCCCCCGCACTGGAACGGAGGCACTGTGAAAAGCCGCGACACGGGTTTCCCACGCGCCGACGCCGAGTACGACTTCCTCCGAGCACGACGTCGTCAGGTGTTGTCCCGGCTGGCCAACTGGCTGCGGCGCGAACCGGACGACGTCAACATCATGCTGCCGTTCGACGAGGTGGTGGAAGCCCTCGGCAAGGAAAACGAACGGCGGATCGGACTGCGGGTGATCCGGCTCGACTCCATCGTGGGCAGCGTGGACCGCAGCCGTGACTTCGACCGCCGGTTCCGGCCCACGTCCGCGCGGGTACGGCAGCGCTGGGAGCGGCTCGCCACGGCGAGCAGACGCGGTGAGCACATCCCGCCCATCGACGTCTACCGGGTCGGCGACCTGCACTTCGTGATCGACGGGCACCACCGGGTGTCGGTGGCGTACGCGCTGGGGCTGACCTCGATCGAGGCCAACGTCACCCTGGTGCGGACCAAACTGAACCCCGCCGGCATCCGGTACCGGGGTGACCTCATCGTCAAGGGCTACCGGAGGCTGTTCCTGGAGCGAGTGCCGTTGCGCGGCGAGGCCCGTGCGGCCGTGGTGGTGACCGAGCCCGAGGACTACGCCCGGCTCGGGGAACACGTCGAGGCCTGGGGTTTTCGGCTGATGCAGGACGAGGGCACCTTGCTCGACCGGGTGACCGTGGCGCGGCGGTGGTACGAGGAGGAGTACCAGCCGGTGGTGCAGATGCTGCGCCAGGCCGAACTGGTGGGCGACCGCACGGAAGCCGAGGCGTACCTCTGGGTCGCCGGGGAACGCTACCGCATGATCCGCACCCATCGCTGGGACGACGACGTCATCCGAGCCGTCCGCCTCCAACGCCGCTGACACGCGTGTCCGCACTTCCCGCACGCGTGTCCGCACTTCCCGCACGCGTGTCCGCACTTCCCGCACGCGTGTCCGCACTTCCCGCACGCGTGTCCGCACTTCCCGCACGCGTGTCCGCACTTCCCGCACGCGTGTCCGCACTTCCCGCACGCGTGTCCGCACTTCCCGCACGCGTGTCCGCACTTCCCGCACGCGTGTCCGCACTTCCCGCACGCGTGTCCGCACTTCCCGCACGCGTGTCCGCACTTCCCGCACGCGTGTCCGCGACCTCCGGCGCGGACACGCTCCCTAGACCTCCAAACCTCCGTACGAGAAGTGCGAACACCCGTCCCCAACCCGCGGACACGGGTACACAGGCTGCAAACACCCGCACACAACCTGCGGACACAAGCACACAGGCTGCGGACACAAGCACACAGGCTGCGGACACGAACTTTCGGTGCCCGCAGCCTGCTTGGCTTCCTGCGTCAGCCTTCGTAGGTGAGGTTCTTGCCCGAGGACGGGTCGAAGAGGTGGAGCTTCTCCGGGTCGAACCACACCTGCGCCTGCTCGCCCTCCCGGACCTCCGAGGCCGCCGACAGCCGGGCCACGAGCGTCGAGCCCGCCCCCGGCACGTCCGCCGAACCCGCGTCCGCCGCGAGCTCGGCGAGTTCGGCGGTCTGCGCGAGCTCCGTCTCCACCGTGAAGTAGGCGTACTTCTCGGAGCCCATCGACTCCAGCACGTCCACGGTCGCGCTGAAGGTGGTGCCACTCCGGCGGTGCGCGTCGTCGAGCAGCGCGGCGTCCTCGAAGCTCTCCGGGCGCACACCCATGATCACCTCGCGCGGCGCGTCGGCCCGTTCGGCCAACCGCCGCAGCCGGTCGGGCAACTCGATGGTGCCCAAGGCGCTGTTCAACGCCCCGTTCTCCAGGGTGGCCGGCACGAAGTTCATCGAGGGCGAGCCGATGAACCCGGCCACGAACAGGTTCGCGGGGTTGTCGTAGAGGAACTGCGGCGCGCCGATCTGCTGCACGACACCGCCACGCAACACCACGACCCGGTCGCCGAGCGTCATGGCCTCGGTCTGGTCGTGGGTGACGTAGATGGTGGTGGTGCCGAGCTGCCTCTGCAGCTTCGACACCGACGTGCGCATCTGACCCCGCAACTTGGCGTCCAGGTTGGACAACGGCTCGTCCATGAGGAACGCCTTGGGGTTACGCACGATGGCTCGCCCCATGGCGACCCGCTGCCGCTGCCCACCGGAGAGGTTCGCCGGCTTGCGGTCCAAGTACTGCGTCAGGTCGAGGATGCGCGCGGCCTCCTCCACCTTCCGCTTCACCGTGGCGTCGTCCACCTTGGCCAGTCGCAACGGAAACGCCATGTTCTCCCGCACGCTCATGTGCGGGTAGAGCGCGTAGGACTGGAACACCATCGCGATGTCGCGGTCCTTCGGCGTCTTCTCGTTGGCGCGCTCGCCGTCGATGCGCAGTTCCCCGGAGGTGATGTCCTCCAGCCCCGCGATCATGTTCAGCGCCGTCGACTTCCCGCAGCCGGACGGACCGACGAGGATGATGAACTCCCCGTCCTTGATGTGGATGTCCATCTCCGACACGGCGAGGGCTCCGTCGGGATACCGCTTGGTCACCTTGTCGAGCACGATCTCAGACATTGCCTACCCCTTCACCGCACCGGAGGTCAGCCCCGCGACGATGCGTCGCTGGAAGAACAACACGAACACAATGATCGGAATGGTGATCACCACCGCGGCCGCCGAAATGGTCCCCGTGGGGTCCTCAAACTGCGAGGCACCCGTGAAGAACGACAGCGCGGCGGGCACCGTCCGCGACGCCTCCGTGGACGTCAGCGAGATGGCGAACAGGAAGTCGTTCCAGCAGAAGATGAACACCAGGATCGCCGAGGTGAACACGCCCGGCGCGGCCAGCGGTGCGATGACCTTGCGGAACGCCTGTGCCGGAGTGGCGCCGTCCATCTTCGCCGCCTTCTCCAGCTCCCACGGAATCTCGCGGAAGAACGCCGACAGTGTGTAGATCGCAAGCGGCAGCGCGAAGGTGATGTAGGGCAGGATCAGCCCCGGCCACGTGTCGAACAACCCGAGTTCGCGCTCGATGTTGAACAGCGGCGTCACCAGGGAGATCTGCGGGAACATCGCGATCAGCAGCGACACCCCGATGAGCAGCTTCTTGCCGGGGAAGTCGAGCCGGGCCACCGCGTACGCCGCCATCATGCCGAGGATCACGGCGATCAACGTCGCGATGAGCGCGATACCGATCGAGTTGACGAGCGGCCGGATGAACTCGTTGGTCGCGAAGATCTCGCGGTAGTTGTCGAGCGTCCACTCGCGCGGGATGAAGTTGCCGTCCGCGAGCGTCTCCTTCGTCTTGAACGACAGGGAGACGATCCACAGCACCGGCACCAGCGCGTACACCACGACGATGATGTCGATCAGCGCCCACCGCGCCTTGCGCGCGGTGGTGACCGTACCCATGGCCATCAGCGCCTTCCCTCCTGGTCACTGCCCGGCGCCGCCGTACCGAACACCTTGATGAAGATGAACGCGATGATCGCCACCGCGATGAAGATCAGCACGGCCATCGTGGAGCCGATGCCGAGATTCAGCCCCTTCATCAGGTTGTTGTAGGTCTGCATCGACACCGACGAGGTGTCGTTGGCGCCGCTCGTCAGCACGAAGATGTTGTCGAACACCCGGAACGCGTCGAGGGTGCGGAACAGCAGAGCCACGAGGATGGCGGGCTTCATCACCGGCAGCATCACCTTGGTGAACCGCTGCCAGGCGTTCGCGCCGTCCATCGACGCCGCCTTCATCAGGTCGTCCGGCACGAGCGCCAGACCCGCCATGAGCAGCAACGCCATAAACGGCGTGGTCTTCCACACCTCGGCCAGGATGATGATGCCGAGCGACGACCACTGCTCGGTCAACGGTGCGCCGTCGGGCGCGAGCGCGTTGGCGAGGTACCCCGTCTCGGGCGTCCAGGCGTAGAACCACGAGAACGCCGCCACGACCGTGACGATGCCGTACGGGATCAACGCCACCGTGCGCACGAGTCCCCGACCCACCAACGTCCGGTGCATGACGAGGGCCAGTGCCATGCCGAGCACGAACTCGATGGCCACCGACACCACCGTGATGAGCATGGTGACGCCGAACGCCGTCCACCAGTACGAGTTGGTGAGCACGGCGGCGTAGTTGTCGAACCAGACGAACTCGCGCTCGTCGGGGAACCGCAGGTCGTAACGCTGCAGCGACAGCCACACCGAGTAGATGATCGGGTAGCCGGTGACGGCCAGCATCACGATCGCAGCGGGAGCCACCAGCAACAGCCCGAGCCTGCGCTCGGCCCGCTTGCCCTCGCTCATCGGGGCCTTGCCCCGCTTCGCCTCCGTCTCGACACGCCGCGCGGACGCGGTCCGGGTCGCCGAGGTTGCGGCCGTGTCACTCATGGGATCACGCCCTTCGAGCTGAGCGCCTCGTCGAGCTGGTCGCGCAACCGCTGCGCGGTCGCCTGCGGGTCGATCGCCGACGGCGGCGACAGGATCTTCGCCATGACGATGGACAGGTTCTGGTACGCCGGGGTCAACGGACGCACCGCCGCGTTCTTGAGCTGATCCCGAATGGTGTCCTTCATCGGGTACTTCTGTTCCATGGTCGGGTTCGACTCGGCGTCGGCGGGCTGCGACGGATCGAGCGGCGTCGGGTCGTTGTAAACCGACTCGACCGTGGGCGGCACACCGTCCATGAGCGCGGAGAACTTCTGGTGCTCGGGGCTGCGCAGGCACAGCGCCGCCTCGAACGCCTCCTCCTTGTGCTCCGACGACGAGCTCACCGCGAGGTTGTAACCACCGATGGTGCTGCGTCCGGTGCCGGGCTCACCGACACCGGGGTAGGGCGCCCACTTGAAGTGCTCCAACTCGTCCGGCTTCTCGGCGGCGTAGGACGCGTAGACGAACGGCCAGTTGAGCTGGAACGCACCGCGCCCCTGCTGGAACGTCAGCCGTACCTGGTCCTCCTGCTGGTTGGTCAGCGACGGGTCGGTGAGCCCGGTCGAGCTGACCTCCTTCAGGATCTCCAGCCCGCGCACGGCACCGGAGTCGATCACCACCGAATTGCCGTCCTCGGACAGGATGCGCCCGCCCGCCGACTCGGCGATCGAGTTGTAGACCACGACGAGGCCTTCGTACTGCGCACCGGTGAAGAGGATCTGGTGCGGCTTGCCCTGCTCACGGAGCTGCCGCGACATCTCCATCATCTCTTCCCACGTGCGCGGAGGCTCGGGGGTGATGCGGTCGTCGTACCAGAGCAGCTGGACGTTCGTGTTCTTCGGAGCGGCGTACAACCGGCCGTCCCACATGGCCGTCTCCAGCGGGCCGGGGAGCACGTCCTGCTCGGCCTCGGCCTTGTTCTCGCCGGTCCACTCCTCGATCCAGCCCGCCTCCGCGAACTCGGGCACCCACGTGACGTCCAGGCCCAGAACGTCCATCGAGGTGTCACCGGCAGCGAGCCTGCGGACCATCTGCTCGCGCTGGCCATCGGCGTCACGGGGCAGCTTGTTGTAGACGATCTCGTAGCGACCGCCCGCCTGCCTGTTGCAGTCGTCCACCACCTTCTGGAAGTTGTCTTCCGGGGCGTAGTAGACGTTGATCTGCATGCCATCGCTCGACCCGCACGCGGTCAGCAGCGCCCCCGTCACCGCAGTGACACCGAGCATCGCCGCTACTCGAACGGGTGAACGCCGGAGCCGCCGCCGCGCAGCGACCTCCACCATGTGTCTCCTCCCCACCACACGTTGGGTGGCAGAGACGAGCCCACCACCACGACGTGCACGGACATCGACGTCACAGGGCCGGGAAAGCGCCTGTGACAGGTGGCATAAATCTATGCCGGTGGGAAGCAGCTCGCAAGTACAGACAGTAACGATCGAAGGTCAAATAAAAGACCTTGTTCCCTCAGCCGTGTGACCCCATGGCGAGACGTGCAAGCAGATCGCGACCTTTCTCGGCAGTTCGGGGCTGGCAGAGCACGTCGTACCTCCCCGCCACGAGCTGACTCGCCGACGAGAAGTCACGCCTACCGCGAGTGAAGGCATAGCCCATGGCGGCCGAGGCCGCGCCGAACACCACACCGGCGACCAGGCCTACCAACAACGGCACGTACGAAAACCCTTGGGCGGGGTTGAACAAGCTCAGCAGCACGCCGATGAACACACCGAACCACGCGCCCGACGCCGCACCGGTGCCCAACACCTTCGCCCACGACAGCCGACCGAGCACGCGCTCCACGAGCATCAGGTCGACCCCCACGATGGTGACGTCCTGAACTTGGAATTCCTTGTCCGCGAGGTAGTCAACGGCGCGCTGCGCCTCCTCGTAGGTGGCGTACGAGCCGATCGGCCAACCGGACGGCGGCGTGGGAAGACGCGGCAACCTCGGCGTCTGGTTACCCGACGAGAAGGGACCGGTCACGATCATCACCTGTGTTCTGCTCTGTTGCGCTGGCCGACCACCTGAGGCGGGTGGCACCCATGATCTCACGCTTCGTACACCCGTAAAACCGGTGAGCACGGCGACGATCCGGCTCGACACCCGGCGAAACGGCGGCCGACGGGCCCCGGTGACCACCCTCGACGGTCACCGGGGCGCGAAGCCGGGTTCGGGGTTCGCGACCGGCTCCCGGCGAGGCGCGGGAGCGACCGGCTCCCCGGCACCTCCCTCGCGCGTCGCCGCGTCCCGCTTCGCCGCCTCGTCGAGGAAGCGCAACAGCTCCACGGGAAACGGCAGCACCAGAGTCGAGTTCTTCTCGGCCGCCACCTCGACCACGGTCTCCAACAACCGCAACTGCAACGCCGCGGGCGTGGCCGCCATCGTCGCCGCCGCCTGGGACAACTTCTCCGACGCCTGCAACTCACCTTCGGCCGCGATCACACGACCCCGGCGCTCGCGTTCGGCCTCGGCCTGCCGCGACATGGCCCGCTTCATGAACTCCGGCAGCGCCACGTCCTTGATCTCCACCCGATCGATGTGGATGCCCCATGTCGCGGCCGGGCTGTCGATCATCAATTCGAGCCCCTCGTTGAGCCGCTCCCGATGCGATAGCAGGTCGTCGAGATTGCTTTCCCCGATCGTGCGCCGCAGGCTCGCCTGCGCCACCTGCAACATGGCGAACCGATAGTTCTCCACGCCGACGATCGCCTGCACCGGATCGATCACCCGGAAGTACACCACCGCGTCCACGCGCACGGTGACGTTGTCGCGCGTGATGCCGTCCTGCGCGGGCACCGGCAGCGTCACGACCTGCATGTTCACCTTGTGCATGCGATCGACCACCGGAACGATCAGGGCCAGCCCCGGCTCCTTCGGCGCCCTGGCCACCCGACCGAACCGGAAGATCAGGCCGCGCTCGTACTGCCTGATCACCCGTATCGACGAGGCCGCCAGCACGACCAACACGATGCCGAGGACGACGCAGACGACCAGCAACGTTGCCATGATCGTCACCCGCTTTCCGCGGGGCCGTGCCACCCGGCTCCTCGCGCCCGATGGCGCGACCCCGACCACCGTCGGGATAATGTGATCCATGTTACATCCAACTCGCCTCGGTGCGCGGACGTAGCCGGTGGGCATCGATTACCGACACGTAGCATGAGGGGTGAACGCAACTCATCAGCGACGAGAAGGTCGGTGCCGCAGCAGTGACCACCACGCAAGAGACTCCCGGTGTCGAGGACGTGCGCGCCGCGCTGAACTCGGTCATCGATCCGGAGATCCGTAAGCCGATCACCGAGTTGGGAATGGTGAAGGACATCTCCGTCGGCGACGACGGGGTCGTCACGGTCGCCGTCTACCTCACCGTGGCCGGCTGTCCGCTCAGGGACACCATCACGCGCGACACCAAGGCCGCCGTGACGAAACTCCCCGGTGTTCGGGACGTGCGCGTGGAACTCGACGTGATGAGCGACGAGCAGCGCACCGAGCTACGCAAGAAACTGCGTGGTGACGCCAAGGAGCCGGTGATCCCGTTCGCGCAGCCGGGCTCACTGACCCGCGTGTACTGCGTGGCCTCCGGTAAGGGCGGGGTCGGCAAGTCGAGCGTCACCGTCAACCTGGCCGCCGCGATGGCGCGCAAGGGCCTGTCCGTGGGCGTGGTGGACGCCGACATTTACGGTCACTCGATCCCCCGGATGCTGGGCGCGAGCGACAAGCCCACCAAGGTCGAGAAGATGATCATGCCGCCGCAGGCGCACGGCGTGAAGGTCATCTCCATCGGCATGTTCACGCCGGGCAACACTCCCGTGGTCTGGCGCGGCCCCATGCTCCACAGGGCCTTGCAGCAGTTCCTCGCCGACGTGTTCTGGGGTGACCTCGACATCCTGCTGCTGGACCTCCCGCCGGGGACGGGCGACATCGCCATCTCGGTGGCGCAGCTCATCCCCAACGCGGAGATCCTCGTCGTGACCACGCCGCAGCAGGCCGCCGCCGAGGTCGCCGAACGCGCGGGCGCCATCGCGCTGCAGACCCGTCAGCGCGTCGCCGGTGTCATCGAGAACATGTCCTGGTTCGAGACCCCGGACGGCACCCGCATGGAGATCTTCGGTTCGGGTGGCGGCAAGACCGTGGCGGAGTCGTTGTCCAAGTCCATCGGCGCCGAGGTCCCGTTGCTCGGTCAGGTGCCCCTCGACCCGAAGCTGCGCGAGCAGGGCGACGCGGGCACGCCTCTCGTCCTCGCCGACCCGGATGCTCCGGCGAGCCAAGTGCTCGCGGGCGCAGCGGAGAAGCTGTCCGTCCGGGCCAGGGGCCTGGCCGGAATGATGCTGAACGTCACCCCCGCGGGTCGCTGACGGCCGGTCAGGTGGCGTCCGGGTCCACCGGCGGTTTCTCCCCCGGCCGAAGCGGTTCCTCCTGCTGAGGCCGGGGCGGCTGCCCGCCCGTGGGGGACGTGCCGGTGCCGTTCGTCGGCCCGGTGCCGTTGATGTTGTTGAGGCCCAGCGGGTCGGGGTCACCGTCGAACAGGTGCTGCCGCACGGCGTACTTCGGATCGAAGTTCCGAAGGCTCCGCAGGTCCTCGATGGGCTTGCGGAACTCCTCGAAGTCGGTGCCCACCTCCTCGCGCAGCTGCTGGCGGGCACCCGTGGCGAAGTCCCTGATCTTGCGTACGGTTCGTCCGAGCCAGGCGGCGGCTTCGGGCAACCGCTCGGGGCCGAGGATGAAGAGGCCGGCGACGATCAGAACCAGGATCTCCCCCCAGCCAATGTTGTCGAACACGCGACCAACCTCCGCCTCGAACCACGATGCGGTGAAAGCGTACCTCTTCAGTCGGAACCGAGGGTTACGTCGACGGTGAACTGACGGCCGTCTCGTACCACCTGAACAGGCACGGACTGCCCGATGTCGTGCTCGCGCACGGCCACGGTGAGCTCGGCGGCATTGCGGATCCGGCGATCGCCGACCTTCACGATCACGTCCCCTTCGGCGATCCCCGCCTTGGCGGCGGGACCGTTGGGAACCACGTCGCGTACCTGGGC
The DNA here is from genome assembly GCF_000243395.2 of Saccharomonospora glauca K62. Lineage (NCBI taxonomy): Bacteria > Bacillati > Actinomycetota > Actinomycetes > Pseudonocardiales > Pseudonocardiaceae > Saccharomonospora > Saccharomonospora glauca. Next base: position 689,475 of record NZ_CM001484.1, on the reverse strand, counting down.
TCCCTGCGACGTGTTGGCCGCCACGGACGCGGCGTTGACTCCGAGCGAGGCGTGCTTGACGGTGCCGTCGCGCACGAGCGCCTCACTGATCTTGATGGCCTGGTTGACCGGGATCGCGAAGCCGAGACCGATGCTGCCGCCCTCCCCCGTGCTGCCCGCGGTGCGAATCATCGAGTTGATGCCCACGAGCGCCCCGGTGGAGTCGACGAGCGCCCCGCCCGAATTGCCGGGGTTGATCGCCGCGTCCGTCTGGATGGCGTCGTAGGTGACCGGCGGGTCCCCGTTCTCACCGGGCGCGGTCACCGGCCGGTTCAACGCGCTCACGATGCCTTCGGTGACCGTGTTCTCCAGGCCGAACGGAGAACCGATGGCCATCACCCTGTCGCCGGGCGCGAGCGAGTCGGAATCCCCGATCTGGATCACGACCGGGTTCTCCACCCTGACCTTCAACACCGCGAGGTCGGTCCTCGGGTCGGTTCCCACGATCGCGCCCTGGACCCTGGTGCCGTCGGTGAAGACCACCGTGAGCTTCGCCTCGTCGGCGCGGACGGCCTGCGACACCACGTGGTGGTTGGTGAGGATGTAGCCCTCTCGGTCGATCACGACGCCGGAGCCCACACCTCCGGACTGGCCGACCTCGACCTCGATGGACACCACGGCCGGGGACACCTTTTGCGCGATCGCGGCGACGGAACCCGCGGGACGTTCCTTGGCCGCCTCGGCCTCGGCGATGTTCAGCTCCCCGGTCAGGGTGTCACCGGCCGTCGCGATGGCCCAGCCGACCACACCGCCCGCGGCTCCGATCAGCAGCGCGATGACGCTGAGCAGTGCCAGCGCCGTCGGCTTGACACGGCGGCCGAACAACACCTCGGGGAGGCTGAGCAGCGGGCCCGTGGGACGGGTCGCCTCGTCGTCGGCACGGTCGTCCTCACGCAGGGCGGGCTGTCCCAGGACGGCGGGCGATCCCGGATCGCGCCACGGGTCGTCCTCGCTCGCCCACAGGGGGTCGGCGGTGCCGTCGAGACCGTCACCCCGCTCGTCCGGTCGTTCGTCGGCGGGGCGTTGCAACACCACGCCCTCCTCGCCCGGCTGGCGCCCGAACGCCTCGGCCAGTGGCGGTGGGGGCGGTGTCGACCGGGTCGGCTGTCGGCTTCCCCCCGTGTCGGGGGAATGCAGCAGGTCGAACGATCCCTCCACGCCTCGGGGCCTGCCGAACATCGCGGCCAGCGCCGGGTCCACCGGCGGGCGCACGATGGGGCGCGGGCGGAGCCGATGCTCCCGAGACCCGGACTCCTCCTGTTTCGGCGTGGCTGGTTCGCTCATTCTTCCCCGGTTGGACTGCGGTGGTCACTGGGCTCGCTCGGCGTGTGACCCTACGCCTAGCCTTCCACAGTGATGCTGCCCATGTGCCGGTGAAGTCAGCGTGGGGCACTCGCCGGCGCGACCACGACTCCCGTGGTGGTCGGCGTGACGGTCTCCGACGTGGACGTCGGCGTACCGGGGTGCGCTGTCGTGGTCGTCGTGCTCGTGGTGGAGGCTCCCACGGTCGTCGAGGTGCTCTGCACGTCCTCGGGGGCGTACGTGGGACCGTGAGCGCCCATCTTCGCCGCGGGCAGTACACCGGTACGGGGAGTGGCGGATTCGGGATCGGCCTCGACCGAGCCGCCGTCGCCCGTGGCGGTGGTGGCGACCAGCGCGAGCGCGCTGAGGACCAGACCCGAGACCACGACGCCGGCTCCCTGGGTGGCTCGCCTTCGGATCAAGCCCAGCCGGGGACCGTTGCCGAGCACGTTGGGTGACGTCCCGAGAGGCGCCGACGTGCCGAGCGCACCCGGCGGGAGGCCGTCGCGCAGCCCGGCGACCTGATTGGGACGTTGAACGGCCATCACCTGCCCGTCGGCGCCCACGGCGAGGTGGTCGGGCGGCGACGGGAGATCGACGGTGTGCGGTATCTCCCGCAAGCTCGCGAGGAAACCCGCCGAGATGGTGGGGGTACGCGCCTGTCGCACCGCCGCGCTGACGGAGCGCTGCGTGGCGACCTCGGCGGCACAGCGGGGGCAGTGAGCGAGGTGCGCCGCGGCGCGTTCCTGAGCTCCCAACGAGAGCTCCTGGTCCACGAACGCCACCACGGCGTCGGGAGGAAGATGCGACTCGCCCATCCGCCATCCCCTGCCAACCGTCATACCGTTGCCTCCTGTTTGAGCGCGCGACGACGCTCTAGGGAAGACTTCAGTGCCTGCCGGCCACGGTGGATCCGGCTGCGGACGGTGCCGAGCTTAACGCCAAGCGTCGCACCGATCTCCTCGTAGGACAGACCTTCCACGTCACAGAGCACCACGGCGGCCCGGAACTCCGGCGGGAGTTCGTCGAGTGCCGCCTGCAGGTCGGGGTCGAGGTGGGTGTCCGAGTACACCTGCTCGGGGCTGGGATCGTCCCCGACGATCCGATCGGTGTCCTCCGGCAGACCCTCCATGCGGACGCGGGCGCGCCGCCGGGCCATGTCGAGGAACAGGTTGGTCGTGATGCGATGCAGCCAACCCTCGAACGTTCCCGGCTTGTAGGACGCAAGCGAGCGAAACACCCGGATGAACGTCTCCTGGGTGAGATCCTCCGCGTCGTGGGCGTTACCCGTCAGCCGGTAGGCGAGCCGGTAGACCCGGTCGGCGTGTTGCCGGACGACCTCGTCCCAGGTCGGCGGCGTCCACGTGACCTCGTCCTCGACCCGAACCGGAGCGGTCTGCGTGCTGTCGTTTGGCAGCTGAGGCACCTCCATCGGCCCGTCCCCTTCACTACTCCACCCAACGTGGCGGGTACGACGGAAGTTCCCGCCTTGGCACCACAGTGTTACCCGCTTTCCTGTGGTTGTAGTGAAGTCCGTCTGAGAGCATCCTGAGAAACCCTCGTCACGGAGGGTTTCGAGTAAAACCTTCACTACCTGCGCTTACGTGGTTTTCACACGTGCCACTCGCGCACCACCGCACCGCGGACGACGGTGGCTCGGCCGAGACGAACGGCACCTTAGATACCTGACTGGCCATACTGACCCACGGTGCCGCGCTAACCTCTGGCGCGTGAACTCCGAGACGCACATCACCGGTTGGGTTGATCTCGGCGAATTCATCGAGGCGTACCTCCCCGAGGACGAGGTCCTCGCCACGGCACGCCTCCGGGCGGAACAGCTCGGCTGCCCACCGGTGTCGTGCGCCACGGGATCGACCCTCAGCTTCCTCGCCGCGTCGGTCCAGGCCAGAGCGGTGGTCGAGATCGGGACCGGCGCGGGCGTCAGTGGTCTCTACCTGCTGCGGGGAATGGCTCCCGACGGCGTGTTGACCTCGATCGACATCGAGCCGGAGTTTCACCGCAGTGCCCGGCGCTCGTTCCTCGACGCCGGATATCCCCCCGGACGCACCCGTCTGATCATGGGGCGCGCGCTGGACGTGCTCTCTCGCCTCACCACCGGGGGCTACGACCTGGTGTTCGCCGACGCGGCACGCGTGGAGTACCCCGGCTACTTCGACCTCGGGGTGCAACTGCTGAGACCTGGGGGTGTGATCGCGTTCCACAACGTGCTGGCGGCGGGCCGGATCGCCGACCCCACCCGACGGGAGCCCGAGCTGCTGGCCCTGCGCGACGTGGCTCGCGCCATCCGGGAGGACACCCGACTGATCCCCACCCTGCTGCCGATGGGCAACGGCCTGCTGGTGGCCGCGATGACCACGACTGCCTGATCCGGCCGGCTGCGAGCACATGCCCTCATCGTAACCTCGATTCGAACATGTGTTCGTACTCGATGGGGTGAATTCAGGTCACCTCGCGAGGCCGCGCCAACAGCGTCACCCCCGCGGCCGCGCAACCGAGCCACACCACGACCGCAACCACGAGCCAGCCCCATCCGGCCAGCCCGAAGACGACGCTGCCGACCGTGCCGCCGACGCTGCTGCCCAGGTAGTACGCCAGCGTGTAGAGGCCGGAGGCCGAAGCCCGCGCCCGAGGGGGCGCCTCGGCGGCGGCCCAGGCGTTGGCGACGGCGTGCGCCGCGAAGAAACCCCCCGTGAACACCACGTATCCCACGATCACGACGACGAGGGAGTCCGCCACCGTGGCCACCGCACCGACGGCCGTCAGGGCGAGCGCGGTGAGCAAGCAGCGCATCCTGCCGAACCGGGACACGAGCCGACCCGCCGTGGCCGAGGACACCGAGCCCATCGCGTAGCACAGGAAGACGAGCGAGGCGATCGCCGGGCTGAGGTTGAGCGGCTCGCCGGTGAGCCGGAAGCCCGCCGCGTTGTACAACGCCACGAACGCCCCCATCGCCAGCAGCGCCACGCCGTACTGCGCCCACAGGACGGGTTTGCGCAGCCCCGACGCGAAGCCCGACAGCACCGTACGTAGGCGCGCGGCGGAGGGCCGGGCCCGCTCTCGACGCGGCGGTCGAGGCAGCGAGGCGACGGTGAGCACCGCGCACAGCAGCCCCACGCCTCCCACGACGGCGAGAGCACCGTGCCACCCCAACCACTCGGTGACCCCTCCGGCCGTGAGTCGGCCGAGCATCCCGCCGACCGTGTTCCCGGCGATCATCGCGCCGACCGCCCCGGCCACGCCCGCGGGCCCGAGCAGCTCGGCGAGGTAGGCGGCGGCCACACCGGGAAAGCCCGCGATCGCGACGCCCTGGAGCACGCGAAGCACGAGCAGGACCTCGTAGGAAGGAGCGAACGGCAGCAGCAGCCCCAGCACGGCCGAGGCCAGCACGGAGGCGACGATCACCGGCCGCTTGCCGACGAGTTCGGACACGACGGCGATGGGCAGCACGGCCGCCGCGAGACCGCCCGTGCCCGCCGACACGGCGAGCGAGGCGGCACCGGGGTCGAGACCGAACTCGGCCGCCAACTGCGGAAGCAGCGGTTGCGGCGCGTACAGCAGGGAGAACGAACAGATCCCGGCCGCCGCCACCGAGACGGTGACACGGCGACCACTGCCGACCGAGACGGCCGATTCCCGCGCGGTGACGTTCACGTGGTTCAACGGTAAGTACCGCTAAACAATACGTCCAATACGACAATGACGCATCATTCATGCTGTGGTGAATCAATTTGACGAACCCCGCCTCACCGCGGAACTCGCCCCCGCCGCCGCGCTCCTGCGCGCGCTGAAGCGCACCTCCAACCTCACGAGGGCCGCGGCCGAACTGGGCGTGCCCCAACCGACCGCGAGTCGTCGACTGGCCGCCCTCGGCGCCGCCGTCGGAGCACCCCTCACCGTCTCCGCCGGACGCGGCATCCGCCTCACGCGCGTCGGCCACCTGCTCGCCGACGCGGCCGAGCGAGCCGTCGACGCGCTCGAACACGGGGTGCGGCGGGCACGGGAGGAAATCGACCCGGAATCCGGTCACGTCGTGTTGGGCTTCCTGCACCTGCTCGGTCGCTCGCTGGTGCCCGGTCTGCTCCGTGACTTCCGGGCGGACCATCCCCGCACCCGGTTCAGCCTCGTGCAGGGTTCGCGCCGGAGCATCGTCGACCGGCTCACGTCCGGGGCCATAGACCTGGCCCTCGTCGCCCCGCCCCCGGAGGAGGCGGCGCTTGAGGCGACCGTCCTCACCGAACAGGAACTGTTCCTGGCCGTGCCCGCGGACCATCGGCTCGCCTCCCGCCCGAACGTGCGGATGAGCGAGCTCGCCGACGAGGTGTTCGTGATGCTCGAACACGGCTACGGCCTGCGGCAGATCACCGACGACCTCTGCGCCGCCGCCGGGTTCACGCCCACGGTGGCGTTCGAGGGGCAGGAGTCGGACACGGTACGCGGGCTCGTCGCCGCCGGTCTGGGAGTGGCGCTGCTCCCGGCGTTCGAACCGCACCCGCCCTCGGGAGTCGTGGAGATCCCCCTCGCGCCACGGGTGACCCGCAAGATCGGTCTGGCCTGGCCGGCCGATCGGCCGTTGTCACCCGCCGTGGCGACGTTCCGCCAGTTCGTCCGCCGCCGCGCGGGAGCCGACGGCTCTCAGAGCTCTCACGCGTAGGAGGCCGCGAACTCCACCAGCGTCCGCGCGCCGAAACCCGTGCCGCCGGGCACCACTTCGGCATAAGTGTCCTCGGCGCGGGCCGGGCCGGCGATGTCGAGGTGCGCCCACGGCAGTCCCGCCGTGAACTCCCGCAGGAACAACGCCGCGGTGATGCCTCCGGGACCGGGTGGGCACTGCCGGACGTCGGCGAGCTCGGCCCGCACGGCGTCGGCGTACTCCTCCGACAGCGGCATGCGCCACCACGACTCCCCGACCTCGTCCCCCGCCGCGCGAATGCGTTCGGCGAGCGCGTCGTCGGTGGCGAACAGCCCACCGGTACGCAGCCCCAACGCCACCTTCATCGCGCCCGTCAGCGTCGCCACGTCGACGACCACGTCGGGACGGTAGGTGGCGGTCCCGTAGGCCAGGGCGTCGGCGAGCACCATCCGGCCTTCGGCGTCGGTGTTGTCCACCCGCGTGGTGCGACCCCCGTAGTGGCGGACCACGTCTCCGGGCCGGTACGCGGAACCCGAGATCGCGTTCTCGGCCGACGGCACCAGGCCGGTGACCCGCACCTTGAGCCCCAGGGCGGCGATCGCGCGCAGGGCCGCGATGACCGCGCCTCCCCCGGACATGTCGGTGCGCATGAGGTGCATTCCCTCGGCGGGCTTCAGCGACAACCCGCCGGTGTCGAAGGTGATGCCCTTGCCCACGAACACCAGGTGGGTGGTGGCACCGCGCGGCCGGTACGACAGCTCGACGAGCCTCGGCGGGTTGGCCGAGCCGCCCCCGGCGGCCAGGATGCCCCCGAACTTCCGCTCGGCCAGCCACTTCTCGTCGCGAACGGTGACGGAAAGACCACGAACGTCCGCCACCACCCGCTCGGCCGTGCTCGCGAGCCAAGCCGGGGACTTCACGTTGGACGGAGTGTTCGCCAGGTCGCGCGCAAGACTCGTCGCGCGCGCGAACTCGCGGGCCCGCGACACGGCGGCCGCGAACTCCTCCACCGTGCCTTCGGGCGCCAGCAACCGCACGGTCCGCAACCGCACCGAGTCGTCCGACGCGGTCACACGGTAGCTGTAGCCGCCGAGCAGGACTCCGGTCGCGAACGCGGCGTAGTCACCGGCGCCGGCCGACTCGGGCAGCCGGGCCTGCACGGTCAGCGGCGGACGACCGCCCGAGTCGGCTTCGGCGCCGAGGTGGGACCGCGCGGCTCGGACGAACGCCGCGCCTGCCGCACGAAAGTGCCGTGGAGTGCCCTTGCCCACACCCACGAGCCAGCGGGGCCCGTCGGTGCCGGGCAAGGCCCGGACCTCGCCCTCCGAGCCGGTGAACCCCGTGTCGTCGGGGATCCCGGCGGGCGTCACTCCCTCGGCGACGACCAACGCCTCGGGAGCTCTCCGCGTCGCGCGATCGGCCACCTCCACATCGAGCAACCGTGAGGGAACCGGTGGAAGCGGCGAACGCGCCATGCGATCTCCAGGCACTACGAATCAGGCCGGGCCGAGCGAGGTCGACACCGGCTGCTTGTCAGGACGGAAACTCAGCTCGTGGCCTGCTGAAGGGCGGCACCGAGGTCCTTGGCCTCCTCAGCCGTCAATTCGACGACGAGACGCCCACCTCCCTCCAGCGGTACGCGCATCACGAGGCCCCGCCCCTCCTTGGTCACTTCGAGGGGACCATCTCCGGTCCGGGGCTTCATGGCCGCCATAGCGTGCTCCCTCCGTTACGAACCAGCGCGCCCGGTTCACTCGCCAAAGCAACCGGGTCGTGACCATTGTCCCCCATGAGGGGTCGGCCGCGAACGTGGACCGATCTTACCGGCGGCGGATCGCTGCTGGTATGAGCGCCGCGAGCCTGTCAGACTCGCCAATCGGGTAACGACCAACGGAGGATGCGGTGACCCAATACGAGAGCACGACAACGACGGCGCACGCGGGAGAAGGGGCCGGCACCGAGGTGGACGATGTACTGCTGACCACCGACGCCGACGGGGTGCGCACGCTCACCCTGAACCGACCGCGGGCGTACAACTCGCTCACCGTGGAGCTGAAGGAACGCCTGCTTGCGGCCCTGCGGGAAGCGGCGGCGGACGACGGCGTGCGCGCGGTCGTGCTCACCGGGGCGGGCAAGGCGTTCTGCGCGGGTCAGGACCTGAAGGAGCACGTCGAGACGCTCCGCTCGGGCACCGAGGCACCCTTGGGAACGGTGGCCGAGCACTACAACCCCATCGTCACCGCGATCGTCGATCTGCCGAAGCCGGTGATCGCGGCGGTCAACGGCTCGGCCGCGGGCGCGGGAGCCGCCTTCGCCTACGCCTGTGACCTGCGGATCGCGGCCTCCTCGGCGAGTTTCGCGATGGCGTTCGCCGGCGTCGGGCTCGGGCCCGACTCGGGCGCGTCGTGGACGCTCCAGCGACTCGTCGGGTACGGCAAGGCGGTCGAGCTGATGATGCTCGGCACCAAGGTGGACAGCGCCGAGGCACTCCGGTTGGGCCTGGTCGGCGAGGTGGTGCCGGACGACGAGCTGGCCGCTCGCGCCCACGCCGTCGCCGCGACCCTGGCAGCGGGCCCGACCAGGGCCTACGCCAAGATCAAGAGCACGGTCGCCCTGGCCGCCGGGAGCACGCTCGCCGAGGCGCTGGACGCCGAGAACGCGGCCCAGACCGAGCTGGGCGGCACCGCCGACCACCGCGAGGCGGTGGAGGCCTTCGTCGAGAAACGCCGCCCGAAATTCACCGGAAAGTAGGTCGCTGAAGGTGGTGAACCGCGCGGTTCACGCCGCGCGGAAGCACCCCCGCACGTGGTCGTCGACCATGCCCGTCGCCTGCATCAGGGCGTAGCACGTCGTCGGTCCGACGAACACGAAACCGCGCTTCTTCAGTGCCTTGGCCATCGCCACGGACTCGGGGGTTGTGGCGGGGACGTCGGCCATCGTGGCCGGTCTCGGCCGGGTGCCCGGCTCGGGGGCGAACGACCACAGCAACTCGCCGAGAGACACGTCGAGCTCCGCGACGGCCCTCGCGTTGGCGATGGTGGCGAGTATCTTCGCGCGATTCCGCACGATGGCAGCGTCGGCGAGCAGCCGGGCCACGTCGGCGTCGTCGAAGGCGGCGACGCGCTCGGGAACGAAGCCCGCGAAGGCGCGGCGAAACCCCTCCCGCTTGCGGAGGATGGTCAGCCACGACAGCCCCGACTGGAAGGCCTCCAACGAGAGCCGCTCGAACAACGCGACGTCGTCCCGCAACGGCACGCCCCACTCCTCGTCGTGGTAGACGGCGTAGTCGGGCGCGCTGTTGCCCCACGCGCAGCGGGCCACGCCGTCGGCGCCGATCAGCTCGGGACTCACCCGCCCACCTCGTAGTTCTCCGCGAACCGCGCGAACGTCCGCACGGAATGCCGCAACGCGCTCGCGAAGGCGGGCTTCACCAGCAGCCATCCCAGCTTGCCCACCGGGCCGAACGGCGGGATCAGCTCCTCCGCCCACACGAACACGCACCGCGTCGGCCCCTTCGCCTGGACGTGGAAAGTGCCCGTGCCCTTCACCACCCCGCCGAGGTGGCGGACGGTGCACCGCACCGGGGGTTCCCAGCTCGTGATCTCCATGAGGTCCGTGACGCCGATGCCGCCGATGCCGGTGAACGCCTCCAACCGCGAGCCGACACTGCGCCCGTTGCCCGACACCACGCGCACCGTCGTGGCCGTGATCCACTCCCGCTGCCGTTCCCAGTCGGTCAGGGCGAGCCAGGTCGTACCCGCGGGGGCGCCGACCTCCACCGACACCGCCAGGTCACTCACGACGCACCTCACCGCCCGCGCGTTCGGCCTCCAGCTCCGCCACGCGAGCGCGCAGGAGGTCGATCTCCGTACCGAGCCGGGACATCACCCAGTCGACCTCCGACATCTTGTACCCACGCACCACGACCTGGAACCGGACGTTGTCGACGTCGGCACTCGTGATGTCGTCGGTGGGAAGGCGGGTCGGCGAACTTCCCGGAGCGAGCGGCGCCAGTTCCTCTCCTCTGCCGAACACGAGCGAGGCCAGCAGGAACACCACGGCCGCCACCAGCAGCATCACGAGGAGGTAGATCAGGGCGGTGGTCACACCACGATCGTGACACACCGACGGAACCCACGTGAGCTTCGGCGGCCACCCCGGAGCGAACGGCGCCGGTCGTGTAATCCTGGGAGGCGATCGCCACTGGGAGGGACCGTGTTGCAACAGCTGATCCGAGGAGCGCTCGCACCGCTGGCCCGGCTCGTCTACCGCCCCGAGATCGAGGGTGTGGAGAACGTCCCGTTGTCCGGACCGGTACTGCTAGCTCCCAACCACAGGTCGGCGATCGACACGGCCGTGCTCTCGTTGGTGTCGCCCCGGCCGGTGCGCTTCCTCGGCAAGGCGGAGTACTTCACGGGCCGAGGGCTGCGGGGCCGCGCCCTGGCCGCGTTCCTGTCCGCGCTCGGCTACGTGCCCGTGGAACGCGGCAACGCCATGGCCGGGCTCACCGCGTTGGCGGCGGCCCGCGAGGTGCTGGAGGCGGGCGAGACCTTCGCGATCTACCCGGAGGGCACTCGTTCGCTCGACGGTCGGCTGCACCGCGGCCACACCGGCGTCGGCAGCCTCGCCCTCGAAACGGGCGCCGTGGTGGTTCCCGTGGCCTTGAGCGGCACGGAACGACTCCTGCCGGTGGGCAAGAAGATCCCCCGGTTCGCCAAGGTGAGCGTGCGGTTCGGCAAGCCGCTCGACTTCTCCCGCTACGAGGGACTCGGTTCCTCGCCCGCGATCCGGCGCGCGGTCACCGACGAGATCATGTACGCGATCATGGAGCTGTCCGGGCTGGAGTACGTGGACCGTTACCACGAGCGTCCGCGCTCCGACGCGGCCTGAGAGACAGGTCGCGACGCGTCTTGTCGGTGCCGACCGGGCGGGTCAGCCCGCCCACTTGTCGACGGGCGTGTACGTGTGCCGGGAGAACGCGTCGAGCAGCGCCTCGGCGTCGTCCGTGACGGTCACGAGGTCGCGGCTGGTCCCGCCCAGGAACCCCTCGGCGACCATATGGTCGATGAACTCGGCCATCTTGGAGTAGTAGCCCCGGACGTCCAGCAACCCGACGGGCTTGGCGTGCAGACCCAGTTGGGCCCATGTCCAGACCTCGAACAGCTCCTCCAGCGTGCCCGCCCCACCGGGCAGCGCCACGAAGCCGTCCGACAGCCGCGCCATCGTGGCCTTGCGCTCGTGCATGTCCGCCACGACGTGGAGCTTCGGGAGGCCGTGGTGGGCGATCTCGGCCCGCATCAGGTGCTTGGGGATCACGCCGATGACCTCGCCACCCGCCTCCAGCACCGCATCGGCCACGACCCCCATGAGCCCCACCCGGCCGCCTCCGTAGACGAGGCCGATGCCGCGGTCGGCGAGCAGTTTGCCCATCGCGGCGGCTTCGGTGGCGTAGGCGGGGTCCTTGCCCGACGACGACCCGCAGAAGACGCAGATCCGCTCCACTAGTGCGTGTCCTCCCATGCCTTGTAGGCCTCCTGCACCACGCCGATGGCGTCGTCGATGTCGTCGGTGACGTGCAGCAGTGCCAGGTCCCGCTCGTTGATCTTGCCTTCGGCGAGCATCGTGTTCCGGATCCAGTCGTACAGCCCGCCCCAGTACGAGGAGCCGAACAACACCACGGGGAACTTGGTGACCTTCTTCGTCTGCACGAGCGTGAGCGCCTCGAACAGCTCGTCGAGCGTGCCGAACCCACCGGGGAGACAGATGAACGCCTGCGCGTACTTGACGAACATCGTCTTGCGCGCGAAAAAGTAGCGGAAGTTCACCCCGAGGTCGACCCACGGGTTGAGGCCCTGCTCGAAGGGCAGCTCGATACCCAGACCGATGGACAGCCCACCGGCTTCGGACGCTCCCCGGTTCACCGCCTCCATCACCCCCGGCCCACCACCGGTGATGGCGGCGAACCCGGCACTCGCCAGCGCGGCGCCGATCTGCCTGCCGAGCTGGTACTCGGGATGGTCGCGGGGGGTGCGGGCGGAGCCGAACACCGTCACCGCGCGCGGTACCTCCGCCAGCGCGCCGAAGCCCTCGACGAACTCGGCCTGGATACGCAGGACCCGCCACGGGTCCGTGTGCACCCAGTCGCTGGGGCCTCGGGAGTCGAGCAGCCGCTGGTCGGTGGTGGAGTCCTCCGACTGCCGGCCCCGGCGTAGGACGACGGGGCCACGATGGCGTTCGGGCGGTCGCTCTCCGTTGTTGTCCGTATTGTTGCGCATCACCTCGGTCACAGCGATCAGCGTAGAGTCAGTCGGCCAAAAACGTCCGCAGCACCTGGGTGACCCGACGGATGTCCCGAGCCGCGACGTGCTCCTGCCGCGTGTGGGCCAGCGTGGGGTCGCCGGGCCCGAAGTTCACGGCGGGCATGCCGAGCGCGGCGAACCGGGCAACGTCGGTCCACCCGAGCTTGGCCGCCACGTCGCCTCCCGCGGCGCGGACCAGCTCCGCCGTGGCGGGCTCCGCCAGCCCCGGCAGCGCGCCGGGGGACCGGTCGACCACGGTGAGCTCGTAACCGTCGAACACCTCGCGGACCCGCTGCTCCGCCTGCTCCGGCGTGACGTCGGGGGCGAACCGATGGTTCACGACCAACACCGCCTCGTCGGGCACGACGTTGCCCGCCACGCCGCCGGAGACCCGCACCGCCTGGAGTCCCTCGCGATAGGTGAGACCGTCGATGTCGACCTCCCGCGAGGAGTACTCCGCGAGTCGACGCAGCGGTTCGGCCAGTGCGTGGATGGCGTTGGTGCCCATCCACGCCCGCGCGGTGTGCGCTCGCACGCCCTTCAACCGGATCTCCGCACGTAGTGTGCCCTGGCACCCCGCCTCGATCGAGGCGTTGGACGGCTCCCCCACCACGGCGAGGTCGCCGCGCAACCACTCGGGCAGTTCCCGTTCGATGCGGCCCAGCCCGTTACGGGCGGCGTCCACCTCTTCGCAGTCGTAGAAGACGAAGGTCACGTCGTGACGCGGGTCCGGGAGCGTGGCCGCCAGGTGCAGGAACACGGCGTCGCCGCCCTTCATGTCGACGCTGCCGAGACCGTGGAGCACCTCGTCGTCGCCCGATCCGGTACGCCGCGAGGGCAGGTTGTCGTTGACCGGCACGGTGTCGAGGTGACCGGCGAACACGACCCGCCTCGCCCGGCCCAGGTTCGTCCTGGCCAGCACCGCGTCGCCGTTGCGCACCACCTCCAGGTGCGGCGCCTGGGAACGCAACGCGTCCTCCACCGCGTCCGCGATGGCCGCTTCCTCCCCGGACACACTGGCGATGTCGACGAGCGCGGCGGTCAGGTCGACGGGATCGGAACACAGATCGAGCGAGGCCATGCTGGCACCGTAACCCCCGCTGCGTACGGTGGGGACGTGCGTACCCGTGCCTGTGTCGCTCTGCTCACCGCCGCACTGTTCACACTGACCGGTTGTTCGCGTGAGGCCGGTCCCAGCCCCAAGGGCTCCCCCGATCCGGGGCCCGGCGCGCTGCTGGTGAAGGTGCGTGCGTTGCAGGCCGACGCCTGTTACACGGCACCCACGGAGGTGCGGTCGCCGTCGTGCGAGAAGTACGTCACGCAACTGGCGAACGTGCCGGGCACGGCTCGCAAGTACGCGACGAACCATCCTCGGCTGCGAAAGGCCGCCGACGACCTCGACACCACCGTGGCCGCCTACCGCAACAACAACTGCGAGGGCAACGGCGACCCCGACGTGTGCGCCGGCACGCTCACCGACATGGCCTCGGCGCTGTCGAGCCTGCGGACCGAGGTGGCGAGCCTGCCCGATGTGACGGGGTCCCCGAGCTGACCGCGGGTTACCGTAGCCCCCGTGAGCACAGCTACCCCGAATCCCGAAACGACCGGCGCGACCGGTGTCGGCCTGGCGACCGTCACGCCCGACGGCACCGTGCTCGACACGTGGTTCCCGCAGCCGAAACTCGTCGACGCGGACGCGGCCGCGACAAGCGGAACCGAGCGACTGTCGAAGGAACAGGCCTCCGAAGCCCTCGGCGCGTCGGCCACCGCCGTACTCGGACCCGACGACGCGCGGGGAGTCGAGGTCGTGGCCGTGCGGACCACCATCGCGTCGCTGGCGGAACCGCCCAAGGACGCGCACGACGTGTACCTCAGGCTGCACCTGCTGTCCCACCGGCTGGTGCGCCCGCACGGCCAGAACCTCGACGGTGTCTTCGGGCACCTGGCCAACGTCGTGTGGACCAATCACGGTCCGTGCCCGGTGGAGGGTTTCGAGGCGACGCGCATGCGGCTGCGGTCCCGCGGTCCGGTGACCGTCCACAGCGTCGACAAGTTCCCGCGGATGGTCGATTACGTGCTGCCCAGCGGCGTCCGCATCGGTGACGCCGACCGGGTGCGGCTCGGTGCCCACCTCGCGAGCGGCACCACGGTCATGCACGAGGGCTTCGTGAACTTCAACGCGGGCACGCTCGGCGCGTCGATGGTGGAAGGCCGGATCTCGGCGGGCGTCGTGGTCGGCGACGGCACCGACATCGGCGGCGGCGCGTCGATCATGGGCACGCTCTCCGGTGGCGGCAAGGAAGTCATCTCCCTCGGCCGGCGGTGCCTCATCGGCGCCAACGGCGGCGTGGGGATCTCGCTCGGCGACGACTCCGTGGTCGAGGCGGGCCTGTACGTCACCGCGGGCACGAAGGTGGTCTTCCGGGGCCGCACCGTGAAGGCTCGCGAGTTGTCCGGTGTCTCCGGTGTGCTGTTCCGGCGCAACTCCGCCACCGGCGCGGTGGAGGTCGTCGAACGCACCGGCGCGGGCATCGAGCTCAACGCCGCCCTGCACGCCAACGACTGAGGCCACGCGAAAAACGCCGTGGGGCCGGACCGGGCGAGTACGTGCCCGATCCGGCCCCACGGAAAAACCGCTCTCCGCCGACCCGACTCCCGCGGACCGCGCGCCCGGTGTCACTCCGCCAGGCGCGCCGCCGCCGTCTTCACTCGTTCGTCGGTGGCGGTCAACGCCACCCGGACGTACTCGCCGCCCTTCGGCCCGTAGAACGTGCCCGGTGCGACGAGGATGCCGCGCTCCGCCAACCGGGCCACCGTCCGTCGCGCCGGTTCGCCACGCGTCGCCCACAGGTACAGCCCGGCCTCGGAGTGCTCGATACGGAACCCCGCTCGCTCCAGGGCGGGTCGCAGCACGTCCCGACGCGCGGCGTAGCGGGCACGCTGGTCCCGCAGCGCGTCGTCGTCGGCCAGTGCCACGGTCATGGCCTGCTGCACGGGCCTCGGCACGATCATCCCGGCGTGCTTGCGCACGGCCAGCAGGTCACGCACCAACACGGGGTCGCCGGTCACGAAGCCGGCGCGGTATCCGGCGAGGTTCGCCGACTTCGACAGCGAGTGCACCGCGAGCAGACCGTCGAGGCTGCCGCCGTGCACGTCCGGATGCAGGATCGACACGGGCTCGGCGTCCCAGCCGAGCGCCAGGTAGCACTCGTCGGACACCACCACGGTGCCGCGCTCCCGCGCCCACTCCACCACCTTGCGCAGGTGAGCGACCCCGAGCACCCTGCCGGTGGGGTTCGACGGCGAGTTCAGCCACAACAGCTTCGGCCTCGCGGGGCCGAGCGCGGTGAGCCCGTCCGCCCGCACGACGGTCGCGCCCGCGAGCAGTGCGCCCACCTCGTAGGTGGGGTAGGCCAGCTCGGGGATCACCACCGTGTCACCGGCGCCCACACCGAGCAGCGTGGGCAGCCAGGCGACGAGTTCCTTCGACCCGATCGTGGGCAGCACCGCCTCCGGCTCGACACCGGTGACACCGTGTCGCCGCCGCAACGCGTCCACCGCCGCCTCACGCAACGCGGCGGTGCCGTGCGTGGTGGGGTAACCCGGAATGTCCGACACCGACGCCAACGCGGCCCGGATGCTCTCCGGCACCGGGTCCACGGGGGTTCCCACCGACAGGTCGACGATCCCGTCGGGGTGGGAGCGTGCCGTGGCGGCGTGCTCGGCCAGCGAGTCCCAGGGAAAGTCGGGAAGCGCGGGCCTACTCATTCGCCCTGCGGGGGCAGGTCCTTGATCCACTGCGGGTCGTGCGAGGTCTTTCCGACCTTCGCCGCCCCGCCCGGCGAGCCGAGCTCGTCGAAGAAGTCGGCGTTGGCCTTGGTGTAGGCGCTCCACTCGTCCGGGACGTCGTCCTCGTAGTAGATGGCCTCCACCGGGCAGACCGGCTCGCAAGCCCCGCAGTCGACGCACTCGTCGGGGTGGATGTAGAGCATCCGTTCGCCTTCGTAGATGCAGTCGACGGGGCACTCGTCGATGCATGCCTTGTCGAGCACGTCGACGCAGGGCTCGGCGATCACGTAGGTCACTGCGTTCTCCTGCTTTGTCTTTCGGTCTGGCCTTCTCGCCGGACAACTCCGCTGTTCCGCTTGCGCATCCTATGCCGACGCCCCCGAGGGGATGTCGCCGTGTTACGGAGTGAACACCCACGCGAATTCGCGCGTCCCCGGGTGCTTCGTTGGGGCAACCACCATTGTGACCGACACCGCCGAACTCCAGCAGACGCGCGCCGAGAACATGGCCCCCATGGGACGAACTCCGCCCTCACGGGCCCTGTGAATTCGCCCACGCGCCGGACACGGACCGCCGACTTCGAGGGTGGACACCGAGCGAACCGGATTCGTGCCATACCACCGTTGCCGGCAGCGAGTCCCGTGCGAGGATCGAGCACCGGAGGAGCAACACCGAACGTGAAGAAGAGGCCAACACAGTGAAGGTTGTCGTCGTCGTCGGCGGGGTGGGCGGGGCCCGGTTCCTGCTCGGTGTCAAGGCCGCTCTCGGCCTGCCCCCGACCGGAGAAGGGGAGTCCCCCCACCGGATCACCGCGCTCGTCAACACGGGCGACGACGTGTGGATGCACGGGTTGCGTATCTGCCCCGATCTCGACACCTGCATGTACACGCTCGGCGGCGGGGTCGACCCGGAACGCGGGTGGGGACACGCCGACGAGACCTGGACCGTGAAGTCCGAGCTGGAGGCCTACGGCGCCGAACCGACGTGGTTCGCACTCGGCGACAAGGACATCGCCACCCACCTCATCCGCACCCGCATGATGCGCGCGGGCTACCCGCTGTCGGCCGTCACCGAGGCGCTGTGCGACCGCTGGCGGCCGGGCGTCCGGCTCCTGCCCATGACCGACGACCGGGTGGAGACCCACGTCGTGGTGGACGACCCGGAGCAGGAGGGGCAGCGCAAGGCCCTCCACTTCCAGGAGTGGTGGGTGCGGTACCGGGCGAAGCTTCGCGCCCACAGCATCGTTCCCGTGGGCGCGGAGGAGGCCAAACCGGCGCCGGGTGTCCTGGAGGTCATCGAGGAGGCCGACGCCGTGCTGTTCGCCCCGTCGAACCCGGTCGTGTCGATCGGCACGGTGCTGGCCGTGCCCGGCGTGCGCGAGGCGCTTCGGGCCACCGAGGCCGGGGTCGTGGGTGTGTCCCCCATCATCGGTGGGAAGCCCCTGCGGGGCATGGCCGACGCGTGCCTGTCCGCGATCGGGGTCGAGACGTCGGCCGAAGGAGTCGGCAGGTACTACGGGGCGCGGCAGACGTCCGAGGACGGGCTGCTCGACGGCTGGCTGGTCCACAAGGGCGAGTCGGCGAACGTGCCGGGAGTGGCCGTACGCGCCGTGCCGTTGATCATGTCCGACGTCGAGGCGACGGCCGACATGGTGCGGGCCGCGCTCGACCTGGCCGGAGTGGACGATGACTGAGCACGCCGCGGACCGTATCGAGATCCTGCCGGTGGAGGGGCTTCCGGAGTTCCGTCCCGGCGACGACCTGACGGGCGCCATCGCACGCCACGCGCCGTGGTTGCGTTCCGGCGACGTCGTGGTGGTGACCAGCAAGGTGGTGTCGAAGGTCGAGGGCAGGCTCGTGCGCGTGCCCGACGACCCGGAGAAGCGGGACGCCGAACGACGCAAGCTCGTCGACCGGGAAGCCGTGCGGGTGCTCGCCCGCGTCGGCCGCACGGTGATCACCGAGAACACCCTCGGCATCGTGCAGGCGGCCTCCGGCGTGGACGCCTCCAATGTGGACTCCGGGGAGATCGCACTGCTGCCCGCCGATCCGGACGCCTCGGCCCTGGCGCTGCGCAACGGGCTGCGCGAACGGCTCGGCGTGGAGGTCGCGGTGGTCATCACCGACACGATGGGTCGTGCGTGGCGGGTCGGACAGACCGACGCCGCCATCGGTTCCTCGGGGCTACGTGTGCTGCGCTCGTACGCCGGCGCCCGCGACCGGCAGGGCAACGAACTCGCCGTCACCGAGATCGCCGTGGCCGACGAGGTCGCCGCGGCTGCCGACCTGGTGAAGGGCAAGCTCAAGGCCGTGCCCGTCGCCGTGGTGCGCGGCCTGTCCGTCGGCGACGACGTTCCGGGAGCGGCCACCGCCCGCGACCTCGTGCGTCCGGCCGAGGAGGACCTCTTCCGCCTGGGCACGGCGGAGGCCGTCGCCAAGGGACGCAGGGAAGCCGTGCTCGTGCGTCGGTCGGTGCGGGAGTTCACCGACGAGCCCGTGGACCCGGAGGCCCTGCGAAGGGCCGTGGGTGCCGCGCTCACCGCGCCCGCACCCCACCACACCAGGCCCGTACGGTTCGGCTGGCTGCGTACTCGGGCCGAACGCGAGAAGTTGCTCGACGCCATGCGCGAGGCGTGGCGCGCCGATCTCGAAGGCGACGGGTTCGGCGCCGAGCAGATCGAGCGCAGGTTGCGCCGAGGCGAGATCCTCTACACCGCCCCCGAGGTCGTCGTGCCGTTCCTCGTGCCCGAGGGCGCGCACACCTACCGGGACGATCGCCGCAACGACTGCGAGCACACGATGTTCACGGTGGCCGGCGGCGCGGCCGTGCAGGCCCTGCTGGTGGCGTTGGCCGCCGAGGGGCTCGGCTCCTGCTGGATCGGCTCGACGATCTTCGCCGCCGATGTGGTCCGCCGTACCCTCGGGCTGGACGACCACTGGTACCCGCTCGGCGCCGTGGCGATCGGTCACCCGGCGACCCCACTGTCCCCACGACCCCCGCGTGATCTCGACGAAGGGTTGATCGAATGGTGAGCGCCCTGCACGCCGACGCGACGGCGACCTTGGAGGCGTGGAAGCCCTCCGACGCCGCACAGGAGTCACTGCGCCAGAGCTACCTCGGCTTCCTGGCCGCGCGACGGGACGCGTGCGACCGCTCGTGCGTGGCGGGACACCTCACCGCCTCCACGGTGGTGCTCGACGCCAAGGGCGAGCATGTGTTGCTGACCCTGCACCCGCGCGTGGGGCGTTGGCTGCAGCTCGGCGGCCACTGCGAGCCCGAGGACACCTCGCTCGTCGAGGCGGCGCTGCGGGAGGCCACGGAGGAGTCGGGCATCGCCGGGCTCTCGCTCGACCCGGAGCCCGTGCACCTCGACGTGCACCCGGTGACGTGTTCGCTCGGGGTGCCCACCCGGCACTTCGACGTGCGCTTCGTGGCCAGGGCACCCGAGGGGGCCGAGCCGGTGGCCAGCGACGAGTCCGAGGACCTGCGGTGGTGGCCGGTGCACGAGCTGCCGCCGCGGACCGAGGACCTCACCGAGCTCATCGCCGCGGCGCTCGACAGGTGAGGGCGACATGATCGTTCGGCTGGACCCCAATTCGAAGACGCCGCCGTACGAGCAGGTGAAGTCGGGGATCGCGCGGCGGATTCGCAACGGCAGCCTCGCCGTCGGCACCAAGCTCCCCACCGTCCGGGCGCTGGCGGCCGAGCTCGGCATCGCGCCCAACACCATCGCCCGCGCCTACCGGGAGCTGGAGGAGGTCGGCCTGCTCGAAACCAAGGGCCGGGCCGGGACGTTCGTCGGCGCCTCGGGCGATGTCACCCTCCGGCGAGCGCGTGACGCGGCGGCGGCCTACGCCGAGCAGGTGCGTGCGCTGGGCCTGTCCGCCGACGAGGCCCTCGCCATCGTCAAGGCGGCCCTGGAAACCTGACGCAAGTTATGAGCGCGTGTCCGCAGTTCTCGCACGCGTGTCCGCAGGTCTCGCACGCGTGTCCGCGCTTTGTGTGCGCCTAGGCGAGGCCCCAGCGGCGCCGCCGTGTACGGGAAGTGCGAACACCCGTACCCAACCTGCGGACACGAGTGCACAACTTGCGGACACGATGGTCAGGCTTCCACGAAGCGGAGTCTCGCTCCCGGTCTTGCCTGGGCCGCTTTGTCGACGTCGGCGGACAGCACCACCGCGATCACCGGATAGCCGCCGGTGACGGGGTGGTCGGCGAGGAACAGGGTGGGCTTGCCGCTCGGAGGCACCTGCAGCGCGCCGGGTACCACGCCCTCGCTCGGCAGCTCCTCGTGCCGGGCCCTGACCAGTTCGGGACCGTCGAGGCGCAGGCCGATCCGGTTGCTGCGCGACGTCACCTCGTAGGGGCACCCCAGCAGTGTGGACAGCGCGGCGTCGGCGAACCAGTCGGCGCGGGGCCCCCGAACGACGCGCAGCGTGAGTTCGTCCGCGGGCAGCGGCGGCACGGGAGCGAAGTCCACGGGCGGCAACGGCAACCTCGGGACGCCCACCGGCAGCGTGTGCCCGGCCTCCAGGGGCGGGGGTCCCACCCCGGCGAGTACGTCGGTGGAGGCGGAACCGAGCACGGGCTCCACGGCGATCCCGCCCCGCACCGCCACGTAACTGCGTAGTCCGCGTTCGGGCACCCCCAACCGCAAACACTCCCCCGCACGCACCCGCAGCACGGCGCCCACCGCGCCTCCCCGCCGCCCGACGGTCACGGGGCAGGGGGCTCCCGTGACGGCGACGGTCAGGTCGCGCCGCGCGAGTGCGGCGAACCCGCCGAAGGTCACCTCGACGGCCGCCGCGCCCTCGGGGTTGCCGACGAGGCGGTTCCCCAGCCGCAGTGCCGCACGGTCGGCGGCTCCCGAGGCGCCGACGCCGATCCCGGCGAGCCCCGGTCGACCGAGGTCCTGCACGGTGGCGAGAGGGCCGCTCTCCACGATCTCCAGCCCTATTTCCGCGCGCTCGTTCACGACTTCTCCACGAATCGCACGTTCACTCCGGGCCGCAGCAGGGCGGGCGGATCACGGTGGAGATCCCACAGCGCCGTCTCGGTACGCCCGATGAGCTGCCACCCACCGGGCGACGATCTCGGGTACACCCCGCTGAACGGCCCCGCCACCGCCACCGCTCCCTCCGGCACGACGGTGCGGGACTCCCCACGGCGGGGAACGTCGTGGGGCCACTCCTCGGCCGTCAGGTACCCGAAACCGGGGGCGAACCCGCCGAACGCGACGGTCCACCGCGCGCTCGTGTGCGCGGCGACCACCTCCCGTGGGGTGAGGCCGAGGAGGTCGGCGACCTCGGCGAGGTCGTCGCCGTCATAGGTCACGGGGATCTCGACGAGTTCGGTCTCCCCACGGGTCGTTTCCGCGGGCCGAGCGGCGCTCGCGGACTTCACGGCGCCTTCCACGGTGGCGCGATCGGTCCGACGAGGATCGAACCGCACCAGTAGCGTGCGAGCGGCCGGAACGAGATCCACCACCCCGACGGGCGGGTCGGCGCGCAACGCCGCGTGCAAGCCCATGACCTGGGCCAGGTCGTCGAGCTCCACGAGCAACCCCGTGTCGGCACACGGCAGCAGGCGCATGTCACCACCTCCGTCGGACGACCGACAGTACAGAATTGTTGAACAATCCTGCAAGGGGCTTGTGTAGTTGTCCTGGTACTCTGCGGGACGTCGAACGGAGGTCGCATGACTACCACGGACCTGTGGGTCGACCTGCTCGCGGGCGATCGCGCACTGCTCGACCGAACGAGCACGGCCGAACGCGTCGCCGACGTCCTTCGCCAGCGAATCATCGAGGGCGCCCTGCCGCCCGGCACCCGGCTGTCGGAGGAGAACGCCGGACGCGCGCTGTCCGTGTCGCGCAACACCCTCCGCGAGGCGTTCCGGCTACTGGTGCACGAACGCCTGCTGGTCCACGAGTTCCATCGCGGGGTGTTCGTGCGGGTCCTCGACGCCGCGGACGTCGCCGATCTCTACCGCGTGCGGCGGATGCTGGAGACCCGTGCCATCCGGCTCGCGGACACCGCCGACAGCACTCGCCTCGCCGCCCTGGACGAGGCCGTGTCAGAGGGCGAACGCGCCCACGCCGAACAGCGCTGGGTCGACGTCGGCACCGCCAACATGCGGTTCCACCAGGCCATCGGCGGGCTCGCGGGCAGCCCGCGCGTGGACGAGCTGATGCGGCAGTTGCTCGCCGAACTGCGGTTGGCCTTCCACGTCATGTCCCGGCCGCGCGAGTTCCACGAGCCCTACCTCGAATTCAACCGCCGGATCACCACGCTCGTCCTCGACGGCAAGCTCGTCGAGGCGGAGCAGGCTCTGGAGGAGTACTTCGACCGAGCCGAGGCACAGCTTTCCGAGGCGTTCACTCAGATCGCGCGGTAGTTCCGCACCGGGGCACGCGGCCCGAACCTCGGGCGCGAGTACCCCGCCGCCTGCAGGTAACGCACCACCCGCTGCCGCTGCGGTGCGTACGGCGCCAGCACCTCCGCCATCCCGCCGTCGTCCAACGGGCACCCCACCAAGGCGTGTCCCACGAGCGACGGGGTGTGCAGGTCACCGAAACTCACCGCGTCGGGGTCGCCCCACGCCCGCTGCGCGATCTCCGCCGCCGTCCACACCCCGATGCCCGGCACCTTCCGCAGCAGCGCGCGGCCGCGTTCCCCGCCGTGGATCGCGGCCTCCTCCAGCCGGTGCGCGACCCGCGCGGCGGCCACCAGGGTCGTCCGCCGTCGCAGGTCGACGCCCGCCCGGTGCCACTGCCACTCCGTCACCGCCCGAATCGCCGCCGGGGTCGGGGGCACCCGCAGGCCCACGGGGGTCGGGCCGGGCGCCGGTTCCCCGAACCAACGGCACAACTCCCGCCACGACCGCCGCGCCTCGTGGGTCGTCACCTTCTGCTCCAGCACGGCGGGTACGAGCGCGTCCCACACCCGGCCGGTGCGGGTCAGGCGGAGCAGCGGGGACCGCCGCCGGGCTCGGGCCACGGCGTCGTGGTGGGCGACGAAACCGGTGTCGTCGTCAGCGGCCCCGAGCAGCTCGGGAAGCCCGTCGAGCAGCACGTTCGCGCCACCGCCCCATGCCCGCGCCTCCACGGTGCCGTCCCCGCACACGCGGAAGACGAGCGTGCCCGGCCCGTCGGCCGTGTTCGCGGTGAGCCAGGTGCGCCCGCCGCCGTCGTGCCTCAGACACGGGTCGCCCCGGCCTCGGCGCAGGGGCGCCAGTACGCCCTCGACGTCGAGGGGGAAGGGAGGCCGCCAGCGGCGGGAGACCTCAGACATCGCTGGAGAACCGTATCGCGGAATCGGCCAGTTCGACGTCCGGCCACACTCGCGCCCCGTCGAGCAGCTCGCACTCGGCGCCCACCGACGCCCGGTCGCCGAGCACCACGCCCCTCAGGACGGCTCCCTTGCCGACTCGGGCTCCCACACCGAGCACGGACCGTTCCACCACGGCCCCCTCCGCGACCACCGCGCCGTCGAAGAGCACGGAACCACGGACTCGGGCACCCGCGGCCACGGAAGCCCCCTTACCCACGGTGGACCCTTCGGTGACCTCGGCGCCGTCGGCGATCACCGCGTCGTCGAGCACCAACCGCTCTCCCGTGGGGCCGGGGAGGGCCGAGGACGGGGCACGCCCCGTGACGAGGTCGGCCGAACCGCGCACGAACGCCTCGGGGGTACCGACGTCGAGCCAGTACGAGCTGTCCACGTAGCCGTGCACGTGCCTGCCCCGCCGCAACAGGTCGGGGAACGTCTCGCGCTCCACCGACACGGGACGGCCCGCCGGGATCTCCTCGATCACCGAGCGGCGGAACACGTAGCAACCCGCGTTGATCTGATCGGTGGGCGGATTCGGAGTCTTCTCCAGAAACGCGGTGACCCGGCCGTCGGCGTCGGTGGGTACGGACCCGAACCGAGACGGGTCGGCGACCCGCTGCAGGTGCAGCGTGACGTCGGCCTCCGCCTTCCGGTGGGCGGCCACCAGGGCGCCGAGGTCGGCCCCCGAGAGGATGTCGCCGTTGAACACCACCGCGTCGTCGCCCCGCAGCCGGTCCACGACGTTGCGGATGGCACCGCCCGTGTCGAGCGGCTCGGACTCCACCACGTAGTCGATGTCGAGGCCGAACGCCGAGCCGTCGCCGAAGTACTCCTCGAACACCTCCGCGCGGTACGACGTGCCGAGCACCACATGTGTGATCCCCACCGCGCGGATACGCGAGAGCACATGCGACAGGAACGGAACCCCCGCCGTGGGCAGCATCGGCTTGGGAGCCGACAGGGTGAGCGGACGCAGCCGCGTTCCCTTGCCCCCCACGAGAATCACGGCATCAGCACCCGACACGGACGTCATGTCGCGCAGACCCCTCCCATACCTACATCATCGACTCGACGACGAAGCACACCCAACCTTCGACGGGCGGGTGCCAGAGGGCCTACCCTAGAGGCCGAAGGCGGCGGCCCGGTGCAGAGAGGGCCATCGGTGAGGGTATGGGGGTGCGAGGACATGGATCCCCGCGACCGCGCGGACGCCGTGCTCGCCCGCGCACAAGCGCGCAAGGGCGTTGTGACACCGGACAACATGACATCGCCGATGGACTCTGTGAACACACAGCAGATTCCACGGGCGGTGGTTCAGAAGATCGACTCCGAGGTCGACCCGAACACCACTACGAAACTGCCGTCGTCCGTGATCGAGGCCAACGACGTCTCGCGGGAGTCCCACCTTTCCGAGACGATGCCGACGACCCCGATGCGGACTCCCCTGTCGGAGCAGCCCGACGTCACCCAGCCCGTGTCGATCCCCTCGTCCGAGGGCAGCGGCGACACGAAGGCCGACGCGCAAGCCGAGTCCCGGACCGACGAGGACTCCGACGACGGCGGACTGGTGCCCACCACCAAGACGACGCGGAACCAGTCGTACGTCGCCCGCAGGCTCGAAGGGCTGTGATCGCGGGCCCGCCTCAGGCGCCGCGGGTCTCCACCTTCAGCCGCACCGCGAGACCCAGCTTGATGGCGGCCAACACCGGCTTCCACAAAAGCCCCGTGTGTCGGTCGGCGAGGTAGCGGTAGGCACTGTCGTGGTGGGCCGCGAGCATGCGCTTGGAGGCCTTGCTCGTGGACACCCCGCCGATGTGCATCACGCTCGCCGACGGCACGTAGACGTTGAGCCACCCGGCCCGGCCGAGCCGGTCACCGAAGTCGACGTCCTCGAAGTACATGAAGTAGCGGGAATCGAAGCCCGCGACGGAGTCGAACGCGGACCTGCGCACCAACAGGCACGAACCGGAGAGCCAGCCCGCGGTGCGTTCGGTGGGGGCCTGCGTCTCCTGCCGGTACGAGCGGGTCCACGGGTTTCCGGGCCAGATCTTGCCGAGCACGGCGTGCCCGATCCCTCGGCCCAGTGACGGCAGCAACCGTGCCGACGGATACACCGACCCGTCCGGCTCCCGGATCAGCGGACCGAACGCCCCTCCCCGCGGCCAGCGCTTCGCGGCCTTCAGCAACTCGTCCAGCGAGCCGGGGTCCCATTCGAGGTCGGGGTTGGCGATGACGATCCACCCCACCTCGTCACCGAGGGTGGCGACACCGGCGTTGACGCCGCCGCCGTAACCGAGGTTTCCGCCGGTGGGGACGAAGTGGACGTTGTCGCGCTCGGCCGCCGCCTTCTCCGGTACCCCGTCGACGGACCCGTTGTCGGCGAGCACCACCGTGACGTCACGGTCGGTGGCCTTCTCCAACGTGTCGAGGAAGCGGTCCAGGGTCTCGCCCGGCGAGTAGGTCACTGTCACCACGGCGACCTCGTCACCGTACGTCTTCGGCTCCGTCACGCCGACATTGTGCACCGCTCCTCCTCACGGGGATCTCGGCGGCCGCCGGTACCGGGCGACCACCGGCCCCGAACTCCGCCGCTCCGAAGGGTCACGCCCGGCGGTGGCGGTGCCATGCCCGCTCGTAGGCCTCACGATGGGCCTCGGCGCTGGCCGACCACGAGAACTCCTTGGCCCTCCGCAGCGCGGCCTGCGCGAGCTCGGCGCGGCGCGTGGGATCGTCGAGCAACTCCCGCAGTGCCACGGCGACGTCGCCCGCACCGACCCCGCAGTACGCCACCGCGTCGCCCCCGACCTCGGGCAGGGCCAGCCGCCGGGTGGTGAGCACGCACGCTCCCGAGGCCATCGCCTCCAGCACGGGGAGCCCGAAACCTTCCCCCAGGCTCGGGTACGCGACGAGTTCGGCACCGCCCAGGAATCCGGCGAGCGTGTCGAAGGGCAGGTATCCCGCGCGAATCACGCGCAACCGCAGCGGCGCGTCGGCCAGCGCCTGCTCCACCTGCGAGTCCCATCCCGGCTGCCCGGCCAGCACCAGCGCGGGCGGATCGGGCAGGTCGGCGACCGCGAGGGAGAAACCCCTGATCAGCGCGGGAACGTTCTTGCGGGGCTCCAGGGCCCCGAGGAACGCGACGTACGGCGTCGAGCCGAGCCCCACCGCGTCCCGCGCGGCCTTGACCTCCTCCGGCGTCGGCGGGTGGAAGCGGTCGACGTCCACACCGTGGCGGATCACGTGGAGTTCCGCGCCTCGCACGCGCGTGACCCGACGCAGCTCGTCGGCCGTGGCGAGGCTGGGCACCACGCACAACGACGCCCGGCGCAGCGCCGTCACGGTCCACGCCCGGAAGAACCGAGCCTTGACCGAGGAGTGCAGGACGGGGTCGGTGAAGAACGTGGCGTCGTGCAAGGTCACCACGGACGCCGTCCGCGCGGCCAACGGCATCGTGTAGTGCGGGGAATGCACGACGTCGACCCGGAGCCTGCGGGCCAGGCCCGGCAGCGTGGTCTGTTCCCAGGTGAGCCGCGCCGTCCGGGTGGCCGTGGACTGGGCGGTGTGCACAATGCGCGAGTGCGGGGCGAGCTTCGAGTACAACTGCGCGTCACGCGCCTGGCAGACCACGGTGAGGCGGGCGCCGTTCTCGTCGAGGGCCGCGATGAGGGAGTCGACGTACCGGCCCACTCCTCCGCGGTCGGCCGGCACGGCCGTGGCGTCGATCAACACACGCGGTTCGGGCACCCGTGCAGCCTACGACCCGTCAGAGTGACGTTGGTCCGGATTTGACAAACCGTTGCCTACGTTACGTGGTATGTCCGGCCCAGACCGCCTTCGCGGCCCTCACCCACGTGAACTCGGCCGCCCTCCGCTTCCCGTCGGCGCGAAGACGTGCGGCGAGGGCGGAGTCGGCAAGGACGCGCCGTAACGCCTCCGCGAGGGCTCGCGCGTCCCCGCGCGGCACCACCATCGCCGCACCGGAGGACACCTCCACCAGCGCGGGATCGTCGCTGTGGACCACGGGGACTCCCGCCGCCATCGCCTCCAGCACGGGTAACCCGAAGCCCTCCGCGAGACTCGGCATGGCGAGGACGCTCGCGCCCCGCAACACGGTCGCCAGCTCGCGGTCGGTGACCCTGCCGAGCAACCGGACCCGGCTCTCGGCGAGGCCGCGGTCCGCGGCGATCCGCAGGGGGTCCAGACCACCCCAGCCGGGTTGCCCCACGAGCACCAGGGAGACGGACTCGTCCGACCGCGCCACCTCGGCGACGGCCGTCACCAGCACGTCCACCCCCTTGCGGGGCTCCACGGTGCCCACGGCCAGCACGTAGCGGTCGGGCAGGTCGGGCACGGGCGCGGGGGCCCCGAGGTCGGTGACACCGTGTCCGGCCACGCGGACCGGCACGCGCACCGCCAGCCGACGTGCGAGATCACGGGCCACGGCCTCCGTCGGCACGACGAGGGCGTCCGCCCGCCGTGCCGCTCGCGCGATCACCCGCCGGTGCCAGCGCGCTCCTCGGCGGGTGAGGGTCTCCGGGTGCGACCAGGGAACGGTGTCGTGCACCGTCACCGACAACGAACGGCCACGGGGCGCCCTCGGCGGGGCCAACGGCGTGGGCGCGTGCACGGCATCGCCTCCCGGCCACAGCGGTATCCCCGCCTCCCACATCGCCACGAGCGCCCTCGGCGGCAGGGGCAGTACCCGAGGTCCCGCGACGCCCTCGACCCTGGCGGCCTCCACCTCGGCGTGCCGGGCCACGACGCCGGTCACCGTCCAGCCGGGCGGCGCGGTGGCGGCCAATGCCCGCAGCAGTTGCGCGGTGTACCGGCCGGTACCACCGGGCACGGGGGCGAGCAGTTGCTCGGCGACGACCACGAGTTCCGGCACGCGACCATTCTGCCGCCGTCGTGCGGGCTATCCTGCCCCGGTGCCGACCAGCGCCACGCCCTCGGACCCCCTCACCACCGTCGTGGTGGTCACCTGGCGCGGAGCGGACCACATCACCGCCTGCCTCGACGGGCTCGCCGCGCAGGACCGTCCACACCGCACCCTCGTCGTCGACAACGCGTCCGACGACGGCACGGCGACCCTGCTGGCGCGACACCCGAGCCGTCCCGAGGTGCTCCGACTGCCCCGCAACACCGGCTACGCGGGCGGGGTCGCCGCGGCGCTCGCGCATGTCGAGACGCCTCTGGTGGCGTGGCTGAACGACGACGCCGTGCCACGGCCGGGGTGGCTCTCCGCGCTGGAGGACACGCTGCTCGCCGACCCCGCACTGGGCGCGGTCGGCTCGCTGATGCGGTACGCCGGCGGCGAGGTGCAGTCCCTCGGGGTGTGCCTGACCGCCGACGGACACGGCGCCGACCTGACCGAACCTCGGCGCCCGTTCGGTTTCTGCGGCGGCGCGGTGCTGCTGCGCACCGACGCCCTCCGCGCGGTGGGAGGTGTGCCCGCCGACTTCTTCTGCTACTACGAGGACACCGACACGGCGTGGCGACTGCGACTGGCCGGCTACGACGTCGCCGTCGCGGCGGACGCGGTGGTGGTCCACCGTCACGGGGCCAGCACCCGGCCCGGCTCCGCGCGGTTCCACCGGTGGAACGAACGCAACCGGCTGTTGACGCTGCTGCGGTGCGCTCCCCCGGTGGTGGCCGCACGGGAACTGGCGAGGTTCGCGGCTCTCACGGCCGTGCTGCCGCTGCGGCGGGCCCGACGCTCGGAGGAGGTCCCGAAGGCCGCGAACTTCCGGGTCCCGCTGCGCTGCCGGGTCCTGGCCGACGTCGCCCTCCGGCTGCCCTCGACGTTGCGACAGCGCGCGGAGGTGCGACGACGAAGCGTGCTGGGCCGAGGTGACGTCTGGCGACGGTGGGCCGGACAGTAGTCTTGCGCGGGCGGGAAGGAGCTCTGTTGGTCCAGGGGGATACGACGCGGAACACGACTCCGCTGGTCTCGGTCGTCGTGGTGAACTACCGCGGAGCCGACGACACCATCGCGTGCCTACGGGCGCTCACCGAACTGGATCACCCACGGTTGGAGATCATCTGCGTCGACAACGCCTCGCCGGGCGACGACGCCGACCGCATCGCGGCGGCCGTGCCCTCCGCGCGAGTCGTGCCCTCCGACCGCAACCTCGGCTTCGCCGGGGGCTGCAACCTCGGGGCCCGGCACGCGAACGGCACGGTGCTGGCGTTCCTCAACAACGACGCCCGGCCGCATCCGCGCTGGATCGACGCCGCCGTGAAGGTGTTGCGCGACGAACCGACCGTGGGGGCGGTCGCGAGCAAGGTGCTGGACCTCGACGGTGAGCGCGCCGACTTCGTGGACGGCGGACTGACGTGGTTCGGCATGGGTTACAAGCGTCATGCCGACACCCCGATCGCCGACCTGCCAAAGGCCGAGCACGACGTCGCCAAGGACGTCCTGTTCGCCACCGGGTCGGCCATGTTCGTCCGCGCGAGCGTGTTCGCGGAGCTGGGCGGGTTCGACGACGACTTCTTCATGTTCTACGAGGACGTCGACCTCGGCTGGCGGCTCAACCTGCGTGGCTGGCGGGTGCGCTACGTGCCCGACTCGATCGCCTATCACCGCCACCACGGCACGATGTCCGCTGTGGACACTCCCGACAGCGGACGGGAGACGTTCCTGCTGGAGCGCAACGCGCTCTGCGCGCTCTACAAGAACCTGTCCGACGAGACGCTGGCGACGGTGCTCCCCGCGGCCCTGGCGCTCGCCGTACGGCGGGCCACCGCGCGCGGCGAACTCGACCCGACGCTACTCGACCTCGCCTCCGGCGTGGGGCCGCCCGAGACGACACCGGTCCCGGTGTCCCGAGGCGCGCTGGCCGGGGTGCTCGCCATCGACGCGTTCGTGGACCGCCTGCCGTCGCTGCGCGAGGCCAGGGCCGAGGAACAGGCCAAGCGGGTCCGCACCGACGCCGACCTGATGCCGCTGCTGCGCAAGGCGCTCGAACCCGCGTACCCGTTGCCGCGCTACCTCGCCGCGCACGACATCCTCACCGAGATCTTCGGCATCGAGCAGACGTTCGGCAAGCGCCGCAACGTCTGTGTCATCACCGGCGACACCCTGAGCAGCCGGATGGCGGGGCCCGCCATCCGCGCCTGGAACATCGCCTCCGTGCTGTCGGCCGAGCACGACGTGCGGCTGGTGAGCGTCAATCCCATGGTGGACCCGCCGCCCGCGCCGTTCACCGTCACCGCCTCGACGAGACAGGGCCTCACCGAGCACATCGCGTGGGCCGACGTCGTGATCCTCCAGGGCCACGTGCTGGAGATGGCGCCCTCGCTGAAACACGAGTACGCGCACAAGATCGTCGTCTGCGACGTGTACGACCCCATGCACCTGGAGCTGCTCGAACAGGGCAAGGACGCTCCCGACGACCGGCGGGAGGCCGATCTCGCCGGGGTCACCCGCGTACTCGACGCCCAGTTGCGGCGGGGGGACTTCTTCCTGTGCGCCTCCGAGCGGCAGCGACACTTCTGGCTGGGCCACCTCACCGCGCTCGGCAGGTTGTCGCCCCAGCTCTACGACGCCGACCCGACCACCCGGTCCCTTCTGGCCGTGGTGCCGTTCGGCCTGTCCGCCGAACCGCCTCGCCGGACGGGCCCCGGCCTGCGTTCCGCGCTCGGGCTGGCCGACGATGACCGCGTGGTGCTGTGGGCGGGCGGCGTGTACAGCTGGTTCGATCCGCTCACGCTCGTACGGGCCTTCGAGACGCTGAGCGAGAACCGTCCCGACGCCCGGCTCGTGTTCCTGGGCATGAAGCACCCGAACCCCGAGGTCGGCGAGATGGACATCGCCGCACGGACCCGGCGGCTGGCCGAGGACCTCGGGCTCACCGGCAAGCACGTGTTCTTCAACGAGCAGTGGGTGCCCTACCACGAGCGCCAGAACTGGCTGCTCGACGCGAACTGCGGCGTCACCACCCACTACGAGCACGTCGAGACGATGTTCGCGTTCCGCACCAGGGTGCTCGACTACCTCTGGGCGGGGCTGCCGATCGTCACCACCGACGGCGACGCCTTCGCCGACCTGGTGCGTGAGGAACGCCTCGGGGTCGTGGTGCCCGCGGAGGACCCGGGGGCCTTGGCCGACGCGTTGGAGCGCTGCCTGTACGACACCGAGTTCGCGCGGGACTGCCGCGACCGCATAGCGGCCGTGGCGGAGCGGTTCACGTGGCCGAACGTGCTACGCCCGCTCGTGGAGTTCTGTCGCGACCCCCGGCCCGCGGCCGACCGCCTTCCCGGCGCGGATCACCTCGCACCGGCCCCGCCGTTGAGCAAGAGGGAGCTGGTGCGCCGTGACCTCGACCTGGTGAAGTCGTATCTCGCCGAGGGAGGCCCGTCGGAGCTCGCCCGCCGAGTGGCCGGCCGAGTTCGGAAAGTCGCTCGTCGGAGGCTGGGCCGTGGCTAGACGGCTGCGTGTGTTGCTCGACGGCACGCCTCTGCTCGGGCCTCGCACCGGCATCGGCCGTTACACGGCCTCGCTGTCCGAGGCCCTGGCCTCGCTGTCCGACGTGGACACCAGGGCGGTGGCGTTCACCCTGCGGGGGTGGCGACGCCTCCGCACGGTGCTTCCCCACGGGGTTCGGGCCCGAGGAATGCCCGTGGCGGCGCGACTGCTGCGGGCGGCCTGGCTGCGCTCGGAGTTTCCTCCCGTCGAAGCGTTCGCCGGGTTGACGGACGTGGTGCACGGCACCAACTTCGTCCTTCCCGGCGCCGTGCGGGCCGCGAAGGTGCTCACGATCCACGATCTGGCCTTCCTCGACGCGCCCGAGGAACTCGCCCCGAGCGACCGGCAGCTTCCGAGCCTGGTCCGGCGAGGCGCGGCACTGGCCGACGTGATCTGCACTCCCACGGCCGCGGTGGCGGATTCGGTGGCCGAGCGCCTCGACGTCGACCGCGACAAGATCCAGGTGACCCCGCTCGGGGTCGACGCGGGCTGGTTCACCGGAAGGCCACCCACCGGGGAGAAACGCCAGCAGCTCGGGTTGCCGGACAAGTACCTGTTGTTCGCGGGCGCACCCGGACCCCGCAAGGGTCTCGACTGGTTGCTGCGAGCACACGAGGCCGCCCCGGATCTGCCGCCTCTCGTCTTCGCGGGCCCCGGTCGCTTCCCGCTCACCGACCGCACGGTGCACGTCGGCTATTTGTCCGATGTAGATCTTCAGCGGGTGGTGGCCGGCGCGTCGGCGCTCGTGCTGCCGTCCCGTGACGAAGGATTCGGACTCCCCGTCCTCGAAGCGATGGCGTGCGACGTGCCCGTCGTGTGCACCGACGTGCCCACCCTGCGCGAGGTGTCCGGCGGACTCGCGCGGCTGGTGCCGTACGGCGAGGTCGACGCACTCGCCGAGGCCCTGCGCGAGGCCGCCGCGCAGCCACCCGCCGCCTCGGCGTCGGCGACCCGCAGGGCGCACGCGGCGAGCTTCACCTGGCGCCGATGCGCGGAGACCACACTCGCGGCCTACCGCCGCGCGCTGGAGTCCTGAGACCGCAGATCGGCGAAGAACGCCGCGAGCGCGTCTCGCCACGGACGCGGTGCCGACAACCCCGCCGCGGTCCACGAGGCGGTGGACAACACCGAGTACGCCGGGCGTGGCGCGGGCCGGGGGAACTCCTCGGTCGTGCACGGCCGGACTCGCTGCGGATCGGCACCGAGTTCGGCGAAGACCGCACGCGCCAGGCCGCACCAGGTGGTCTCCCCCGTGTTGGCGTAGTGCAACACGGTGGACTTCGGAGCTCGGCCGGACGCGATTCGTTCGGCCAGTTCCAGAAGGCCGCGCGCGAGATCGGCCGAGTACGTGGGGCTTCCGACCTGATCATCCACAACGGACAAAGTGTCGCGAGTGGACTCCAGATCGATCATCGTCTTCACGAAGTTGCGTCCCGACGTGCCGTACAACCACGAGGTGCGCACCACCCACGCGAGCGCGCCGGAGCCGAGCACGGCGTCCTCACCGGCGGCCTTCGTGCGACCGTAGGCACTGCGCGGCCCGAGCGGGTCGTCGGGCTCGTACGGCCTTTCGGCGTCACCGGGGAACACGTAGTCGGTGGAGACGTGCACCAGCGGTACGCCGCGTGACGAGCACACGGCCGCGAGCATCCTCGGCCCGTCGGCGTTCACGGCGAACGCGGTCTCCTCGTTCTCCTCAGCGGCGTCCACCGCCGTGTAGGCGGCGGCGTTGACCACCACCGCGCGGCGTCCCGTCTGTGCCGCGCCGACGGCGAGGTCGGCGACCGCCTCCACCACGGCTCCGGGTTCGGTGACGTCCAGTTCGTCGGAGCCGGGAGCGATCACCTCGACCCGCTCGCCGAGTGCCCGGCCCGCTGCCACCAGATCGCGGCCGAGCTGCCCGCCGCCTCCCGGAACCAGGATCGCCAGCTCCGCGTCGTCCGCTCCGGTCGCTCGACTCATCGCCACTCTCCGCCTCGTGTCAGCCGGCCGTTCGGCCGCCGTCGAACCTTTTCTTTCGTGGGCACGCGCGAGGGCGACTCACCCCGCGGCCAGGGCGGCGCGTTCCTTGAGCGGCTCCCACCACTGCCGGTTGTCCGCGTACCAGCGCACAGTGTCGGCGAGGCCGGTCTCGAAGTCCACCCGCGGACGGTAGCCGAGCTCTCGGGTGATCTTCGTGATGTCCACCGAGTACCGTCGGTCGTGCCCCTTGCGGTCCGGGACCCGTTCCACCATCTCCCAACCGGCTCCCACCGCGGCGAGCAGCCGTTCGGTCAATTCCCGGTTGGTCAGCTCGGTGCCGCCCCCGATGTTGTAGATCTCGCCGGGACGTCCCTTTTCGGCCACGAGCTGAATACCCCGACAGTGGTCGTCCACATGCAGCCAGTCACGGACGTTGAGGCCGTCGCCGTACAGCGGAACCGGCTTGCCGTCGAGCAAGTTGGTGACGAACAGCGGGATGACCTTCTCCGGGAACTGATACGGACCGTAGTTGTTGGAGCACCGAGTGATGCACACCGGCAGCCCGTACGTGCGGTGGAACGATCGCGCGATGAGATCCGACGACGCCTTCGACGCCGAGTACGGCGAGTTCGGCTCCAGCGCGTGATCCTCCGGCCATGACCCCTGCTCGATCGACCCGTACACCTCGTCGGTCGACACGTGCACGAACTTGCCGACACCCGCGTCCAACGCGGCCTGCAACAACGTCTGGGTGCCGAGCACGTTGGTGAGGACGAAATCCGCCGATCCGAGGATCGATCGATCCACATGCGACTCCGCGGCGAAGTGCACCACGAGGTCCACACCATTCATGACCTCGGCGACCACGGCCGGGTCGCAGATGTCCCCGCGAACAAATCGCAGCCTCGGGTTGTCGGCCACGGGATCGAGATTGCTCTTGTTGCCGGCGTACGTCAGCTTGTCGAGGACGACGATCTCCGCGTCGCGCAACGCGGCGTACTCCCCGGAGAGGGCCTGCCGCACGTAGTGCGACCCGATGAATCCCGCGCCGCCGGTGACTAGTACTCGCATCGCGTCCTCCCGTGAACGTGCTCCGTCCCGCAGTGTGCCACGCATCGCCGCATTCCAACGCAACCGACCGCAACCGATCACAACAGCAAAGCAACGTTTTCGATCTCGATTGCGTCTTGGTGTGCGAAGCGCCAGTAATCTGGCCGCCCGGACCACGCCACTGGGGAGGAATGACACGTGACCGACGGTGCACGAAAGCAGGTCGATGCACCGGGAGCACGCAAATCCCGGTTGGGCAGGATCGGACTGGCGGGGGGCCGGACCCTCGTGGCACTGCTGTCCGTGGCGGTACTGGTGGTCACCTACTACGGGTGGCAAGTCCTGGAATCGGCGCAGTCGAACCTGAACACCACGGACGTGTTCGACAACGCCGATCCCGGTGCCCCACCTCTCGACGGCTCCGTCGACATCCTTCTCGTCGGTCTCGACAGCCGCACCGACAAGGAGGGCAAGCCGCTTCCCCCGGAGGTGCTCGCCAAGCTCCACGCGGGCGTGGAGAAGGGCGACAGGCAGACCGACACCATGATCCTGGTGCACATCCCGCAGGACGGCACGAGCGCCGTCGCCATCTCGTTCCCCCGCGACTCGTGGGTGGAGATCGCGGGCGGCTACGGCTACAACAGGCTCAACAGCGCGTTCGCCTACGCCTACAACGACACCGTCAACACGCTCACCGCCCAGGGCGAGACCGACAGCAACGTCATCCAGGAACAGGCGAAGGTCGAGGGCCGGAAGAACCTCATCGCCACCATCGAGAACCTGCTCGGCAGGCCCGGCATGATCGACCGGTACGCCGAGGTGAACCTGGCGAGCTTCTACGAGATCACCGAGGCCGTCGGTGGCATCGAGGTGTGCCTCAAGGCACCGGTCAAGGAGGAGAAGTCCGGCATCAACCTGCCCGCGGGGGTTCAGACCATCAAGGGCGTCCAGGCCCTCGCGTTCGTCCGGCAGCGCCACGGCCTTCCCCGCGGGGACTTCGACCGCATCCAGCGGCAGCAGGCGTTCCTGTCCGGACTGGCCCGCAAACTGCTCTCCAAGGAGATCCTGCTGAACCCGGTGAACCTCTCGGGGGTCATCGAGGCCGTGCAGAACTCGGTCGTCCTCTCCAAGGACTGGGACCTGCTGGAGTTCGCCAACCAGATGCGCGGGCTGACCGGCGGCAACATCGAGTTCCACACGATTCCCGTGGTGGGTGACGCCAAGATCAACGGCGCCGCCGTCCTGGAGATCGACCCGGCCCAGGTCCGGGCGTTCGTCAACGAGCTCATCCCGTACGAGGCCGAGGGCGACCCGCGCATGGACGTTCCCGGAAGGGTTCCGGGAGCCGAGGCGTACGCCGTCGACATCTACGACGGCACGGGCACCGGGGCGGGAGACGCCACCCGCGCGTTGCTGACCGCACAGGGCTTCGGCGGCGAGAGCTACGCGTCGACGGACCCGCTGAGCTCCACGGTGATCTACCACGCCCAGGGCGAGCAGGCGGGCGGCGAATTGCTGAACGAGGCCCTCGGCGGCGGCTTCCCCGTCGAGGTCGACCCGCAACTGCCCCCCGGAACGCTCGCCGTGCACCTCGGCGCCAACTTCACCGTGCCGACGGGGGCCCCGAACGAGCTCATGGAAGGTCCGAACCAGGTGGACCAGCTCCTCTCCCACGGTTCGATGGCGCGGCAACAGACCGACACGACACAGCAGACCGACGCGCCGGAGAACCAGACGCCCGAGGACGATGAGGAGGACGGACCGATCACGGCCGGAGGGATCCCCTGCATCAACTAAGCTGACGTGCTGGTAACCAGCACGCGGGTGGAGGGGAACCACCGTGGACGAGGGTGAAGCGCGTCCCACCGACGAGGTGGACGCGATCGAGGGGGCTTCCGAGCGTCGGGACGGCGAACCGCGTCCCGACGAGGCCTCGACCACCGACGGTCCCGAACCGGAGGTCCGCGAAGCCGGCGAGGCGGACGCGGACGAGGACACCTCCGAGCGCATCCGCGCGACAGGCCCGGAGGGCACGGAGACCGCGAAGAACGCGGAAACCGAGGGGGCCCCGGAGGCCGCGGAGGACACGTGCGCGGGGAACACGGAGGCCGACGCGGCACGCCGGAGGCCGTCACCGCGACGCGGACGCAGGGCCGTCAAGGCCGTCGTGCGGTCGGTCGTCGCCCTGCTGTCGGTGGCCGCCCTGGGCGTGACCGGCTACGCCTACTCGACGCTCGACGCGCTTCAGGACAACGTCACCACCACCGACGCGCTGCGCGTGAACGACGACGACGCACCGGACGACGAGCCCCCGCCCCCCGAAGACGACGGGGCCACCGACATCCTCCTCGTGGGCACCGACTCCCGCACCGACATGGAGGGCAATCCACTCCCGCCGGACGTGCTCAGGCAGTTGCGTACCGAGGACAATCCGGGCATCAGTACCGACACGCTGATCATCCTGCGCATCCCGCACGACGGCTCGTCCCCGACGGGGATCTCCATCCCACGCGACACCTGGGTGGCGGTGCCGGGCGGCGACCGGCACGCGAAGATCAACTCGGTGTACGGGGAGGCCAAGTACCGGGCCGCGAACGAGCTGCGCGCCGAAGGCGTCACCGACCGTGCCGAGGTGGAGCGCGAGTCCGCCCAGGCGGGACGCGCCGCGCTGGTGCGCACGGTGCAGAAGTTCACCCGGATCCGCATCGACCACTACGCCGAGGTGAACCTGCTGGGCTTCTACCTGCTCACCGAGACTCTCGGCGGCGTGGAGGTGTGTCTCAACCACGCCACCTCCGACCCCGACTCCGGCGCCAACTTCGCGGCGGGCGTGCAGACCGTCTCCGGCGGGGAGGCTCTGTCGTTCGTGCGGCAACGCAAGAACTTGCCCCGAGGCGACCTGGACCGCATCCAACGTCAACAGGTGTTCCTCGCATCGGCGCTCAACAAGGTGCTGTCGGCGGGTACGCTCACCGACGCCGACCGGCTGGAGAAACTCGCCGCGACCCTGCGGAAGTCCCTCGTGCTCGACTCCGAACTGGACCTGTTGAAGTTCGCGCAACAAACGCGCGGCATCGCCTCGGGCGACTTCTCGTTCGTGACGATCCCCGTCGTCGACATCGCCGCGTGGAGCCCCGACGGCAAGCAGAGCATCGTGCAGGTCGACGTCGAGGAAGTGCGGAAGTTCGTGGCCGACACCGTGTCGGCGGACAAGTCCTCGACGCGGGAACCGAGCGGCGGCGGCTCCGCCCCGCGGAGCGCCTCGGACGCAGACACCGAGATCACGGCCGACAGCGTGCCCTGCGTCAACTGAGCTCGCGCGGCGGACACGGTGCGACGCCGACGCGCGGGCACGCTAGTTTGGGCGCATGAGCCTCACCGAGCACCTCCTGCGGCCCTTGCTGAGGACGTCGGCGGGTCGGCCCGTCATCACCCACTACGACGACGCCGACGGCAGCCGGATCGAGCTCTCGGTCGCCACGCTGGCCAACTGGGCGGCCAAGACCGCCAACTGGCTCGTGGAGGAGTTCGACGTCGAACCGGGGGACGAGGTCGCCGTCGCTCTCCCGGCCCACTGGCAGACCGCGGGCGTGTTGCTCGGCGCGTGGTGGTGCGGAGCCCACGTGGTGTCCGACCCGGCCGAGGCCGTCGTCGCCTTCGTCGGCCCCGACGCCGACGGCAGCGCGGCTCGGTCGACGGCGATCGTGGCGCTGGACCCCCTCGGACGCGGTCTCACCACGACGCCCGACGACGCGTTCGACTACCTGACTGAGGCTCGCACGTGCGGTGACGAGTTCTCGCCCCTGTTCCCCGTCGACGGCGACACCCCCGCACTGCTCGGCACGACCGTCGACGACCTGCTGCGGCTCGCCCGCGAACGCGCCGCCGCGTTGGGGGTCGGTGACGGCGACCGCGTACTGTCCACCCGCGAGTGGACGCTCCCGGACGGTGTGGTGGACGCGCTCCTGGCACCGATCGCGGTCGGCGCGCACGTGGTGCAGGTGACGAACCCGGACCCGGCACGCACGCAGGCCCATCGTGACGCCGAGCGCGTCACGGTCGATCTCTCCTGACTCGCCGTCAGCGCAACCGCTTCTCGAAGAACACCTCGGCGTAGGGGCCGTCGGTGTAGGCGGGGATCTCCCCGTAACCGTTCGCCCGGTACAGCGCCCGCGCCTCCACCAGGTCGTGGCGGGTGTTCAACCGGATCGCGGGCGCGCCCCGGCCGCGGGCGATCTCCTCGGCGGCGTTCAACAGGCGAGTCCCCAGACCACGGCCGCGGACCGCCGGAAGCACGAACATGCGCCCCAGTTCGAGGACCCCCTCGCTCAACGGTGCCAGGCCGACGCAGCCGACCGGTTCGTCGCCGCGCCGGGCCATGAGGAACGCGCCGTGCGGCGGGGAGAACGCGTCGCTGGGATCTGCCGCCATCGCCTCGTCGAGTTCCGCCTCGGCGGCCGGGCGTCCGTAGTAGCGGCCGGCGACGTCGTCGAAGTAGGTCCGCAGCAGGGCCGCGGCCTCGGCCGAGTCCACCGCCACCTCCCGGATCTCGATACCGTCCCCGGCCGCGTCGTTGTCGCTCACAGTGCCCAGCCTGGAAGGCGCGTCGACCGGTTCTCATCGACCCGCTTCCCGGAACGTGATTCACGCCCCCCAAGGAAGTCGATCACCGCGGCGAATGTGTTGTGCCCGACAAATGAGTCCATACGGGAGGAAGTCACGGGCACCAAGCTAATCGCTCCGGTCCCCGGAGGCAGCAGGGGTATCGGTGCCGCCGTCGCACTGCGGCTGGCACGCGACGGCATGGACGTGGCCGTCACCTATGTCGGCAGTTCCGACCGCGCCAAGGAAGTGGTGGCCGAGATCGAGGGGCTCGGACGCCGTGGACTGGCTATCCGGGCCGACAGCTCCGACGCCGACGCGGTGGTGTCCGCCGTGGACCGCCCCGTCGAGGAGCTGGGTGGGCTCGACGTCCTCGTCAACAACGCGGGCGTACTCCCGGGGCGGCCCGCTGTCCGACCTGTTCCTCGACGACATCGCCGCCGTGGCCTACCTGGCCGGCGAAGGGGGCCGTAACGTCACCGACACAACACTGCTGGTCGACGCGGGCGCCAGCGCCGGACGGCCCGGAGGCCCGTTCGCGCGACACGGCCTCGCGTCGTGCGCTCCGCCCAATCCGCCGAGCCCCGTTTGGGCGCCCGTGCCGAAGGGTTACTCCACCCGGTCCTGTCTCCTTGTCGCCGCTCGACACGGCTTCGTACCGTCGAACGGTGACGACCACCACACCGCCGTCTCCCCGGCCTCCCGGACTGCCGACGTCGTTGCCCTACCCGGACGTCCCCGTGGGGTCGATACTTGCCGGTGCCGCGCGACGCTACGGCGACCGGGTCGCCTTCCGACACGCCGGTGAGGAGTTGACGTTCTCGCAGGTGTGGGAGCAAGCGTGTCGGTTCGCGACCGCCCTGGGGCGCCACGGGTTGGAACGCGGTGACGTCGTGGCCCTGCACCTGCCGAACTGCCCGGCCTTCCCCGTCGCCTACTACGGCACGCTGCTTGCGGGGGCCACTTTCAGCCCGGTCAACCCGCTGTTGCCGCCGCGCGCGCTCGCCGACCAGCTCGCCGACTGCGGGGCTCGGGTGGTGGTCACCCACGGCCGGGTCGCCGAGTCACTGCGCGACATCGACGTCGACCTCGTCGTCACGGTCTCGCCGCGCGAGACGGACGCGCTCGACTTCGACCGCTTCGTGGCCGAGGCGCCTCCCACGCGCCCCGAGGTGGAGATCGATCCTCGGACCGACCTCGCTCACCTCGGTTACACCGGCGGCACCACCGGCCGGTCGAAGGGAGTACGGCTGACCCACCGCAACGTCGTCGTCAACGCGTTGCAGTACGCCTGCTGGGGCTCCGGCGGCGTGCCGTCGCTCGACGACTCCGGCGACGTCACGGTGATCCAGATCGGGGACGACGCCGAATGGCCGAGTCGCCTCGGCACCGGCGCGACGCTCAACCTCACCCCGTGGTTCCACGCGATGGGACTCGGCGGTCTGAACATCGGGGTGCTCAGCGGCACGAGCGTCACCATCCACGACCGCTTCGACCCCCGTGCCTACGTGGCCGACGCCGAACGGCTGGGGGTGACGACGCTGAGCGGCGCCCCCGCTCTCTACGCCGCCCTGGTGAAGTGCGAGGACTTCCACACCGCGGATCTGTCGTCGGTGCGGGCCTTGTCCTCGGGCGCCGCGCCGATGCCGACGGTGCTGGGGGAAGCCCTGCTCGCTCGCTTCCCGGACGCGGTGCTCTCCGAGGGCTACGGGCTCACCGAGGCGACGATGGGAGTCACGGCGAACCCGAGCTGGCGGTCCGGCACCCGCAAGGTGGGAACGGTGGGCGTGCCGCTGTTCGACACCGAGGTACGCATCGTCGCCGTCGACGGTGACCCGGAACGGGACACGCTACCGCCGAACACGCCGGGCGAGGTGTGCGTTCGGGGACCCCAGGTGATGCAGGGCTACCACAACCGTCCCGAGGAGACCGCCGCCGTGCTCGACCACGGCTGGCTGCGCACGGGCGACATCGGGATGCTCGACGACGACGGCTTTCTGTCCATTGTAGACCGCAAGAAGGATGTGCTGCTGTACAAGGGCTACAACGTGTACCCGCGAGAGCTGGAGGAGCTGCTCCTCGCGCTACCCGACGTGGCCTCCGCGGCCGTGGTGGGTCGTCCCGTGACCGAGGTCGGCGAACTGCCCGTCGCCTTCGTGGTGCCCTCACCCCGCGCGGACGACGTCACCGCGGAGTCGATCCTGACGGCCGTGAACGCACAGGTGCCGCCCTACAAGCGACTGCGCGAAGTGCACTTCGTCGACGCGATCCCCGTCTCCGGGGCGGGCAAGGTCCTCAAACGTCAGCTGCGCGAGCGGCTGCGGTGAGGCGCGGACTCCGTCACCGGCCTTCGGCGACCCGCTGCCGCAACGCGGCGTCCTTGTCGAGCACGAGGGCCTCCAGATCGGCCTGGAAACGTTCCATCCGCTCACGCAGGGCGGCGTCGGAGGCGGCGAGCATCCGCACCGCCAGCAGTCCCGCGTTGCGTGCCCCGCCCACCGACACGGTGGCGACGGGAACCCCCGCGGGCATCTGCACGATCGACAGCAACGAGTCGAGACCGTCGAGGTGCTTCAACGGCACCGGGACACCGATCACGGGCAGCGGCGTGGCGGCCGCGACCATGCCGGGCAGGTGCGCGGCCCCGCCCGCGCCCGCGATGATCACCCGCAGCCCGCGTTCGGCGGCGGAACGCGCGTAGTCCAGCATCCGCTGGGGGGTGCGGTGCGCGGAGTAGACCCCGACCTCGTAGGGCACGTCGAACTCGTCGAGTGCCGTCGCGGCGGCCTCCAACACCGGCCAGTCGGAGTCGCTGCCCATGATGAGGCCGACGGCGGGCGTGGTCACGTGGTGCTCCTTCCGCTACGGGACGCAGGTCGTGCGGGTCAGTGGACTTGGTAGCCGTCGAGCCATTCGGCGTGCGACAGCCAGTGCGCGGCCAACCGAGCTCGGCGCCGGGTGTCGTCGGTGACGGGGCCGAGAACGTTGACGTGGCCGAGTTTGCGACCGGGCCGCTCCCCCTTGCCGTACA
This sequence comes from Saccharomonospora glauca K62, assembly GCF_000243395.2. Lineage (NCBI taxonomy): Bacteria > Bacillati > Actinomycetota > Actinomycetes > Pseudonocardiales > Pseudonocardiaceae > Saccharomonospora > Saccharomonospora glauca. Next base: position 646,949 of record NZ_CM001484.1, on the reverse strand, counting down.
GGTGGACCCGCACGTCCGGGAACCGCGCGAAGAGGTGGTGCAGCCGCTCGTCGGGACTCATCTCCGGAAGCTTCGGCGCCCCGAGGACGTTGGCCATCACCGTGGGCGACAACAGTTCCGTGACCCCGAGCGGGTAGTCGAGCACGGCCCGCACGTGCTGCTCGAACTGCGAGGTGCGGGAACCGTCCATCGTCCAGTGGCCGGAGTTGTGCGGGCGCATGGCGAGTTCGTTGACGAGCAACCCCGTGTCGGTCTCGAACAGCTCCACCGCGAGCACGCCCACGACGTCGAGTTCCTCGGCGATGCGCAACGCCAGTTCCTGCGCCTGGTGGGTCCGCTCCTCGGTGAGCCCCGGCGCGGGGGCGAGCACCTCGGTGTTGATGCCGTCCCGTTGCACGGTCTCCACCACCGGCCACGCCGACCCCTGCCCGTACGGAGAACGGGCCACCAGCGCCGACAGCTCCCGCCGCATCGCGACCTTCCGCTCCGCGAGCAGCGGCGTGCCCGCCTCCAGCAGCTCGGGCACGAGCGAGCGCGCCTCGTCGGGGGAGTCGACCAGCCACACTCCGCGACCGTCGTAACCGCCGCTCGCGGCCTTGAGCACCACGGGCCACGAGTACGACTCACCGAACTTGCACACGTCCTCCACGCCCGAGACCTCGGCGAACGCCGGGCCGGGAAGACCGAGGCCGGCGATCCGCTCGCGCATGAGCAGCTTGTTCTGGGCGAACGCGAGCGCCGACGGCCCCGGACGGAGCACGACGCCCTCCGCCTCCAGGACCCGCAGGTGCTCACCGGGAACGTGTTCGTGGTCGAACGTCACCACGTCGACGTCGCGCGCGAAGGAGCGCAGGGCCTCCAGATCCGTGTGGTGACCGCGCACGACGTCGCTGGCCACGAGACCGGCGGAGTCGGCCTCGCCCGCCGCGAGCACGCGCAGCGACAGGCCGAGCGAGATAGCGGCCTGGTGGGTCATCCTGGCGAGCTGGCCGCCGCCCACCATCCCCACGACGGGCAGTCCTGTTCGGGTGTCCATGGTGGCCTCCAGCCTACGGGGCACTCACGCGACGGCTCGCCTCAGGCCGGGACGCTCCGCCGCCCGCGTCCGCCACCGCGGCGGCTCGCCTGCGGCGCGTCAACCAGCGAAGCCCCAGGGCGAGCGCCAGCGCCACGGGCACCAGCAGGTACGCGCTGCCGAGGACGAACTGCCAGACCTCCCAGTGCAGTTCGAGGTTGCGGCCGTTGGGCAGCACCAGCAGCACACAACTGACGAACACGACGATCACCGAGCCCGCCAGCAACCACCGACGCCACGCCGTGGCGGGAGTCGTCCGCGGAAGCCGCGCCACCAGCACGACGATGAGCGGCACCGCCCACACCCAGTGGTGCGACCACGACACGGGCGAGACCAGCAGCGCGTAGAACGCCGTCACCAGCAGGGCGTAGAGGTGCTGTCCGCGGCGGTGGAAACGCAGCATGGCCCAGATGGCCAGCGGCGCCAGCAACGCGCCGATGCCCAGCGCCGCCGTCGACGCCCACGGCGCCAGGTCGGTGACACGGTTCAGCAGGCCGTTCAGAGACTGGTTGCCCGCCCAGTGCATCGGGCCGATCCGCCCCTGGTTGAACACCGTGTGGGTCCAAAACCGCACGGCGTCGGACGGCGCGATCGCGAACATCAGCGCCTGCAACCCGACGAACGTGCCGAGCGCCCTCGCGGCGTCCCACTTCCGACCGGTGAACAACAGGTGCGGAATGAAGATCAACGGCGTGAGCTTGACGGCGGCGGCGATGCCGACGAGCACCCCGCCCCACCGGCTGTCCTTACGGCACACGACGAGCACGTCGACCATGACCAGCGCCATCAGGATGATGTTGATCTGGCCGAGGAAGATCGTGCGCCACACGGGCTCCAGCCCCAGGAAGACGATCGTGAAGATCAGCGTGGCGCGCGCGGGAGAGGCCCACCGCGGCAGGTCACCGGCCAGGCGCGGCAGCGCCGCGATCGTCACCCGGATCACCAGCGCGAGAGCGAGGAACGAGACCGCGGCGACCAGCCCCCAGGCGACCTGCACGGGGAAGAACGCCAGGGGCGTGAACAGCAGGGCGGCCGCGGGAGGATAGGTGAACGGCAGCAACGCCCACCACGGCTCGGACCCCAGGGTGTCCCCCGCGTACAGCGGGTCGCCCTGCAACAACGTCAGCGCGCCCGCCCGGTAGACGGCGCTGTCGACCCCCAACCGCCAGTCCAGCAGCCAGCCGAGCACCCCGGCGATCACCGCCACTACGGGGAGCGCCAGCAACAGGGCCACCGAACGCGGACGGACCGACAACCTGCCGAGGGCGGCCCTCAGCGAAAGACTGGGCTCCTCACCGACACGGACGTCGGAGCCGGTGGTCGTGGTGGACATCGGGCGCGTCACCACTCGTCACACATCGACTGCCTCACGGGACAAGGAAATCACGAAAGGGTCTCGAAGGACCGAGGACCCCACTTCCGCCCCCGACGAACCATGTCGCTCGATGGAGTGACAGCGAGTGTCGCTCTCCCCGCCCGGCGTGCCCCGAGGCATGCTGCCGTCGGGCGGGTCGGCACACTGACCGAACCCCGCCCTCACGATTCTTCGCCAGCAGGGAGGACAGCCGTGACCACCGACTCCGCGGGTCCGTACGACCGCAGCGACGCCGACCTCATCGCGTCGGTCCGCGCGGGCCGGATCGAGGAGTACGGCACGCTCTACGAACGCCACGTCGAAGCCGCCGCACGGCTGGCACGGCAGCTGTGCCCGACCACGGCCGACGCCGACGACGTGGTGTCGGAGTCGTTCGCGAAGGTGCTCGACGCGCTCCGTGACGGCAAGGGCCCCGACCACGCCTTTCGCGCGTACCTGCTCACCACGGTGCGCAACACCGCCTACAGCCGGTCGAGGGGCTCGGACCGAGTGCGGCCCACCGAGAACCTCACGGCGGTCGGTGGGGTGACGGAGTTCACCGATCCGGCGGTGGAGGAGCTGGAGCGCAGCTTGGTGGCACGCGCGTTCCGGCGGCTGCCCGAACGCTGGCAGACCGTGCTGTGGCACACGGTGATCGAACAACAGAGCGCCTCCGAGGTGGCCCCGCTGCTGGGGATGTCGCCGAACGCGGTGTCGGCACTGGCCTACCGCGCTCGCGCGGGGCTGCGCCAGGAGTACCTCCAGGCCCATCTGGCGGAGACGTCGTCGCCCCGGTGCCGGGCCACGGCGAACAAGCTCGGCGCATGGACCCGCGACGGCCTGTCGCTTCGGGAACGCGCCCAGGTGGAGCAACACCTCGACCACTGCGCCCGCTGCCGGGCCCTGGCCGACGAGCTCGCCGACATCAACTCCTCGCTGCGCGGCGTGGTGGCGTTCCTCGTGCTCGGCGGCGGCGCCCTCGGTTACCTCGCCGGCGGCCCGACCCCGCCCGTCGCGGCGGCGACCACCGCCACCGCGGGCACGACGGACACGAGCACGCCGGAGACCGGACCACGCCACTTCCTGGGCGTCGCCGTGTCGGGAGTCGCCCTCGTCACCGCCGTGGCCGTCGCGTTGGCCGCGGGTGGGGTGAGCGGGGAGCCCGTGGCCCACCGGCCCCAGACCGCGCAGCCACCCCGGCCCGCGGTGTCCGAACCCGCCCCGTCGTCGCCGACCCCGGAGGGACCGACCGAGTTGCCGTCGTTTCCTCCGCTGCCCGCCCCGCAACCGCGCCCGGACTCCTACCGGCCGCGACCGACCGTCTTCCCGCCCCCGCCCCTGCGCCCGGCGCCCTCGGAGGACTCCAGGCCACCCGCCCCCTCCCCCACCGAGCCACCGAGTCGCCCGGAACCGGCTCCCGACCCCGACGAGGACCCCGGCCTCGCCCCGCCGACCAAGGCCGTGTCCCGTCCGCGGGTCTCGGCGTCCGTGCCGGACGATGGCCTCACCGTGGACGCGGGAGGCCGGGCCACCGATCTCGACGTCACCGTGCGCAACGACGGCGCGGTCACGGCGGAACGCACCGCCGTGGAGCTGACCCTGCCGCCCGGTGTGTCGGCCGTCTCACCGGACGACGGAACCGAGGTTCGGACCTCCGCGGTGTCCCCCGTCGCCTGCCCCGAGGGCGAGGGCACCGTGGTCTGCACCGTCTCCGACGCTCTCGCCCCCGACGACCAGAAGGTGCTGCGGTTTCGAGTGGCGGCCTCCCCCGAGGCCGATTCGGGCACCGCGCGAGGGCGGGTGACCGCCACCGGAGCGGCCCCGGCGCGCTTCACCGTCCCGATCACCGTCCGGCGGGACGTGGTCGAGCTCGATGTCAGCTCTGTGGGGCGGCTCGTGCGGGTCACGGTGCGAAGCGCCGGGGTGCGCGCGGCCGACGCGTCGGTGTCCCTCGACGCGCCCGGACTGGTGCTCCACTCCCACCGGCTACGGTGCGACCGCGGGGACCACACGCTGGACTGCGTCTCCCGCTCGCCACTCGATCCCGGCGACACCGCACGACTTTGGGCACACGTCCCCCTGCTCTCCGGGATCGACACGGTGACGGTCACGGCCACGATCGGGGAGGACACCGCGTCGGCCGGCGTCGACCTCGTCTCGCTGCTGGCCGAATCCGTCACCCCCGGCACCGAGGACGAGACGACGGAGGACGAGACGACGGGGCCCGCGCCCACGAGCGAGGCGCCCGTGGCCGAGACCACTTCCGCGACACCCGAGGCCGACGACGCAGGGTCACCGATCGGTTCGTCACCGCGAGAACGACGTCGGCGACCTCTCGGGGGCCGCGTTCGGCCATGTGGATCTGCGTAGACTGCGCCACGTGGCCGTCGTCGGAACCGTTCTCGCCCACCTGCCCGAACCGCTGCGCGCGCTCGCGGTCAAGCACCGGGAGCTGCTCAAGTTCGCGGTGGTGGGTGGCACGACGTTCCTCGTCGACAACGGCATCTGGTACCTGCTGAAGCTGACATTCCTGGCGCCGAAGCCCACGACGGCCAAGGCCATCGCGATCATGATCGCCACCATCGTGTCGTACATCCTGAACCGCGAGTGGTCCTTCCGCACCAGGGGCGGCCGGGAACGCGCCCACGAAGCCGCGTTGTTCTTCCTCGTCAGCGGCGTGGCCGTGGCCATCAACCTCATCCCGCTGTACATGTCGCGATACGTGTTCCACCTGGAGGTGCCTCACGTCTCGCGGTTCGTACAGGAAGTCGCCGACTTCGCCAGCGGGTCGGTCATCGGCATGCTGCTGGCGATGGCGTTCCGGTTCTGGGGACTGCGCCGGTGGGTCTTCCCCGACGAACTCGGCCGCAAGCGGCGTGACGTCCCCACCGACGACACCGCGACCGCGGGCTCCCGCCGCTAGCGCGGCACCCGCTCGACGGGCCAGTTCCCCTCGGCCACGTCGCTGGTCCTCGGCACGCGCAGGAACAGACTGAACGTCGCGGGCCGTTTCACCGACAGTTCGAGCCTGCCCCCGTCGGCCTCGGCGAGCGCGCGCGCCAACGCGAGCCCCACGCCGGTCGAACCGCTGCCGGAGAACCCGCGCTCGAACACGTGGGAGGCGAGGTCGTCGGGAATGCCCGTACCCGTGTCGGACACCTGCACCACCACGGTTCGGTTGTTGTCGTCCTTGCGCGCGGTCACCGTGACGGTGCCCGCACCGTGTTTGACGGAGTTGTCGAGCAGCACGCTCAGGATCTCGCGCAGGCGCCCCGGCGTGGCCCTCGCCCACAACCCCTCACCGACGCGCAACCGCAGGGAACGGTTGTGCCGTTTGAGCACGGGACGCCACTCGTCGGCGACCTCGCCGAGCAGCACGGACAGGTCGATGGGCTCGGCACCCACCTCGCTCGCCGCACGCGCCGCGGCGAGCAGGTCGTCGAGTACGGCGGCCAACCTGTCGGCCTGCTCCTGCGCGCTCCGCGCCGCCTCCGCCACCTCCGTGTCGGGGTGTTCCATGAGGGTCTCCAGCCGCAGCTGCAACGCGGTGAGTCGACTGCGAAGTTGGTGGGAGACGTCACCGACGAGCTGCCGCTCCCGCTGGACGAGCTGGGCGAGCGCGGTGGCGGAGGCGTCGAGCGCGTCGGCCACCATGTCCAGCTCGGCGACCCCGTATCGCCGCGAGTCGGGATGGAAGTCGCCGCTGCCCAGGCGGGCCGCGCGATCGGCCACGTGCCGCAGCGGTCTGGCGAGCCGACGGGCGGTCACGGTGGCCACCACGGTGCCCGTGCCCACGGACATCACCACGAGCAGCAACACCGCCGCCGCCACCTGCGTCTGCTGGGTACGCATCGGCTGAGCCGGGATGGCCAGCCGCACGGTGCCGTTCTGGGCTATCGGCACCGTCTCCACGACGACGTCCGACCCGAGTGGCCGTCCGTAACGCAACGGAGGCTCTCCGGGGCGGAGCACGGTGAGATTGCCGTTCTTCGGCACCGCGACCCGCACGTGGCTGAGATCGAGCTGTTGGCCGCTGGCGAGCTGGTCGTCGAGGATGGCCGCGATGCGCTGCGCACTCGACGCCAGGTCCTCCCTGGTGAGGTTGTCCACGAGGAGCCATCCGGTGATGCCCAGCGGCACCCCGAGGGCGACTCCCGTTACGGCCACGGCCGACAGGATCGCGAGCAGAATGCGGCGACGCATGGCGTCCTAGTCGGTGTTGAACCGGAACCCGACGCCGCGAACGGTGGCGATGTGTTCCTCACCCTGTCTGCGGGCCGTCCCGTTGGCCGCCCGCGCGAGTTTGCGCCGTAACCACGACATGTGCATGTCCAGTGTCTTCGACGTCTTCGAGGTCTCCGGGGAGAGGTCGTTCCACACCTCGGAAAGGATCTCCTCCCTGCTGACCACCTGCCCGGCCTTGGTGAGCAGCACCCGCAGCAGTTCGAACTCCTTGTTGGCCAGCGAGATCTCCCTGCCGTCCACGGTGACGACCCTGGCACCGACGTCCATGCGCACACCCCCGGACTCCAGTACCTCCGGCGCACGCCGGCGCAGCAGCGCGCGAATGCGCGCGAGCAGCTCGGCCAGGCGGAACGGCTTGGCCACGTAGTCGTCGGCGCCCGCGTCGAGCCCCACGACGAAGTCCACCTCGTCGGTTCTGGCGGTCAGCATCAACACCGGCAGGTTCTGGTCGGTGGACCTCAGCCGCCTGCACACTTCGAGACCGTCCATGCCCGGCAATCCCAGGTCGAGCACCAACAGGTCGACCCGACCCCGAGTCGTGGCGTCCAACGCCGACGGTCCGTCGGACACCACCGTGACCTCGTACCCCTCCCTGCGCAAGGCGCGCGACAGCGGCTCGGCGATCGCCGGATCGTCTTCGGCAAGTAGGACCACGCTCACCTTGCCAACCTTACGGCGACCCCTCATGAAACCATCGTGACCGTGTTGGAATACTCCGTTGACCTCGCCTTGGCGAAGCGGCTGGCGGACGCCGCCGACTCGATCACCACGACGCGTTTCCGCGCGCTCGACCTCAATGTGGACCGCAAGCCCGACCGGACCCCCGTGACGGACGCCGACACGGCCGTCGAGGACGCGGTACGTGAAATCCTCGCTACGGAGCGTCCCGAGGACGCGGTGGCGGGCGAGGAGCGTGGGGGCTCGGCGACGGCGCCCGGCCGGGTGTGGGTGATCGACCCCATCGACGGCACGAAGAACTTCCTCCGCGGCGTGCCGGTGTGGGCCACGTTGATCGCGCTCGTGGACGACGGTGTCCCGGTGGTCGGTGTGGTGAGCGCCCCACTGCTCGGCAGGCGCTGGTGGGCCGCCACCGGCCGGGGAGCGTGGCTGCGCGACTCGGCGGGCGAGCGCCGGATCTCCGTGTCGCGGGTCTCCACGCTGGAGGACGCGACGGTCTCCACCACCGACCTCGGCTCCTGGGTCGAGTACCACTCGCGCGAGGCCTACCTGAGGCTCGTGGACGCCTGCTGGGAAAGCCGGGCCTTCGGGGACTTCTGGCAACACTGCCTCGTCGCGGAAGGAGCGCTCGACATCGCGATCGAGCCGATCGTGAACCCGTGGGACGTCGCGGCCGTGCGCGTGCTGGTGACCGAGGCGGGCGGCCGGTTCAGCGACCTCTCGGGCGCGCCCCGGTTCGACGGAGGCTCGGCGCTGTCCACCAACGGCCTGCTGCACGACCGCGCGTTGGAGCTCGTCGCCACGCCCGCCGAGTCCTGACGCGGTGGGAGGCGCGGCGTCCTCCCGGCCTCGGCCGCGCGAGCTCATCCCTCGCCGGATGCCGTCACCGCGGGGCTCGGCGAGGCGCACCGCGCCCGGCTCAGGGCAGCACGCCGACGGCGCCCCTGGCCACCTGCGCCCACGCGAGTCTGCCGAAGAGGTAGTGGCAGGCGACCTGCTCGTTGGTGAACCGAGCCCAGTCGTAGCGGTTGCCCTGCTCCCGCCAGAAAACCTCCCACGCGACCTCGCCGTCCTGGCCCTCGTCCTCGGTCCGGAGCAGGCACCAGGCGTTGTCGGTCTCGCTGCCGACCGAGACCACCTCGCCGGGCACCCCCACGGCGTCCAGCCAACGCTTGATCGACTCGCTGTTCATGCCCTCTCCTCGAACGTGATGTCCGCCAGGTGGCCGAGCACGACGAGCTCGGCCGCCGAGTACACGGTCCGGTAGCGCACCCCGCCGCCGGGTTGACCGAACCACGGCGCCGAGACCGCCTTCCACGCGGGCATCCGCTTGACCACCCGGTAACGGCGGTATCCGCTGTCGAGGTAGCGGGGTGGCAGGGAACGCGACGCGAACCGAGTGCCGTCGGCGGAGAAAACGCGACCGTGCGCGGTGCCGAAACGGTCGAGCACGGTTCCCTCCTCCAGCAGGACGGGCTCCCCACGTTCGTGACAGCCCTCGGGGAACCGCTCGGGCGGCGGCCAGGCGTACTCGGGCTTCTCCCCGTCGCGCACGAGGTAGCGACGGTTCCACTCCGACTCGGAGTTCTCACCGAGCGGGTCGTACCCCTCGGTGATGTCCTCCGGCACACCGGGCAGCACCTCGGCGGGAGGAGGCGCGGGCTTCCGGCCGCCTCCCCGAAGCTCGGCCAACGCCCGTTCGACCTCGACCGTGTCGGATTCCGGGTGGTCGTGAGGCGGAAACCGCAACACCCCGCACGCCGTGTCGCCCGAAGGCACGGGCAACTGGCGCGCGGGTCGGTCGGAGGGCACCGGCAGGTGCCCGATCGGAAACATGTGGACGACGAACAGCGCGACGATGCTCTCCCGCTCCTTCCGCGGCGCGCCCACGGCGACGGCGGCGGCGCCCGGATGCGGCGCGGGAGGCGGGGGCTGCCCGGCGGGCGACTGCCGCGGCTGCTGCGGGTGCCCTTGGGGTGGCTGCGACGCGGGCGCCTGGACCGGTTGCTGCGGATGCCCCCGCGGCGGTTGCGGCGGCGCGGGTGTCCCCTGCGGCACGTACGGCACCGCCGGGTTCCACTGTGCCGCCTGGTACCGCCCCTGCGACGCGGGAGGCACGTACTGCGCGGCGGGTTGGTTCGAGGCCACCGCGTACCCACCCCACTGCGGCGACGCGTACGGCGCCGGACCGGGCACGGGGCCCGGCATCGGATTCGGGGAGACGTTCGGCATCGGGCTCGCCATGGGGTTCGGCATCGGGTTCGGCACGGCCGAGGGCGCGAACCCGGACAAATGGGTCTGCCCCTGCTGCAGCGGGGCCACGGCATACGGGGCCGGGGCCCCGGCCTGCCCGAGAACCGTCCCGCTGGGAGGAGTGGGCGCGTCGGCTCCGAGACCGGGAACGGCCCGCTGCCCGCTCGGCGGGGTGGGAATCTGCGAGATCGCGATGGGTCCGGTGTCCTCTGTGGAGAGTTCGTCGGAGGCGGTGTCCTCCGTCGACGGTGGCTCCTCGCCGGAGGTTCCCTCGTCGACGTGCTCGCCGGGAGTGCCGGCGGCCTCCTCGGTGTCACGAGTTTCCCCGGTCTCCTCGGGCTCGGGAACTTCACCGAGCTTCGAGGCGTCGGGGGGCACGGCGTCGATCCCGTCGGCTCCTGCCTCCACCCCTGGCCGCGGGAGCGACTCCGCCGGAGCGGCCACGGAGTCCACCAGGTCACGGGTCACCGCACCGAGGTCGCCCGCCGCGCCCCGCAACATCGTGTCGAGCCCGAGCAACGCCGACGGATGTCCGGAGTCGGCGGCCACCACGACGGCGTCGAAGGTCTTCGCCGCGTCCACGAGCCGCCGCACGAGTTCGACCTTCGCCTTGCTCACCTGCTCGGCGGCGTGCTCCAACCGGTCGGCCGCCTGCGTGGCGCCACGCGTCACCTCGGCCAGCAATCCCGAGTCGGCGTCACCGAGCGAGGCCCAGCGCTGCCGAACGGTCTCCGCCACGGCCCCGCTCAGGGCCTTGAGAGCTCCGACGGCGCACGCGTCCGCGTCACCGGCGAGCGTGGTCAGTTCCCGCGCGGCTCTACGCCACGACTCGGCTTGCTCCCGGAGCGCGTCCTCGTCGGCCTCGGGCCAGCTCACCCCGATCGCCCGTGCGACGGCGGCCAGTTCGGCAGGCAGTTCGATCCCCATCGGCCCGCCTCACCCCGCACGGTCCGGTTCGTCGACCGCCCGCACCTCGTCGGCGGCGGTGGTGTCGGCGGCGACGTACGCCTTCGCCGCCTCGGCCAGGGCGGTGCCGAACTCCTCGAACTCACCGGCCAGCCGCGCCAACTGTTCCCTCGTGCGCTCCGCCGCCTCGACGTGCCCGGCGGCGAAGCTCTCGCCCACGGCGTCGGAGCCCCACGGCGTGGGGGTGGCGTCCAGGACGTCGGCCAGCTCCCCGGCCACGGCACGCACCCGTTCGGCCAACGTCGCGAACTCCCCCGCCCGCGCGTCGAGCCCGTGCGCGTCGATCCCGAAGCCGCCCGACTGACTCATCGTGACCTCGACCATTCGCTGTCGTCGAGCCAGTTCTGGTCCTCGAACGTCTCGTCGGACTCGTCGGCAGCCTCCTCGACGGCGAGTTCGGACGCGGTGAGGTCGGCGGTTCCGGACAACAGCGCGCCCGGATCGACGTCGCGTCCGAGCGCGGCAGCCATGATCTCCTCGGCCCCGCAGAACGCCTCCGCGGCGGCTTCCCTCGCCGCGCGCACGATGTGAGCCGCCAGCTCCGAAGGCCGGTACCGCGTGTAGGCCTCACTGTCGAGCACGAGATCGGTGAGTTCGCCACGGGCCCCCACCGTCGCGGTCACCATCCCGTCGGCGCTCTGCGCCGACGCACTGACCTGCGCGAGCCGTCTGTGCACGTCCGCAAGCTGTTCCCTGCTGCGACGATAGTCGGCGAGCAGTTCCTCCACCTGCGCCCGGTACTCGGTCACGGCCCCTCCCCCGACTTTCGAAGGGTCACTGACGACAGCAGTGGCCCCGAGTTGGACGCACGCTGCGCCGGATCGGTTCCCCGGTGCTCATCGGCATTCGCCGCGATCGGCTTGACGAGTGAGGCGCCCTCATCCCGCGAGCGCGCGGACGACCCGAGACGGACTCGGCCTGCCCAGCTTCCCGGCCATCCACACACTGGTCTCGACGAGAGCGTCGAGATCGACGCCGTGTTCGACACCGAGTCCGTCGAGTAACCATACGAGGTCTTCGGTGGCGAGATTGCCGGTGGCCGACTCCGCGTACGGGCAGCCCCCGAGGCCTCCCGCCGAGGAGTCCACCGTCGTCACTCCCTTGCGCAGCGCGGCGAGGGTGTTGGCCAACGCCTGCCCGTAGGTGTCGTGGAAGTGCACGGCCAGGTCGCCGATCGTGACCCCGGCCTCGGTGAACGCGTCGAGCACCCGTTCGACACTCGCCGCGGTGGCGACGCCGATGGTGTCGCCGAGGGACAACTGGGAACAGCCGGCGTCGAGCAGCCGCTTGCCCACCGCGACCACCTGCTCCGGCGGAACAGCGCCCTCCCACGGGTCGCCGAAGCACATGGACACGTAGCCCCTGACGTCCAGGCCCGCCTCCCGCGCCCGGCCGATCACCGGCTCGAACATGGCGAACTGCGCGTCGAGACCGGAGTTGAGGTTGCGCCGGGCGAAGGTCTCGGTGGCACTGGCGAACACGGCGATGTGGGTCACGTCCGCCGCGAGCGCCCGGTCGAGCCCCCGCTCGTTGGGCACCAGCACTGGGTAGCGCACCCCGTCGTGCCGATGCAGGCGAGCCAGCACCTCCTCGGCGTCGGCGAGCTGCGGCACCCACTTGGGATGCACGAAACTCGTCGCCTCCAGCGTCGTCAGTCCCGCTCCGGCGAGCCGGTCGAGGAATTCGAGCTTCACCTCGACGGGCACGACCTCGGCCTCGTTCTGGAGCCCGTCGCGGGGCCCGACCTCCCAGATGGTCACCTTCGACGGCAGCGAATCGGTCGAGCCGATCCGCTCCGGAAGTCCGAGTTCACGCACGCCCATAGCGCTCCCGCCATTCGACACCGGATTCGTGACCGCCCGCACGCGGGGCGTCGTAGTCGTCGTAGGGATTGTCGTTGACCTGGCGGTAGATGTAGGTGTGCATCTTCTCGACCTGCGGGATGTCGTCGAACGTCAGCGGTTCGTCCGACGCCGACTCGATGACGAGCGTGCCGCAGCCGAAGATGCGGTCCACGAGCCCGTGCTCGAACCGCACGCTGTTGATGCGCTGCATGGGGATGTCGATGCCGGTGCGCTTGATCACGCCTTCGCGGACGATGACCCGGTCCGTGGTGACGACGAAGTGCGTGGTGCGCCACCGGACGAACGGCACGAGGAACAACCAGATCACCAGGATGCCGCCGACGGCGGCGACGGCGATGGTGGCGACCGTGTCCCACGGCGACTCGAAATCCTGGGCCCGCCACCCGAGCCAGCCCCCCGCCACCAGGGTCACCAGCAGGACGATCACGGGGAAGATGAGCATCTTGAAGTGCGGATGCTTGTGCGCGACGACCCGCTCACCCTCGCTGAGCAGACTGTCGGGATAGGCCACCTCGAACACCCCCACCACTCGTGCTTCGCCGTGCTGCTCACCGTACCGCGTGTGACGGCGATTCACGCGCACGTTCGGAACGGGACGCGAACTACCTCGGCACCGGCCTCAGATGCACCACGTCGGCGGCGAACACGGTGTGCCTGCTCCCGTCCTCCTCGTCCACCACGAGAGCACCGCTCGCGTCGACGTCGACGGCCGTGACCAATCGGGACCGTCCGCCCGCGACCTCCAACCGCACCTGCTGTCCGAGGGTGTCGCAGCGCTCGCGGTAGGTGTCCAGCAGCCCGGCGGCCGCGAGATCGCCGTGCGCGTACCGCCAGGGCAGTTCCCGCTCGTGCAGCGCGGCCAGCAGCAGAGCGGCGAGGTCGGTGCGGTCGGTGATGCGAGCCCCCTGTTCGGCGAGCGAGGTCACGGGCAGTCCGCCGGGCCCCGGACGCACCCGCTCCCGCAGAGGGAGCACGTTCAGGCCGATGCCCAGCACCACGGCCTGTTCGTCGGAGGAGACGGCCTCGGCGAGCACCCCGGCGCACTTCGCCCGCTGCGGGCCCGCGAGGAGGTCGTTGGGCCACTTCAACACCGCGTCGACCCCGAGTTCGGCCGTGAGGTCGGTCAGCGCGAGCCCCGCCACGACGGCGAGCGACCCGAGGGCCGCCATGGGCACCTCGGTGGGTCGCAGCAGCACGCTCAGGTACAGGCCCTGTCCCGGCGGCGAGGCCCAGCTCCGGCCCCTGCGTCCCGATCCGGCCGTCTGCTCCTCGGCAATCAACACGGTGCGGTCCGGCTCCCCCTCGACCACCGCCGCCCGCAGGTCGGCGTTCGTCGAGCCGGTCCGGGCGACGACGTCGATCGAGGGATAGGGCCCGACGGGCGCGAGCAACTGCGAACGCAACCGGCCCGCGTCGATGTGTCGTGGCGCTGTCACGAGCCTCACCCTAGACAGCGGAGAGTCGTTTGCACCTCGCCCCCGGTGAGATTGCCTACGCGAGACGCCTGTGAGGGGCCTCCGCTGATTAAGCTCTGCGACCATGAGCAGCGCGACGGAGCCACTCGGGACGCCACCAGCAGACGAGCCGGACATCCACACCACGGCGGGCAAGCTCGCCGACCTCTACCGCCGCGACTCGGAGGCCGTCCACGCGGGCTCTGCGCGAGCCGTCGAACGGCAGCACGCCAAGGGCAAGAAGACCGCCAGGGAACGCATCGACCTCCTGCTCGACCCCGGGTCCTTCGTGGAGCTCGACGCGCTGGCCCGCCACCGCTCCACCAACTTCGGCCAGGACCGCAACCGGCCCTACGGCGACGGCGTCGTCACCGGCTACGGCACCATCGACGGCCGCCCGGTGTGCGTGTTCAGCCAGGACGTCACCGTGTTCGGTGGCTCGCTCGGCGAGGTCTACGGCGAGAAGATCGTCAAGGTCATGGACCTCGCCATGAAGACCGGCCGACCGATCATCGGCATCAACGAGGGCGGCGGCGCGCGCATCCAGGAGGGCGTGGTCTCGCTCGGGCTCTACGCCGAGATCTTCCGCCGCAACACGCACGCCTCCGGCGTGATCCCCCAGATCTCGTTGATCATGGGCGCCAACGCGGGTGGCCACGTCTACTCGCCCGCGCTCACCGACTTCGTGGTGATGGTCGACAAGACCTCGCAGATGTTCATCACCGGTCCCGACGTCATCAAGACGGTGACCGGTGAGGAGGTGACGCTGGAGGAACTCGGCGGCGGGCGGACCCACAACACGAAGTCGGGCAACGCCCACTACCTCGCCTCGGACGAGGAGGACGCCATCTCCTACGTCAAGGAGCTGCTGTCGTACCTGCCGTCCAACAACCTGTCCGAGCCTCCGGTCTTCGACTCGCCCGAGCCGGGTGAGGGCTCCATCGCCGACGGCGTGACCGACTCCGACCGCGAACTCGACACGCTGATCCCGGACTCCGCCAACCAGCCGTACGACATGCACGAGGTCATCTCGCGCGTCGTGGACGACGGCGAGTTCTGCGAGGTCCACGAACTGTTCGCGCCCAACGTGATCGTCGGCTTCGGCCGGGTCGAGGGACACAGCGTGGGCGTGGTGGCGAACCAGCCGACCCAGTTCGCGGGCTGCCTCGACATCAACGCCTCCGAGAAGGCGGCGCGCTTCGTGCGCACCTGCGACGCCTTCAACATCCCGGTGCTGACGTTCGTGGACGTCCCCGGCTTCCTGCCGGGCACCGACCAGGAGTGGAACGGCATCATCCGCCGGGGCGCGAAGCTGCTCTACGCCTACGCGGAGGCCACGGTGCCCCTGGTCACCGTCATCACGCGCAAGGCCTACGGCGGCGCGTACGACGTCATGGGCTCCAAGCACCTCGGCGCGGACATCAACATCGCGTGGCCCACGGCCCAGATCGCGGTCATGGGCGCCCAGGGCGCGGCCAACATCGTGCACCGCAAGCGGCTCGCCGAGGCGGCCGAGAAGGGCGAGGACGTCGAGGCGCTGCGGGCCCAGTTGATCCAGGAGTACGAGGACACGTTGTGCAACCCGTACGTCGCCGCCGAGCGCGGGTACGTGGACAGCGTGATCCCGCCGTCCCACACGCGCGGCCACGTCGCGCGGGCACTCCGGATGCTCCGCGACAAGCGCGAGACGCTCCCGCCCAAGAAGCACGGCAACATCCCCCTGTGACCGCCGTGGTATCCCCGAACCTCCGGAAGGTGGCCGATGGCTGACGAGGGCACCCCGCTGCTGCACGTCGTGAAGGGCCGTCCCGACGACGCGGAACTGGCCGCGCTCACCGTCGTCGTGGCGGGGCTCGCCTCGGCGGGCGCGGCCGGAGGGGAGGCGTCCCGGCCGTCCTCGCGCTGGGCCGATCCCGCCTCCCGGTTGCGGCTGCCCGCCCGGCCCGGCCCCACCGCGTGGCGGGCGTCGGCCTACCCGGCCTGACCGCGGAGCCGCCCCACGGCATGTCCTAGCCTTGCGGGGTGCGTTTCGTCCTGGCTTCCGCTTCCCCCGCCCGGCTGGCCGTCCTGCGTGCCGCCGGGATCGAGCCCGAGGTCGTGGTCTCCGGGGTCGATGAGGACGCGATCGCCGCGTCACTGTCCGATCCCACCCCCGCCGAGCTCGTGACCGCCCTCGCCGCCGCCAAGGCCGACGAGGTCGCCTCTCGCCTGGACGGCGCGGAGGACACCGTGGTGGTCGGCTGCGACTCCATGCTCTCCATCGGCGGTCGGGTCGTGGGCAAACCGGGCACGGTCGAGGTCGCCCGCACGCGGTGGAAGGACATGGCGGGCGGCACGGGCGAGTTGTTGACCGGCCACGCCGTGGTCCGCTCCGGGGACGGCGCCGTGGTGGCACGCGCGGAAGGCACGCGGGTCACCACCGTGCGGTTCTCCACCCCCAGCGACACGGAACTCGACGCCTACCTCGCCACCGGCGAGCCGCTGGCGGTCGCGGGCGCGTTCACGCTCGACGGGCTGGGCGGCTGGTTCGTCGAGGGCGTGGACGGCGATCCGTCCAGCGTCATCGGCATCAGCCTGCCGCTGACCCGGCAGCTCCTCGCGGAGGTCGGGGTCGGCGTGGTCACGTTCTGGGGCGAGCGCGCCCGCTCGTGAGCGGCCTCACCGTACGTCCAGATCCTCCGGGCATTCGGTCAGCTCGGCTTCCCTGACGTCCACCTCGGGCCACCCACGCAGCTCGCTGGGCAGGTTCACGGGTTCCGTGCACCCGACCCGCTCGCCGTCGAGCCGCACCACCTCGGCCAGGACCCCCGGATCGGAGCAACCGGCCCTTCGCACGGTGGGCTCCTCCTCGTCGGTGCAGGTCTGCCGCAGGAGGAGAACCTCGGGCGACGCGGTGCCCACCACGTCGTCGAGCACTATCCCCACGTCGGCGAAGTGGACGCCGCCCACGGCCTCCCAGGAGTCCGCACGCCAGGCGTGCACCTCCCCCGCCGTGCCACCGTCGAGAGGCCCCCGCACGAGACACACGGGAGTCGCGCTCGCCGCACACCGCAACGAGTCGTGGTGGAGCCGCACCCCCTGCTCGGTCAACGCCATGGCAGTGACCGTCCCGCCCGAGGGCGCACCCGCTCTGAGCCTGCCGTGACCGCCCTCGCGATCGGCCAGGAGCTCCACCGGCATCCCGTTGACCACGGTGGACGCGAGCACCCGGCACGGTTCGTCGCCGCACCCGACGTCGTCCGCCGACCGCGGTGGCTCGGGCCGCGCGGGATCGGACGCGGTCGACCCCCACACGGCGGCGGCCACCTGGGCGGCGAGGGCGAGAACCCAGGCAACCGCCACGGTCACCACCACGCTCCGGGGTGGCGAAGCGCGCGTCACGACCGACCTCCTCACTGCTTTTTGCGAAGAGGGTAAGGCAGTCCCCAAGAAGTGGTTCGGACCTTGACCCGCCGACCAGCCGAGACAGTGACTTTCCCTCACGAGGGGTGACTCTTCTCTCGTCTCACCGTCCGGGCGGCGTCCGTAGACTCTCGCGTGAGCAGCTAACGAGGAGGTAAGCGTGCCGGAACCAGCCGCCGTGCGAAAGGTGCTCATCGCCAACCGCGGGGAGATCGCCGTGCGGGTCATCCGCGCAGCACGGGACGCGGGACTGGCCAGTGTCGCCGTCTACGCCGATCCCGACCGCGACGCACCGCACGTACGGATGGCCGATGAGGCGTTCGCCCTCCGGGGTTCCACGGCGGCGGAGACCTACCTCGTCATCGACAAACTGCTCGACGTGGCCAAGCGCTCCGGAGCCGACTCCGTACACCCCGGCTACGGCTTTCTGTCCGAAAACGCCGATTTCGCGCAGGCCGTGCTCGACGCGGGTCTCACGTGGATCGGGCCCAGCCCACAGGCCATCCGCGACCTCGGCGACAAGGTCACCGCTCGACACATCGCCATGAAGGCGGGCGCTCCCCTGGTGCCCGGTACGAAGGACCCGGTGTCGAGCGCCGAGGAGATCGTGGCGTTCGCCGACGAGTACGGGCTACCGGTGGCCATCAAGGCCGCGTTCGGTGGTGGCGGTCGTGGCCTGAAGGTGGCGCGCACGCGGGAGGAGATTCCCGAGCTGTTCGAGTCGGCCACCCGCGAGGCGGTCGCCGCGTTCGGGCGCGGCGAGTGCTTCGTCGAGCGCTACCTCGACAAGCCTCGGCACGTCGAGGCGCAGGTGCTGGCCGACAAGCACGGCAACGTCGTCGTCGTGGGCACGCGCGACTGCTCGTTGCAGCGTCGTCACCAGAAACTCGTCGAGGAGGCGCCCGCGCCCTTCCTCACCGACGAACAGCGCGAGATCATCCACAGCTCCGCCAAAGCCATCTGCCGCGAGGCCGGCTACTCCGGCGCGGGCACCGTGGAGTACCTCGTGGGTGCCGATGGCACGATCTCGTTCCTGGAGGTCAACACCCGGCTGCAGGTGGAACACCCCGTCTCGGAGGAGACCACCGGGATCGACCTCGTGCGCGAGCAGTTCCGCATCGCCGAGGGCGGCACGCTCCCGTTCCCGGAGGACCCGACCCCGCGCGGACACTCCATCGAGTTCCGCATCAACGGCGAGGACGCCGGTCGTAACTTCCTGCCCGCCCCCGGCACCGTGACGAAGCTCGTGCTCCCCACGGGTCCCGGCGTGCGCGTCGACTCGGGGGTCGAGGAGGGCACCGTGGTCGGCGGCCAGTTCGACTCGATGCTCGCCAAGCTGATCGTCACGGGAGCCGACCGGCAGCAGGCGATCGAACGCGCCCGGCGCGCCCTCGACGAGATGACCGTCGAAGGCATCGCCACCGTGCTGCCTTTCCACCGCGCGGTACTGCGGGACGAGGCGTTCGTCGGCGATGGCACGGGCTTCTCCGTGCACACCCGCTGGATCGAAACCGAGTTCGACAACACCATCGAACCGTTCACCGCGCCGAACGAGGTGGCCGAGGACGAGACCCCGCGGCAGACCGTGGTGGTGGAGGTCGGGGGCCGCCGGCTTGAGGTGTCGCTGCCCGGCAACCTCTCCCTCGGGGGCGCATCCCGCACCGCCAAGCCCAAGCCGCGCAAACGCGGGGGCGGCACCAAGACCGTGGCCAGTGGCGACGCCGTCACCGCGCCCATGCAGGGCACCATCGTCAAGGTCGCCGTCACCGAGGGCCAACAGGTGGAGGCGGGCGACCTTGTGGTCGTGCTGGAAGCCATGAAGATGGAGAATCCGGTCACCGCCCACAAGGCGGGCACGGTCACGGGACTGTCCGCCGAAGTCGGTGCGTCGGTGAGCCAGGGGGCCGTGCTGCTGGAGATCAAGGACTGACCCGGCGCGTCGGGGCGTTCACGGAGCGTCGGACGTTGGTGGTCGGCGTCGTCGGCGACCTACCATCGTGTGGTGACCGTCGACCGACCGAACTTCCGCCTCAGCGACGCCGAGCGCGCCGAAGCCCTGGACGCGCTGGCCGAGCACGTTCGCACGGGGCGGCTCGATCTCGTCGAGTACGACGAACGCTCGGCGGCGGTCAGCTCTGCCAAGACGAGGGGTGACCTCGCCGCGGTCTTCTCCGACCTGCCCGAGCCCTACCCCTCCGTGCTGAAACCGGCGCCGGAGGTCGAGGCGGTGCGCGCGACCGTTCCGACACCGCCGCTCGGCCGCCGCCTCTCGGCGATGGCCGTCCCCATCGCGGCGGTGCTGGCCATCGCGCTGTTCTTCACCGCGGGCCGGTTCGGGATCTTCATGTTCGTCCTTCCCGTCGTGGTGGCGCTGCTCGTGGGATCGCTCGGTCGGCACCGCCGCTGAGCGCGCGACACCGCTCGCCGCGGCACGAACTCCTAGACTGCCGAACGTGGAACCGGTCGAGATCAACACGGGTGGGTACTACCTGCGGCAACTGAGGGCGGATCACCTCGTGGACGACCGTCCCGCACTCGTCGCGGCCTTCGCCGACCCGCTCATGCGCCGGTTCGTCTCCTACGTGGTCGACACGCTCGACGCCGCCGGCGACTACGTGCGCCGACGCGCCGAGGAATGGGCCGCCGACCGGCGGTGTTCCTGGGCGATCGCGGAGCCGACGACCGGGGAACTGCTGGGCGAGGTGGGGCTCAAGGACCTCGACCCGACCGAGGGCACCGCGGAGGTGGCCGTGTGGGTCACCCCCGCCGCGCGGGGCAAGGGCGTCGCCACCGCGGTGGTGGGTGCGGTGGTGCGCTTCGGTTTCGACGCGTTGGGGCTGCGGGAGATCTGCTACGCCCACTCACCGGACAACCACGCCTCCCGTGAGGTGGCCCGACGCTGCGGCTTCACCCCGGCGGGCTCCGACGGGGACCTGCTCCGGCACCGGCTAACCGCCACCGACGCCTGACACCACGACGGACCTCGACCCCCGAACGGGAGCGGGGCCACCGGGCTCGGGGAGCCCCGGCTCCCGGAAAGTCAGCTCGCGGCCACGTCGACCAGGCCCGCCCTGGCCTCCGGAGCCGCCAGCCTGCGCGCGTCGGCCCCCTCGTCGTTCAGCTCGCTCTGCGACTCCCGCTCGGCGTTGACCCTCGCGCGGTACACCTCCACCTCCCGCGCCTTCGTCTCGGCGGACCAACCCAGCACCTCACCCACCAGGTCGGCCACCTGCTCGGCGCAGTCCACCCCGCGATGCGGGTACTCGATCGAGATGCGCATGCGCCGTGCCAGCACGTCCTCCAGATGGAGCGCGCCCTCGTGGCTTGCCGCGTACACCGCCTCCACCCGCAGGTAGTCGGGCGCCGCGTCGATCGGCTTCAGCAACTCGGGCCTGTCCTTGGCCTGCGCGAGCACCTCCCACACGAGCGAGCCGTACCGGTCGAGCAGATGCCGCACCCGATACGGATGCAGCCCATGCGTGGCCGCGATCTGATCGGCCTGGTTCACCAGCGCGTGATAGCCGTCCGCGCCCAGCAGCGGCACCTTGTTCGTGATGGACGGTCGAGCTCGCCCCGGCAGGTCGGCCGCCGCGGCGTCCACGGCGTCCGCCGCCATGACCCGGTAGGTCGTGTACTTGCCGCCCGCGATGGCGACCAGGCCGGGAGCCACCCTCGCCACCGCGTGCTCGCGGGACAGCTTCGAGGTCTCCTCGCTCTCCCCCGCCAGCAACGGGCGCAGTCCGGCGTAGACACCCTCGATGTCGTCGTGGGTCAGCGGAGTCGCCAGGACCCGGTTCACGTGGTCCAGAATGTAGTCGATGTCACTCTTGGTAGCGGCCGGGTGCGCGAGGTCGAGGTGCCAGTCGGTGTCGGTGGTGCCCACGATCCAGTGGTTGCTCCGCCACGGGATGACGAACAACACCGACTTCTCCGTGCGCAGGATCAGCCCGGTCTCCGACACGATGCGATCGCGCGGCACCACGATGTGCACGCCCTTGCTGGCCCGCACCCGGAACCGTCCCCGGCTGCCCGCAAGGTGCTGCAGCTCGTCCGTCCACACGCCGGTGCAGTTGACCACGACGGATGCCCGGACGTCGGTCTCCCTGCCGTCCTCCACGTCGCGAACCCGCACCCCGGTGACGCGGTCGGCCTCGCGCAGGAACTTCACGACCTGTGTGGACGTCCGCACCACGGCGCCGTAGTGGGCCGCGGTCCTCGCCACCATCATCGTGTGCCGGGCGTCGTCGGCCGTCGCGTCGTAGTAGCGGATACCGCCGATGAGCGCGTCCCGTTTCAACGCGGGCACCATACGCAGCGCCCCGGCCCTGGTCAGGTGTTTCTGCCCCGGAACCGAGCGCGCGCCGCCCATCGTGTCGTACAGCAGCAGCCCCGCCGCCGTGTAGGGGCGCTCCCACAGCCGGTGAGTCAACGGGTACAGAAAGCTCACCGGCTTCACCAGGTGCGGGGCGATGGTGGTCAGCATGAGCTCCCGCTCCCGTAGCGCTTCCCGCACCAATCCGAATTCGAGTTGTTCGAGGTAGCGCAACCCTCCGTGGAACAACTTGCTCGATCTGCTCGACGTTCCCGAGGCGAGATCGCGCGCCTCCACCAGGGCGACCCGGAGTCCCCGAGTGGCCGCGTCGAGAGCCGCGCCCACGCCGACCACACCCCCGCCCACAACGACGAGGTCGAAACTCTCGCTGCCCAGTCGCTGCCACGACTCCTCGCGATTCGCCGGTCCCAACGACACAGTCACTCTCGCCTCCTCGCCTCGGCGGACATCTCGCCGTCGGATCTCACGTCCACAGCACTTATTGAGCTTCCCACGTTCCGGTGTGGGCAATCAGGGGCAATCAACCTGAACCGCACTGCGCCGTTCAGATGTTGTTCGGGCGGTGTCGACAGAGCACGATGAGGTGAAGGGATAACGACGTCCCGGCTGAAGGCGGAGGTGTGGCATGAGTGTGAAGGACTCCCGTCACCAAACCAGCAGCCTAGCCAGACTTCGGTCGAACACCGGAGGAGAGCTGCTGGCCGAATTCCTGGGGACAGCGGTACTCATCCTGCTGGGATGTGGTTCGGTCGCTGTCGCGCTCGCCGGTCTACCGGGGTCCGGACGACAAATGGACGCCTTCGGACCGGGCAACTGGCTGATCATCGCGTTCGGCTGGGGTCTCGCGGTGACGTTCGGTGTCTACGTCGCGGGCGGGATCAGCGGTGCCCACATCAACCCCGCCGTGACACTGGCATTCGCCGTAAGACGCCAGTTCCCCTGGGCGAAAGTACCGGCTTACTGGGTGGCACAAATCCTCGGCGCGTTCGTCGGCGCGGCCATCGTGTACTGGGTCTACTCCGACGCCATCAACGCGTTCAACGCGGCCGAAGGCTTCGCGGACAAGGCCGAGTCGGTACCGAGCTTCTCCATCTTTGCGACGTTCCCCGCCGAGTACTTCGGAGGCGGAGTGTGGGGGCCGCTGGTCGACCAGATCGTGGGCACGGCCATTCTCGTGTTGGCCATCGCCGCCCTGATCGACAGCCGTAACCAGGCGCCACAGAGCAACTTCGGTCCGTGGGTTACCGGTTTCGTCGTGGTGGCCATCGGGTTGAGCTTCGGCACCAACGCCGGATACGCCATCAACCCGGCCCGTGACTTCGGCCCCCGACTGCTGGCGTTCTTCGCGGGCTGGGGCGAAGCGGCGTTCCCCGGCAACGGCGAATGGTTCAGCAACTACTGGTGGATCCCGATCGTCGGCCCCCTCATCGGCGGTGTGGTCGGCATCCTGGTCTACGACCTCTTCATCGGTCAGGTCCTCAAGGCCAGGCAGGAACTCTCCGGCGAGGTCGAGGCGCCCCCGCCGGGACGGGTGCCCGAGCCCACCGACGAGACCGAGACCCGCAAGTCGGCCGAGTGACCGGCGGCCGAGCACGAGGAAAGGACATCATGGCTTCGTACGTCGCCGCGATCGACCAGGGCACCACGTCGACTCGCACGATGATCTTCGATCGCTCCGGGCAGGTCGTGGCTTCCGACCAACGAGAGCACAAGCAGATCTTCCCCAAGGCGGGGTGGGTCGAGCACGACGCGGAGGAGATCTGGGCCAACGTCAGGGCCACCGCCGCCGGAGCACTCGCCAACGCGGACCTCACCGCGGGGGACATCGCCGCCGTCGGCATCACCAACCAACGCGAGACCACGCTGGTGTGGGACCGCAAGACCGGTAAACCCGTCTACAACGCCATCGTCTGGCAGGACACCCGCACCGACCGCATCATCCAGGAGCTCGGCGCGCTCGGCGATGGGCAGGAACGCTACCGCGACCGGACCGGACTGCCGTTGGCCACGTACTTCTCCGGACCCAAGATCAAGTGGATTCTGGACAACGTGGAGGGTGCACGAGAGCGTGCCGACAACGGCGACCTGCTGTTCGGCAACATGGACACCTGGGTGTTGTGGAACATGACGGGTGGCGTCGACGGCGGCATCCACGTCACCGACCCCACCAACGCCTCGCGCACGCTGTTGATGGACCTCGACACCCTCTCCTGGGACGAGGACATCGCCGCCGACATGGGCATCCCGACGTCCATGCTGCCGGAGATCCGATCGTCGTCCGAGACCTACGGAACCACCCGTGAGCGCGGCGCGCTCGGTGGGGTGCCCATCTCCGGCATTCTCGGCGACCAGCAGGCGGCCACCTTCGGGCAGGCCTGCCTGTCGGTCGGGGAGGCCAAGAACACCTACGGCACCGGCAACTTCGTGTTGCTCAACACGGGCACCGACAAGGTCATGTCGCAGAACGGCCTGCTCACCACCGTCTGTTACAAGATCGGGTCGAAGCCCACCGTGTACGCGCTCGAAGGCTCCATCGCCGTCACCGGGTCGCTGGTGCAGTGGTTGCGTGACAACCTCAAGATGATCAGCTCGGCGGCCGAGATCGAGGACCACGCACGCACAGTGGAGGACAACGGCGGCGCCTACATCGTGCCCGCGTTCTCCGGGCTGTTCGCACCGTACTGGCGTTCCGACGCCCGAGGCGCCGTCGTCGGTCTGACCCGGTACGTCAACAAAGGACACCTGTGCCGCGCGGTGCTCGAAGCCACGGCGTTCCAGACCCGCGAGGTGATCGAGGCGATGAACGCCGACTCCGGTGTTCCGCTGAAGACGCTCAAAGTGGACGGCGGGATGGTGGTCAACGACCTGCTCATGCAGTTCCAGGCCGACATCCTGGGCGTGTCGGTGATCCGCCCCAAGGTCAACGAGACCACCGCGCTCGGCGCCGCCTACGCCGCGGGACTCGCCGTCGGCTTCTGGGAAAGCGAGGACGACATCCGCAACAACTGGGCCGAGGACAAGCGCTGGGAGCCGAACATGGACGAGGCCCGGCGCGAACGCGAGTACCGCAACTGGAAGAAGGCCGTCACGAGGACCTTCGACTGGGTCGAAGACGGCGGCTGAAAACCACGGAAACGGCGTCGGGTCGCCTTCCGAGAGGGTGAAAACAGTGACCCGGCGCCGCCCCCGCAAAGCCCTGCCCACGCGCGAGGCGGTACCGGGTCACTACCCTGGTTCCGGTAGTGACCGACGATTCCTTCGACGGAGAGCCACGGTGACCGACGGACGCCGGAGCGTGATACCACGCTGGCTGCTGCTCTGTCTGGTGTTGCTGGGGCTGGTCACCATGCATCACGTGGTGGACCAGCACAGCGAGCACACCGGCTCCGCGACCGCTCTCCAGCAGGTCGCCGTCGAACACCACGGCCCGGTGCCCGACGATTCGCCGGCACCGTCGCACGACCACTCGTCGGTACTGGGCCACCTGTGCTTCGCGGTGCTCGTCGGCTCGATCGTCCTGCTGCTCGCCGTGAGATTCGTCCGTCGCTTCCCTGGCACCGTCGCCAGGCTCAGACCGCGTGCGGCCCACACCGGTGGGGGACGCGCCCCGCCTGTTCCCCTTCCGCTCACCAGCGGCTTCGCCTACGACCTCTGTGTGCTGCGGCTGTGATGTCACCACGTCGCCGAGCCGAGCTCGTGCGGCGTCCCGGCAGACACAGGTAACGCAGTCAAGCGGAGGAAGAACCCAGCATGAAGAAGTCCCTGGTTCGCGCTGCCCTCGTGGCGGCGATGGCCGCGGCGGTGGCCACCGGATGCGCCGGAGGCGGCAGTACGGAAACCGCGGGTGACGCGGGCTCCCGCCCCGAAACGAGCACGTCGGCGCAACAGCAGGCCCACAACGAGGCGGACGTGGCCTTCGTCCGGCAGATGATCCCCCACCACGTGGGGGCCATCGAGATGGCCGAACTCGCCGAAGGCCGCACCGACAACCCGCAGATCCTCGACCTCGCCGACCGCATCGAACAGGCGCAGGGCCCCGAGATCGAGCAGATGAGAGGCTGGCTCGACGCCTGGGGTGTCGGCCATGACATGCCCGGCATGGACCACGGCGACATGGGTCACGGCGAGATGCCCGGAATGGGCGCCGAGGACATGCGGAAACTCGAACAGGCCAACGGCACCGAGTTCGACCGGCTGTTCCTGGAGCTGATGATCGAGCACCACCAGGGTGCCGTCGACATGTCCAACACCGTGCTGGACAAGGGCAGTGACCCCGAGGTGAAGGACCTCGCCCGTCGCATCATCGACACTCAGGAAGCCGAGATCACCGAGATGCGCTCACTGCTGGAAAGCTGAGCGACTCCCGCCTGCGGGCCCGGCCGCCGGGTCCGCAGGCCCCTTCCCCCTGCCGACCTTCCCACACGAAGGACCTCCGTTGCCGCACACACGTCGCATTCTGCCCTCGCTGGCTCTCCTGCTCACCCTCACCGCCGCCTGCGGCACCGAGAACACCACCGAACCGAGCCCTCCCCCGAGCACGGCGCCGAAAACGGCCTCCGCCACGTCCGAACCCACCAGCGACCACAACCGCGGCGACGTCGAGTTCGCCACCAGGATGATCCCGCACCACGAACAGGCCGTCGTGGTCGCCGACCTCGCCCTGGAACACGCGTCCAACCCGGAGATCGCCGACCTCGCCCGACGCATCAAAGCGGCGCAGGAACCGGAGTTGGAGCGACTCCTAGCCCTGCCGATCCTGTGGGGGGAAACGGCCACACCGGGCGAGGGAGAACGAGACCACGACCACTCACACCTCATGACCGAGGAGACGTTCCAGGCACTCCAGCAGAGCTCGGGGGAGGAGTTCGACGCGCTGTGGCTGCAAACCATGATCGAACACCACGAAGGCGCCGTCCACATGGCCGAAGCTCAACTCCGCGACGGTCGCAACGCTCTCGCCTCGATGTACGCCCAGGACATCATCGACCGGCACAACAAGGAAATCGACGAGATGAGAACACTCGCCGCACAGTAAGGCCCCAGGAACCGGACGCCCTCCCGGCGGCCACCACCGACGGCCCGGTACGGGGGCCCGCCGTCAGAACGGCGAGCCGGCCCGCTGCTCCTCCGGCTCGGCCGCCACGGTGATCACCGACAATGCCACGCCCTGGTTGTCGGCGATGGCGGCCATCCGCCCGTACGGGCTGTCGGTGGGCGGTGAGACCACGGTGCCGCCCAACGCGATCGCCCTGGCCACCGTCGCGTCGGTGTCCGTGACGCCGAAGTACGACATCCAGTGCGGCGGCACGTCGGCGGGCACCTCGGAAGGCAACCTGCCCACACCTCCCACGATGCGGTCGCCCACCAGCAGGGTGGCGTAGTCGAACTCCTCGTCCTCCATGTCCTGGACGGTGTAGCCGAAAACGCGCCGGTAGAACTCCTTCGCCGCCTCGAAGTCACGGGTCATGCACTCGTTCCAGACCAGGGCCGAGGGCATGTCGGTCAGCTGCACGCCAACGGTGTTGCCGGCCTGCCACAGGCCGAACACCGCGCCCGTCGGGTCGGAGGCCATCACCATCCGGCCTTCCGCCATCACGTCCATGGGCGCCATGAGCAGCCGCCCGCCCGCTTCGGTGATCCTCGCGGCCGTGGCGTCGACATCGGAGGTCGCGAGGTAAGTGGTCCAGACCGATGGGGCCTCGCGGTCCGGGGAGGAACCGCCCATCCCGGCCACCACCCGCCCATCCACCGAGCACAGCAGGTAGTTGCCCGCTGCATCACCCTGGTCGGCGAAGTCCCAACCGAACAACGCCCCGTAGAAGTCCATCGCCATTCGGGGATCCGGCACCATGAGGTCGATCCAGCACGGGGTTCCGTCGGGATAGGGCGTGTCGCGAACAGCCATCGCTGGACTCCTGGCGTGCGCTGGTGGACAGAGCTGCCGGCGAGACGTCGATCCACGCCACCGCCGGGTCCATCCAGAATGCGCGCGAGCAGGGACGCCCGCCAACGGAGAGCGTCTCCGCGTAACCCGGAGGCGTCAGTCGAGGTCGTCGTGACGCATGAGCTGACGCCCCGCCTCGGTGATCGACCCGGACAGCGACGGATACACCGAGAACGTCAGCGCCAAGTTGTCCACCGTGAGCTGGTTCTGCACCGCCAACGCGATGGGCAGGATCAGCTCGCTCGCGTTGGGAGCCACCACGACACCGCCCACCACGACACCCGTCGCGGGACGGCAGAACAGCTTCACGAAGCCGTGGCGCACCCCCTCCATCTTCGCGCGGGCGTTCGTGGCCAGCGGCAGCATGATCGTGCGAGCGGGCACCTCACCGGAGTCGATGGCCTTCTGGCTCACCCCCACCGTGGCGATCTCGGGGTGGGTGAACACGTTGGCCGCCACCGTGCGCAGCCGGATCGGCGCCACGCCCTCCCCCAGGGCGTGCCACATCGCGATCCGCCCCTGCATGCTCGCCACCGACGCCAGCATGAGTACGCCCGTGCAGTCGCCGGCCGCGTACACGCCGGGAGCGCTGGTCCGTGAGACCCGGTCGACGTTGATGAAACCACCGGGGCCGGGCTCGATGCCGACCCGTTCGAGGCCGATGTCACTGGTGTTGGGCACCGAACCGACGGTCATCAGAGCGTGGCTGGCCTCGATCTGCCTGCCGTCCGCAAGGTGCACGACCACCCCGTCGTCCGTGCGCTCGACGCGGTCGGCCCGCGCGTGCTTCACGACCGTGGTGCCGCGCTTGGAGAAGACCTCCTCCAGCACCGCGGCGGCGTCGGCGTCCTCGTGCGGCAGCACGCGGTCCCGGCTCGACACCAAGGTGACCTTCACGCCCATCTCGGTGTAGGCCGAGGCGAACTCCGCGCCCGTGACGCCCGACCCGATCACGACGAGGTGCTCGGGCAGTTCACGCAGGTCATAGAGCTGCCGCCAGTCCAGGATCCGCTCCCCGTCCGGCACGGCCCCCGGCAGCACCCTGGGCGTCGCGCCCGTGGCCACCAGCACCACGTCGGCGTCGAGGATCTCCTCCTCGTCGGTGTCGGGGCGGGTCACCCCCACCTTGTGGGTCGCGAGGCCGGGCTCGGCGTCCCGGAAACGGGCCGTGCCATTGATCACGCGCACGCCTTCCCGCTGCACGCGGGCCCGGATGTCGGCCGACTGGGCGAGCGCCAGTCCCCGTACCCGGCCGTGCACGGCCGGCAGGTCGATGGTCGGCGGGCTCACCCGGATGCCCAGCTCGCCGAAGTTCTGCAAGCTCGCCTGAGCGCCGGACGAGGCGATGAACGTCTTGGAGGGAACACAGTCGTACAGCACGCACGCGCCACCGAGACCGTCACGCTCGACCACGGTGACATCCGCGTCGTGTTGTGCCGCGACCAGGGCCGCCTCGTACCCCGCGGGACCGCCACCCATGATCACGATCTTGGTCAACTTCGTTCCCTCCTCAGCACGGCACTGCTCCCCAACTCTATGCGGGGACACACGGAGTGCATCCGCTCGGGTGACTCAGTGGTCGCTACCCTGGGGGGCGTGCCCCTCTATGCCGCGTACGGGTCCAACATGGATCCCTCCCAGATGACGGAGCGAGCCCCGCACTCGCCGATGGCGGGTACCGGCTGGCTGGAAGGCTGGCGGCTCACCTTCGGCGGCGAGGACCTGAACTGGGAGGGCGCACTCGCCACCATCGTCGAGGACCCCGGATCGCGAGTTTTCGTCGTGCTCTACGACGTCACGCCGCTGGACGAGTCACGTCTCGACCAGTGGGAGGGCGGCGAGCTCGGGTTGCACACGAAGATCAGGTTGCGCGTGCAGACCATGGACGGGTCGGCGCTGGCGTGGCTGTACGTCCTCGACGCGTACGAAGGTGGCCTGCCCTCGGCCCGCTACCTGGGTGTGCTCGCCGACGCGGCCGAAGCAGCGGGCGCCCCCGCCGACTACGTCGACGACCTGCGCACCCGCCCCTGCAAGCGCATCGGCCCCTAACCCGCGTGTCCGCAGATCCCGTACGCGTGTCCGCAGATCCCGTACGCGTGTCCGCAGCCTACGGCGCGGACACGCTCCCTTAGACCTCCAATCTCCGTACGAGAAGTGCGAACACCCGTCCCCAACCTGCGGACACGAGTACACAGACTGCGGACACGGCCTAGCGCGAGCGTTCGGCAAAGGCCTGCGCCAACTCGTTCAGCACCCGCGACGGGTCACGGAGGTCTCGAGCCTTTGCCCTGATCACCCGCCATCCACGCCCGGCCAGCCTCCGGTCGCGCTCGGCGTCGTAGGCTTCCCGGCTTTCGTGAGCGTCGTAGCCGTCATATTCCAAGGCGATCCGCCACGACTCCCAGGCCAGGTCGAGTACGTAGAGCAACCGACCGTCGATCGTGTGCACCGGCACCTGCGCCTCCGGAACGGGGAACCCGGCCTCCACCACGATCATCAGCAGCGAGCTTTCCGGCGGCGAGTCCGCACGCCCCGTGGCAAGTTCGGTGAGCGCTAAAGCCCTGGCGACGTGCCGCCGGTCGTCGCGCGCGGCGAGTCGTTCCCGCACCGCGGCCCGGAACGACTCCGGATCGGCGTGACGACGCAGCACCTCGTCGAGACATCCGAACGCCACCCGTCTGTCACCGTCGCACAGCTGCTCCGAGACCGCGAGGTCGAGTGCGAACACGGGAAGTCCCTCGACCTCGACGACGTCGTCCGGTCCGTACCGGTTCTGGTGCATCACCAGCCCCGGCCGCGACCGCGCCGACCGCGAATACGGCACCGTGACATGAATCGGACCGGTGCCGCTCACCGCGGCGCACCCGTGCAAGGCCAGCGCCGTGGGCCCCGACACCACCACGGGGTCCCCGACGAACAACACGGCCGCCTCGGCGCGCGTACGAAGATCACTCAGGTCGGCCGTCCGCACCACGACCCCTCGCCATGGTTGGGTCAACGTCCCGACCTCGAGGGCCGTCCTTAGCGCCCTTTCACCCATGATGGCGGCGGCTTCCCGCCGCGAGACAACTCCACGAACTCCCCAGTTCTGCGGCATCCTCCCAGGTTGGACGCCCTTCGGACGCCACACCACGAGTTGTCCACAGCCTGTGGACAACTCGCGAATCTGTGGACAACTCGTGTCCGCAGCCTAGGTACGGGTGTTCGCATCGCACGACGCGAACACCCGTACGAAAAGTGCGAACACGCGTACACAGCCTGCGGACACGAGTGCGCAGCCTGCGGACACGCGGGGGTCAGGAGGCCAGCGCCGCCAGGGCCGTGTGAACCATCACCCGGATGCCGGTGAGGAGAGCACGCTCGTCGGCCTCGAACGTCGGCTGGTGCAGGTCACGCATCTGCCCCTCGCCCGACCACACTCCGAGCCGGGCGAACGCGCCGGGCACGTGCTCCAGGTACCACCCGAAGTCCTCACCACCCGACGACTGCTCCGTGGGGGCCAGCGCGTCGGGCCCGAGCGCCGCCTCAACGCCCGCGCGCAGCAGCGTGGTGCTCTCCTCGTCACTCACCACGGGCGGGACTCCCCGCCGGTAGTTCAGCTCGTACCCCACCCCGGTGGGCGCGAGCAGGGCCTTGACCGACGACTCGACCAACGGCTCCAGAATCCGCCACGTGTCGCGGTCGGCGGTCCGAAGCGTGCCACGCAGTATCCCCTCCTGCGGCACGGCGTTGGCCGCCTCACCGGCGTGCACGGCGCCCCACACGAGCACGGTGCCCGACCTCGGGTCCACGCGCCGCGACAGCACCGCGGGCAACGACGTGATAACGGTACCGAGACCGTGCACGAGGTCGGCCGTGAGGTGAGGCCGCGAGGTGTGCCCACCCGGCGAGGTCAACGTGAGTTCCACCAGGTCAGCGGCGGACGTCAACGCTCCCACCCGCGTCCCGATCTTGCCGGCCGGCAGCCGGGGGTCGCAGTGCAGCCCGAAGATGCGCTCCACCCCGTCGAGCACCCCGGCGTCGATGGCGTCGAGCGCACCGCCCGGCATAACCTCCTCGGCGGGCTGGAAGACGAGCCGCACCCTGCCGGGGAGCTCGTCGGCGGTGGCCAGGGCGAGCCCGGCGCCGAGCAGCACCGTGGTGTGCACGTCGTGGCCGCATGCATGGGCGACACCGTCCACGGTGGAGGCGAAGGGCAACCCCGTGGCCTCGGTCAGCGGAAGGGCGTCCAGGTCCGCCCGCAACGCCACACATCGCGACCCGGTCCCGACGTCGCATACGACGCCGGTGCCACCGGGCAACACCTTCGGCCGCAGCCCGGCCGAGGTGAGCAGCTTGGTGATGAGTTCGGTGGTCCCGTATTCCCGCCGGGCGAGTTCGGGGTGGGCGTGGATGTGCCTGCGCCACGCCACCACGTCCGTCGCACGGTCGGTCAGCCAGGCGTCGAGCCAGGCCGGGCCACGTCCCTGTCCCACATCACCGATGGTGGCCGCACCCGAGGCGGCGAGCAGGGCTTCGACCGACGCGTCGTGGTCGGATTCGCCCGGCACCTCGGGGCGCGAGTCCAGAACGGTCACGCCGCACCTCCGCACGCAACCAGCGTGGCGAGGTTGGAACTGTCGCGTACCTCTGTCGTCCGCTGGTAAGTCGTTGCCGTACGCATTTGCTCTCAGTTTGACACCAACCAGCGTATGCGTAACCCAGATGTCCTAATGGGTAGACAGAAGGTAGCCCGTTTGCGCTAAACGGTGACGGATCGTTCGGTCACGCTGTACGTGGAGCCCTAGCCGCTCTTGGCCTTCTTGCTCCGTAGGTACCGCCCCCAGGCCACGATGCCGAGCAACGCCGCGGCGATGATGCCCACGACGATCCTGCTCCGGTTCTTCTGCGCCTCGGCCTCGGTCTGGGGATCGAGCTCCGGCCCTTCCTCGGCCGTCTCGGAGGAGGACGACGAACTCGACTCCTCGGAGTCCTGGGCCAACGCGTGGGCGAGCACCGGGCCGTCGACCGCGGCACGCGCCTCGGGAGCGGGACCGGTGGCGGACATCACGAGGACGGCGAGCACACTGAGCACAACCGACAGAACACGCACGCTCACAGTCTGCCGTGAGAGACGGCGGTGCGTCAGCCCCCGGACGAGGACTCGCCGCCGAACGCCCTCAGGATGCGTTCGGCGGCCAGAGTCGCGGTGCTGCGGCCCTCCCGGACGTCGCTTTCCACCTCGTCGACGATCTCGCGCACACCGGGATGCCGTTCCAGCCGGTCGAGCAGCTGATCGCGCACCATCGCCCAGGTCCAGTCCACCTGCTGCTGTTGCCGCTTGGCCTCCAGCTCCCCGGACTCCGCCAGGTGCGCTCGATGCCGTTCGAGCTGCTGCCACACGGTGTCGAGGCCCGCTCCCGTGAGCCCGCTGCAGGTGAGCACGGGCGGGGTCCAGGCCGCGTCGGGCCCGTAGATCATGCGCAGGGCCCCGGAGAGCTCCCTGGCCGCGCGCCGCGCGTCCCGCTCGTGTTCGCCGTCGGCCTTGTTGACGGCGATGACGTCGGCGAGTTCGAGCACGCCCTTCTTGATGCCCTGCAGCTGGTCGCCCGTGCGTGCCAGTGTGAGGAAGAGGAAGGAGTCGACCATGCCGGCGACGGTGACCTCCGACTGCCCGACGCCCACGGTCTCGACCAGCACGACGTCGTAGCCCGCGGCCTCCATCAGCACGATGGTCTCGCGGGTGGCCCTGGCCACCCCGCCGAGCGTGCCCGAGGTGGGCGAGGGCCTGATGAACGCGGCCGGGTCGACGGCGAGCCGAGCCATTCGCGTCTTGTCACCGAGGATGCTGCCGCCGGTGCGGGTGGACGACGGGTCGACCGCCAGGACGGCGACCCGATGTCCCGCGGCGGTGAGCCGGGTGCCGAGCTGGTCGATGAACGTCGACTTCCCCACGCCGGGCACGCCCGTGATGCCCACCCGGAACGCGCCGCCCGCGTGGGGCAGCAGTTCGACGAGCAGCTCCTGAGCCCGTTCGCGGTGGTCGGCGCGTTGCGACTCCACCAGGGTGATCGCCCTGGCGAGCATGCCGCGGTCGCCGTCGAGGACTCCCTTGGCGTAGGCGGAGACGTCGAGGATGCGTGCCATGCCTACGAGAGTCGAGCCTCGAGTTCGTCGAGCAGCGTGATGGCCGAGTCGGCGATCACGGTGCCCGGTCCGAAGATCGCGACCGCACCGGCCTCGCGCAGCGCGTCGTAGTCCTGCGGTGGGATGACCCCGCCGCACACGATCATGATGTCGTCCCTGCCGAGCCGCTCCAGCTCCTCCCGCAACGCCGGGACGAGCGAGAGGTGCCCCGCCGCCAGCGACGACACCCCGACGATGTGCACGTCGGCCTCGACGGCCTGCCGCGCGACCTCCGCCGGGGTGGAGAACAGCGGGCCGACGTCGACGTCGAAACCGAGGTCGGCGAACGCGGAGGCGATCACCTTCTGGCCACGGTCGTGACCGTCCTGTCCCATCTTGGCCACGAGGATGCGCGGACGGCGGCCCTCCTCCTCGGCGAACGCCTCGACCCGCCGCCTGGCGGTCTCCACGTTCGACGTGTTGCCGACCTCCTCGCGATACACGCCGGAAATGGTACGGATCTGACCGGAATGCCTGCCCCAGATCTTCTCCAGGGCCTCGGAGATCTCGCCGACCGTGGCCTTGGCCCTCGCCGCGTCGATAGCGAGTTCGAGCAGGTTGCCGTCGCCCTCCGCGCCCGCGGTGAGCCTGCGCAGGGCCTCCCTCGTCGCCTCCTCGTCGCGTTCGGCACGCAGCCTGCGCAGCTTCTCGATCTGCTGCGCCCGCACCTCGGCGTTGTCGATCTTGAGGACCTCGAGCTCGATGTCGTCCTCCGCTCCGACGCGGTACTTGTTGACACCGATCACCGGCTGCCTGCCCGAGTCGATACGGGCCTGCGTGCGAGCCGCGGCCTCCTCGATGCGGAGCTTGGGGATGCCCGCGTCGATGGCCTTCGCCATCCCGCCCGCGGCCTCGACCTCCTCGATGTGTCCCCACGCCCGCTTCGCCAGCTCGTAGGTGAGCCGCTCGACGTACGCGCTGCCGCCCCACGGGTCGATGACATTCGTGGTGCCGGACTCCTGCTGGAGCAGAAGCTGCGTGTTGCGCGCGATGCGGGCGCTGGTGTCGGTGGGCAGCGCCAACGCCTCGTCGAGGGCGTTGGTGTGCAGCGACTGCGTGTGGCCCTGCGTGGCGGCCATCGCCTCGACGCAGGTCCGGACCACGTTGTTGTAGACGTCCTGCGCCGTGAGCGACCACCCGGAGGTCTGGGAGTGCGTGCGCAGGCTCAGCGACTTGGGGTTGCGCGGCTCGAACCGCTTCACGAGTTTCGCCCACAGCAGCCGGGCCGCCCGCAGCTTCGCGACCTCCATGAAGAAGTTCATGCCGATCGCCCAGAAGAACGACAGCCGCGGCGCGAACGCGTCGATGTCGAGCCCCGCGGCCAGTCCCGCCCGGATGTACTCGACGCCGTCGGCGAGTGTGTACGCCAGCTCCAGGTCGGCCGTGGCCCCGGCCTCCTGCATGTGGTAGCCGGAGATCGAGATCGAGTTGAACTTCGGCATGTGCCGCGACGTGTAGGCGAAGATGTCGGAGATGATCCGCATCGACGGCTGCGGCGGGTAGATGTAGGTGTTGCGGACCATGAACTCCTTGAGGATGTCGTTCTGGATGGTCCCCGCGAGCTGTTCGGGACGCACACCTTGCTCTTCGGCCGCCACCACGTACAACGCCAGCACGGGCAGCACGGCACCGTTCATCGTCATCGACACGCTCATGCGGTCGAGCGGGATGCCGTCGAAGAGCTGCCGCATGTCGTAGATCGAGTCGATGGCCACCCCGGCCATCCCGACGTCACCGGACACCCTCGGGTGGTCGGAGTCGTAGCCGCGGTGGGTGGCGAGGTCGAACGCCACCGACAGGCCCTTCTGGCCCGCGGCGAGGTTGCGCCGGTAGAAGGCGTTGGACTCCTCGGCCGTGGAGAAACCGGCGTACTGCCGGATGGTCCACGGCTGTGTCGTGTACATCGTGGGGTACGGGCCCCGCAGGTACGGCGCGATACCGGGATACGTCCGCAGGAAGTCGAGTCCGGCGAGGTCCTCGGCCGTGTACAGCGGTTTGACGCCGATGCCCTCGGGGGTCTCCCACACCAGCGCGTCGACGTCCTTGCCGGTGGCCGCGCGCACGGCCTCCATCCACTTCTGCCTGTCCGAATCGGAACCCGAGGGGGAACCGAGTTCGATGTCGCCGAAGTCGGGGATCGTCATGGCGCGACTCCCAGGGTGTCGAGAGTGTCGGTGAGGACGGCGAGCGCGTCACAGCCTCGGTGGACGTGTCCGTCGACGCCGTCGACGTCCGAGGGGCGGCCCGCGAGGAACACCGTGGTGGCTCCCGCCTCGCGCAGCGCTCTCGCCACCTCGGCCGCGCGGTCGGCGTAGGCCTCGTCGGTGCCGCACACGCAGGCCACCGGGGTCGTGCTGTCGCGGAACGCCCGGACGAGCTCGTCGGTGGTGGCCTCGGAGAGGCCGGGGTTCACCGGCTCGATCCCACCCGCGAGGAACAGGTTGGCCGCGAACGTGGCCCGCGCCGTGTGCTCGGCGAGCGAGCCGAGGGTGGCGAGGAAGATCTTCGGCCTGCTGCCGTGTTCCGCCAGGTGCGCGTCGGAGCGGTCGCGCAGCCGTTCGTAGTCCTGCGCGTAACGCACCCTCGGCAGGCCACCGGTCGCCACCTCGGGCCGAGGTGCGCGGTCGAAGGTCTTGTCCTCCAGCAGCGGGAACTCGTTGACCCCGGTGATGGCGTCGCGTCGCGTGGCGATTCGCCGGGACCGCGCCCGCCAGGTGCGCGCGAGTCGGTCGGCCAACGCCCCGGAAGCGAGCTCGGACTCGATGCCGCCCGCCTTCTCGATGGCCGTGAACTCGTCCCAGGCCTTGTGGGCGAGGGCGTCGGTGAGGTTCTCGACGTACCACGAGCCGCCCGCCGGGTCGATCACCGCGGCGAGCTTGCTCTCCTCCAGCAGGATGGCCTGGGTGTTGCGGGCGAGTCGCCGCGAGAACCGGTCGGGAAGCCCGATGGCGTGGTCGAACGGCAGCACGGTGATCGCGTCCGCCCCACCGATGCCCGCCGCGAAACTCGCGACGGTGGTGCGCAGCAGGTTCACGGCGGGATCGCGACGGGTCAGCATGGCCGGCGAGGTGACCGCGTGCTGGCGCATGGCGACGTCGGGCGCTCCGCACACCTCCATGACCCGCGCCCACACCCTGCGCGCGGCCCGCAACTTCGCGATGGTGCCGAACTGGTCGGTGGTGGCCACCAGACGGAACTCGATGCGAGCCGCGGCGTCCGCCACGTCGAGCCCCGCCTCGGTCAGGGCCCGTAGGTACGCCACGGCAGTGGCCGTCGCCGCGCCGAGTTCCTGGGCGTCGGAGCCGCCCGCCTCGTGGTAGGGCAGACCGTCGGCCACGAGCGTCGACAGCCGCGGGTGCCGCCTCGCGAGCCGGGCGGTGAGCGCCGCCGCGGGGGCGACGTCGTGTTCGCGGCCCGTGCGGGCCCGCAGCCCGATCGGGTCGGCGCCGAGGTTGCCCGTGACCTCGGTGTCGGGCACGCCCTGCTCGGCGTGCAGCGCGAGGAGGGCCTCCGCCGCCCGCTCGTACTCCGCCCCCGCGTCGAGGACGACGGGCGCGAGATCGAGGCGCACCTCGCGCAGCACGTCGCCGAGGGAGGACACCGGCACACCGCCTTCGCCCACCCGCAGCCAGAGCGACGTCACCCCGCCTTCGAGGTCGGCGAGCACGGCTTCGTTACCGGCGGCCGCGTCGACCACCTCGTGCAGGGCCCGAACGTCCCAGCCCTCACGCACGTGACCGTCGGGACGGGAACCTCGGACGAACGGGGGCACGCCGGGGAAACCGGCGGGGGGCGCGGGGTCGTCGGCGGTGTAGAGAGGCAGCACCTCGATGCCGTCGTCGGTGGTGGTCACCAACCGGTCACGGCTCGAACCCGTTCGTTCGAGCACCTTCTCGACCAGGCGTTCCCACTCCTGTCGGCTCGGTGTCTCGAACTCGGCCGCCAGTGCCAGTTCGCCGGTGAGCCCCGTGCGCTCAGCGCCCTTGCCCATAGCCAGTCATCCTAGGGCTGGGTTTTTCCCCTGCACTATGACACTGATCTCTGCCGCGAAACGCCCGTCCCGAGAGCCTGAGGGGCGGCGCGGCCCCGGTCGGCGACAATGGAACGCGTGTCCGCTCCGACTGACGACCGACGACTCGTGGCCGGCCGCTACCGGCTGCGGTCCGTGCTCGGCTCCGGGTCCATGGGCACCGTGTGGTCGGCCTACGACGAGTTCCTCCACCGTCCCGTGGCGGTGAAGGAGGTCCGCATGCCGCCCGGTGTGCCCCCTGCCAGGGTCGCCGAACTACGGGAACGGACGCTGCGCGAGGCCAGAGCGATCGCCGTGCTGTCCCACCCCAACGTGGTGATCCTGCACGACGTCGTCAGGGAGCACGACGACCCGTACGTCGTGATGGAACTGCTGCCCTCCCGGAGCCTCGCCGGACTGCTCCGACAGGTGGGCAGGCTCACGGTCGCACAGGCCGCGACCGTGGGCGAGGCCGTCGCGGCCGCGCTGGAGGCGGCCCACGCCGCGGGCATCACCCATCGCGACGTCAAGCCGGGCAACGTGCTCGTGGCCGACGACGGCCGCGTCAAGCTCACCGACTTCGGCATCGCCCGCAACGTCTCCGAGGCGACGATGACGCACACGGGCATGATGCTGGGGTCCCCGGCGTTCATCGCGCCCGAGGTCGCCACCGGCGGTCCCGTCACCTACACGGCCGACCTGTGGGGACTGGGGGCGACGCTGTTCGCCGCCACCGAGGGGCGCCCGCCGTACGACGCCGACGGCGATCCGCTGGAAACCGTGGTCAGCGTCGTCCAGGGTGACGTGCCACGTCCGTCCCCCGGCCCGCTGGCGCCGGTGATCCGCGGGCTGATGATGAAGAAACCCTCCGAGCGCATGTCGCTGTCGGAAGTGCGTCGCAGGCTGTACCCGTTGCTCACCGAACCGGGACACACGCTTTTCCCCGCCGAGCTCTTCACCGAGAGCGACGCCGGCCGTGTCCGCGACGAGGCCAGCGCCACCAGGGTGATTCCCCGTGTTCCGATGCTGAGCGACGCCCCCGACGACACGGGTGGGGCGAGTGACGGCGAGGCGGAACTGGCCCCCGATCCGGGCCCGCTGCCGTTCGCCGTCGAGGACTCCGCGACGTCGTCCGCCGGGCGGGAGCCGCGGCAGCCCGCTCGCAGGTCCGTCACCGCGAAGCCGACCACGCCGCGGTGGGGTTGGCTGCCCCGGCCGAACGCGGACCTGTTCACCGGCCTGGTGGCCACGGTGTCCGAGCGCAGAGGCGTTCTCTACGGGGTGGCCGTGGTGGTGTTCGTCCTCACCGCTGCTTTAGGTTTCGCTCTCGCCCGCCTGCTGGCCGGCTAGCCGAGCGGCTCCGACCTCGTCGGACACCCCGCCCCCGACGGTCCGGTGGGCCGGGCGTGGTTCACCGGGTCCTAAGCTCCACGGTCGTGAACTCCAACAGCAACACGCAGCCACATGACCTCGCCGCCGCGTCCGCGTCCGTCCTGACCGACCGCGCCGGCGTCGAGGCGTTCGACATCGCCGTCGTTCTCGGTTCCGGCTGGCGACCCGCCGCCGACGTGATCGGCGAGCCCCGAGCGGAGATCCCGCTCGGGGAGCTGCCCGGTTTCGAAACTCCCAGCGCGGTCGGGCACGGCAGCACCGCCCGCCTGGTGGAGGTCGGGGACAAGCGGGTCCTCGTCCTGCTCGGCCGCACCCACCTCTACGAGGGCAAGGGTGTGGCCAGGGTCGTCCACGCCGTGCGCACCGCCGCCGCGGCGGGGGTCCGTGCGGTGTTGCTGACCAACGCCGCGGGAGGTCTGCGCGAGGGTTTCCGGGTCGGTCAGCCCGTGCTCATCTCCGACCACCTGAACATGACGGCCACCTCGCCCATCACGGGTGCGAACTTCGTCGACCTGGTCGACCTGTACTCCGAGCGGTTGCGCAAGATCGCCAAGGAGATCGACCCCACTCTGGCCGAGGGCGTCTACGCGGGCCTTCCCGGCCCCCACTTCGAGACCCCCGCCGAGATCCGCATGCTCCGCACGCTCGGCGCCGACCTCGTGGGCATGTCCACCGTGCTGGAAGCCATCGCGGCCCGCGCCGCAGGCGTCGAGGTCTTCGGACTGTCACTGGTCACCAACCTCGCTGCGGGCATGACGGGTGAACCGCTGAACCACGAGGAGGTTCTCGAAGCGGGCCGGGCGTCGGCCGAACGCATGGGGACCCTGTTGCGGGACCTCGTCACTCGCGCCTGAGGCGCCGTTCACTTCTTGGTCGTCGCACCAACGGTGATCGGCACATCGGTGAATACGAACAGTGGTGTCATCGTCGATTCCTTTCCCGTGGGCAGCGGCCCGGCCATGCCCGATGGAGAGTTCGCGGTGTTCCGCGGTGGCGAGAAAAATCTGTCGGATGATTGGCAAGGAGACAATAACCCGATCGTGTGCTGCTAGCGCGGCATCGCTGACACTGAGCGATGCCGTCGCGGATTATGCGGGGAAATATTTCGTCAATGCAGATCAGGGCTCTGTTCTGCAATATGAGGACTGCATTTTGCGACACGATCGATAATCGTGGATTCGGTCACGCGGGGGTCGCGCGCTCCGCTCGCGACTCCCCTTGCCACTATGACGTGATGCAACAGAAACCGCCTCGGCTCACTCCCGAGCTCCGGGACACGACGTTCCGCTGGATCGCCGACGACGTCGACGCCGACTCGCGTGCGCAGATGCAAGACCTGCTCGCCCGCGCGATG
The DNA here is from genome assembly GCF_000243395.2 of Saccharomonospora glauca K62. Lineage (NCBI taxonomy): Bacteria > Bacillati > Actinomycetota > Actinomycetes > Pseudonocardiales > Pseudonocardiaceae > Saccharomonospora > Saccharomonospora glauca. The sequence goes on along the minus strand of NZ_CM001484.1, from coordinate 606,460 downwards.
GCGGGAGACCCCGACGCTCTGTCCGAACTCGACGACCGCATGAACGGGACCCTCACCTTCGGCACGGCGGGTCTCCGCGGACCGGTGAGGGCCGGTCCCAACGGAATGAACACCGCGGTGGTCGTGCGCACCACGGCCGGCCTCGCGGCGTGGCTCGCCAAGCGCGCTCCGAGTGGCACGGTCGTGGTCGGCCGCGACGCCCGGCACGGCTCCGAACGGTTCGCCGCGGCCGCCGCCGAAGTACTCGACGCCGCCGGGTTCGACGTCCGAGTGCTGCCGCGTCCTCTCCCGACTCCGGTACTCGCCTACGCCACGCTGAACCTCGGCGCGTGCGCCGGAATTCAGATCACCGCGTCCCACAATCCCCCGGCCGACAACGGGTACAAGGTGTTCGACCACACCGGGATCCAGATCATCCCGCCCGCGGACTCGGAGATCGAAGCGGAGATCACGGCGGCTCCCGCGGCGGTGTCGATACCCAGGGGGAAGGGCGCTCGTCCCCTCGGTGAGGAAATCCTCGACTCCTATCTCGACAGGGTCGCCGAGCTCGCCACGAGCGGGGCACGCGACCTGCGAATCGCCGTCACCCCCCTGCACGGTGTCGGAGGCACGGTGGTACGCGACGCGTTGCACCGCGCGGGTTTCACCGACGTCCACCTCGTCGAAGCGCAGGCGGAACCCGATCCGGACTTCCCCACGGTCGCGTTCCCCAACCCCGAGGAACCGGGCGCCACCGATCTGCTGCTGAACCTCGCCGCCGACATCGACGCCGATCTCGCCATCGCGCTGGACCCCGACGCCGACCGGTGCGCCGTCGGCACTCGGGACCGCGACGGCACGTGGCGCATGCTGACCGGCGACGAGACCGGAGTGCTGCTCGGCGACCGGCTGCTGGCGCGCACCCAGACGGCTGACCCCCTCGTGGCCACGACTCTCGTGTCGTCCTCCCTGCTCGCTCAGGTGGCACAAGCGCACGGTGCTCGCCACGCACGCACGCTGACCGGCTTCAAATGGCTGATGCGGGCGGGCGAACGGCTCGTTTACGCCTACGAGGAAGCACTGGGGCTCTGCGTCAATCCCGACTTCGTGAAGGACAAGGACGGTATCGCTGCGGCCGTGTTCGCGGCCGACGTCGCCGCCGAGGCCAAAAGCCAAGGCCGTACGCTGCTGGATCTCCTCGACGATCTCACGTTGGCGCACGGCGTCTCCGTCACCGGGCAGGTCGCTCCTCGGTTCGCCGACCTCGCCGAGCGGGCCGCGGTCATGGAGCGGCTTCGCGCCGAGCCCCCAACGACACTGGCGGGAATCTCGGTCACCGCCGAGGAACTCCCGGAAGCCCAGGCGCTCAAGTTGAGCGGGGAACGCATCCGCGTGATCGTGCGCTTGTCGGGCACGGAACCCAAGGTGAAGGCGTATCTCGAAGTCACGACGCCGGCGCCGGCACCGGAGGACCTCGCCGAGACCCGCCGCGCCGCGCGGGAAACCCTCGCCGCCCTACGCGACGACGTCACGAATCTGCTCACCACCCGGTGACGTCACCGCTGTGGAGACCAGCGCCTCCCGTCGCGGTGGTCTCCACAGCACTTCCCTTGCGCCACCACGCCCGACCGGGCACGCTCGAATACCGTGGCCAGGTTGCTGATCGTCCATCACACCCCTTCCCCACATCTCGCGGCCATGTTGGACGCCGTGCTGTCCGGAGCCACCGACCCCGAGATCAGCGGTGTCGAGGTCGTGCGCGAGCCCGCTTTGTCGGCCACCGCGTCGGACGTACTGGCCGCCGACGCCTACCTGCTCGGGACACCGGCCAATTTGGGCTACATGTCGGGGGCGTTGAAGCATTTCTTCGACACGATCTACTACCCGTGTCTTGAAGCGACCCGTAAACGCCCTTTCGGCTACTACGTGCACGGCAATCAAGGCACGGAAGGCGCCACGAAATCGATCGACACGGTGGTCACGGGGCTGGGTTGGCAACAGGCCGCTCCGGCGGTGGTGGTCCACGGCGAACCCACCAAGGACGATCTCGAAGCATGCTGGGAGCTCGGCGCGACGGTGGCCGCCGGGCTCATGTCCTGATTTCTCGAAATAAAAAAACAACACAAAAACCGGGGCCCGTCAGGTGTCTGACGGGCCCCGGCTGGAAGAATATGTTCGGCGGTGTCCTACTCTCCCACACCCCGGCGGGTGCAGTACCATCGGCGCTGGTGGGCTTAGCTTCCGGGTTCGGAATGGGACCGGGCGTTTCCCCACCGCTATTACCACCGAAACTCTGTGAAACAACCACTGGCACACCAGGGTGGTGTTTCAGAGTCGCAGAGTGGGTGCGTAGCGTCTTTGTGGTCAAGCCCTCGGCCGATTAGTACCAGTCCACTCATAAACACATTACTGTGCGTCCATGTCTGGCCTATCAACCCCATCGTCTCTGGGGGGCCTTACCCACTCCATGGTGGTGGGAGACCTCATCTTGGAACAGGCTTCCCGCTTAGATGCCTTCAGCGGTTATCCCTTCCGAACGTAGCTAACCAGCCATGCCCCTGGCGGGACAACTGGCATACCAGAGGTTCGTCCGTCCCGGTCCTCTCGTACTAGGGACAGCCTTCCTCAAGTCTCCAACGCGCGCGGCGGATAGGGACCGAACTGTCTCACGACGTTCTAAACCCAGCTCGCGTGCCGCTTTAATGGGCGAACAGCCCAACCCTTGGGACCTACTCCGGCCCCAGGATGCGACGAGCCGACATCGAGGTGCCAAACCATGCCGTCGATATGGACTCTTGGGCAAGATCAGCCTGTTATCCCCGGGGTACCTTTTATCCGTTGAGCGACACCCCTTCCACCAGGAGGTGCCGGATCACTAGTCCCTGCTTTCGCACCTGCTCGACCCGTCGGTCTCACAGTCAAGCTCCCTTGTGCACTTACACTCAACACCTGATTGCCAACCAGGCTGAGGGAACCTTTGGGCGCCTCCGTTACCCTTTAGGAGGCAACCGCCCCAGTTAAACTACCCACCAGGCACTGTCCCTGAACCGGATCACGGTCCGAGGTTAGATTCCCAATCCGGCCAGAGTGGTATTTCAACAGCGACTCCACGACCACTGGCGTGGCCGCTTCCCAGTCTCCCACCTATCCTACACAAGCCGAACCGAAAACCAATACCAAGCTGTAGTAAAGGTCCCGGGGTCTTTCCGTCCTGCCGCGCGAAACGAGCATCTTTACTCGTAGTGCAATTTCGCCGGGCCTGTGGTTGAGACAGCCGGAAAGTCGTTACGCCATTCGTGCAGGTCGGAACTTACCCGACAAGGAATTTCGCTACCTTAGGATGGTTATAGTTACCACCGCCGTTTACTGGCGCTTAAATTCTCAGCTTCACCCCCCGAAAGGGGCTAACCGGTCCTCTTAACGTTCCAGCACCGGGCAGGCGTCAGTCCATATACATCGACTTACGTCTTCGCATGGACCTGTGTTTTTAATAAACAGTCGCTTTCCGCTGGTCTCTGCGGCCAACCCACCCTAGCCCGCAAGGAGCTTCAGGTGCTTTGGCCCCCCTTCTCCCGAAGTTACGGGGGCAATTTGCCGAGTTCCTTAACCACAGTTCACCCGATCGCCTTGGTATTCTCTACCTGACCACCTGTGTCGGTTTGGGGTACGGGCCGCGAAGGCACTCGCTAGAGGCTTTTCTCGGCAGCAGAGGATCACCCTACTTCGCCGCAACGGCTATGCATCACGCCTCACCCTCGTCCTCGAAGGACAGCTCGACGGATTTGCCTATCGAGCGGGCCACACGCTTACACCAGTATCACCACTGACTGGCGGGGCTACCTTCCTGCGTCACCCCATCGCTTGGCTACTACAAGCTCAGGTCCCACGCACCCCACACACCACCCCGAAGGGCGAACGCGCGGAGCGGGTGGTTAGTCTCACCTGCCTCACCAGGGACGCGCCTACGCGGGTACGGGAATATCAACCCGTTGTCCATCGACTACGCCTGTCGGCCTCGCCTTAGGTCCCGACTTACCCTGGGCGGAACAACCTGGCCCAGGAACCCTTGGTCATCCGGCGGCAGAGATTCTCACTCTGCATTCGCTACTCATGCCTGCATTCTCACTCCCGCACCCTCCACGACTCGGTTCCCCGGCCGCTTCCCTGGATGCAGGACGCTCCCCTACCCATCCACACGACTGGACCCGAACCCCGAAGGACTCGAGCCGATCACACATGTGAATGACACAGCTTCGGCGGTGTGCTTAGCCCCGCTACATTGTCGGCGCAGAACCACTTGACCAGTGAGCTATTACGCACTCTTTCAAGGATGGCTGCTTCTAAGCCAACCTCCTGGTTGTCTCAGCGACTCCACATCCTTTCCCACTCAGCA